>JALYWF010000131.1 GCA_030852845.1 Pseudomonadota bacterium
CCGCTGGCACCTATGGTGTATTCGAGGCGGTAGCCGGCGACCTGTCGGATTTCGCGGTCGAAAAGGTTGCCTTTGATGGCAGCATGAACTATCCGGCCAATGACGAAGTGTACAAGCAGGACATGGCCAACGTGAATGTTGGCCTCCTGCTGAAACCGGACACCATGTCGCGCGTGCGGATCGAGGGGTGCTACTTCACCGAGTTCAGCGGCCACAGCATCGAAACAAACACGGATGGTGCGGCTGACGTGCTGATCCGCGGCAACCACATCTACAAGGGCAGCTACCGGAACCCCGCGATCCGTTGCCGCATTCCTTCGGCCGCGTCCGATTCGACGCGCCTGCGCCGCTTCATGATCGACGGCAACACGCTGGACACCTGCGGCCCACAGGCGTGGTTTGATGCATCGAAAGAGGATTACGTCGCCTCGGCCGATGGCATTCAGGTGGACCGGGCTTTGCATTGCATCATCGCGCGCAACATCGTGCGGCGCATCGGTGGCTGCGGCATCCGTGTAGAAGATTCGCACCACGTGGTGACCATCGGCAACACGGTGGAGGAGCCCGGGCAGGAAGGCATCACGTACTACAAGAACTGCGTGGGCGGCCTGATCAGCGGCAACATCATCAGCGGATGGGGCCGCATCCCGAACGCCTACGGGATTCGCAGCTATGGCGGCACGCTGGTGGTCGCGCGCGAGTTCCCGCGCAGCGGCGGCCCGGTGCTGCCGGCGAATCCGACAGCATCGCAGCCTTTCGAGGTCTGGCCATACACCACGGATGGCATCGACCTGGGCACGATCATCGCCTACGACAATGCCGACTACTACGCGGGCACCCATGATGGCATC
This sequence comes from Pseudomonadota bacterium, assembly GCA_030852845.1. GTDB lineage: Bacteria > Pseudomonadota > Gammaproteobacteria > Steroidobacterales > Steroidobacteraceae > ZC4RG30. The sequence goes on from JALYWF010000131.1 coordinate 852, forward strand.
TTGCCGTTCCGGGGCAACGCCGCAATCTCGGTGGTGTCCGATTCCGAGTGCGTGACGGTCACGGGCAACCAGGCGCGCGGCGACCTGACGCAGGACGGCGGCAAGTACACGCACGCCAGCGATTTCGGCTATTCGATTGCGCACGTGACGAACGACTCTGCCGGCATGACTCCGGGAGTGACTGGCCGCTCCAATTCCGTGAACGGCAACACGATGACCAATTGCCGCGTGGCCGCCCACTATGAACCGGCCTACATGGACCCGGTGGCGCTGGTGGGGCAGATGGCGCCGCGCCGCGCCCTGGGCGAGTACGAAGCCGGGGAATTCAATGGTGTGTTGACGGTGGGCGGCGGCAGCATCACGCAGCCTTACTACAAGCTCGCCTACACCAAGATTGGCCGCGTCGTGCACGTGCACGGCGAATGTGCGCTGTCGGGCATTTCAACGCCGAGCGGCGAGGTCACGCTGCCAAACCTGCCTTATCCGGCCGCCACGAATGTCGGCCAGCGCGCCAGCCGCGCGGGCTTCTACGTGCGCGCCTCGGGGCTCACCGGCGTGACCACTGGTCACGTGGTGGGGTTCCTGCCATCCGGCGCCAGTGCCGCGGTGCTGCAGTTTTTCGAGGCGGGCGCCTTCGCGGACCTGGGCGCGAAGCTCACGGCGGCCACAACGTTTGTTTTCGACTTTTCCTACATCGCCAATGCATGAGCGCTCGCACGTCATGGACATGGGTAGTGCTTGCGGGAGCAGCGCTGCTGTGGGCGGTTTCACGCACCAGGCGCGGCCAGCTCGCGCTCGCGGATGCCCTGGACGATCCCCTGGAGTTCATCACCGTGTCCGCTGAACGCCTCGGCACCACCGTGCGCGACACCCTGGACAATCTCCTGGGCGAGTGGACGCGCCGCATCCCCGAAGCCCTGCGCGGTCTCTTCGCCACCTCGGCCGCGCAGCACGGCCTGCCGGTCGGCCTCCTCGAGGCGGTTGCCTACCGCGAGTCCCGCTTCCGCCAGGACATCATCGACGGCCGCACGCGCTCGAGCGCCGGCGCTGTCGGCATCATGCAGATCATCCCGCGCTGGCACCCCGAGCTCGGCGAGGCCGGCGCGCTCGATCCACAGCGCGCGATTCCCTACGCGGCCGGCTACCTGCAGCAGCTGCAGCGTCGCTTCGGCACCTGGCCGCTCGCGCTCGCCGCCTACAACTGGGGCCAGGGCAATCTCGCGAAGTGGCAGGCCGGGCAGATCAAGTCCTGGCCGGCCGAGACCACGGCCTACGTGGAAGAGATCACGCGCAATGCGGGGCTTGCATGAGCGCATCCATGCTCGCCAACCTGACGAAAGACCCGGTGAAGCTCGCGATCGGCGTGGTGATCGTGGGCGGCGCCGCGTACCTGCTGATCCGCCAGGCGGCCAAGGATGTTGGCGCCGCCGCCGGCGCTGCAGCGGGCGCGGTCGCCGGCGCGGCCGATGATGTGTGGAGCGGCAATACCGGTTGGAACCGGGGCACGCCATACGAAGGCACCGGCGTCATCGGCACCGTGGGCGGTGCTGTGAATCGCGGCGTGCCGATCCTCGACGACATCGGCGGCTGGATCGGCCGCTCGATCTATGACCTGTTCCACGACGACTACGAGCCCAACACGCCCCCGATCACCGAAGACCAGGACGAAGGCTCCTGGTGGCAATTCTGGAAGTGAGGTACCGATGAGCATCCTTCACAAGCGTCAGAAAATCCGCGCCCGCGCCGTCGAGCGCAACAAGGGTGAGGGCAGGGAGCTGCCCCTGGAGTGCCGCCCGGCACACTCGCGCAGCCGCAAGCAGCTGCCGCTCGAGCACGAGCGCGCCAGCGTGCGTGAGGCGCGCCTGGCAGCCAAGAGCGCCTAGCCGTGTCCCTGGTGGCCACGCTCGGCGCCGCGCTGCTGCCTGCTGTCAGCGATGGCGTGCGCGCGATCTTCAATCGCGTCACCAACGGCGCCGGCGCGCGGCCGGTGAACGTCGCCGAGCTGGTGCAGCTGATGCAGGCGGAGAACGACCGCCTGCGCATCCTGCAGCAGCTGGACGCGCCTGGTGATGTGCATCGCTGGGTGAATGACCTGCGCGCCCTGCAGCGCCCGGCGATGGCCACGCTGGTGCTCGCCAGCTATGCCTCGGCCGCGCTGTGGTTCAGCCCGCCGAAGGATGTGGTGCAGTCCCTGGGCGAGCTCGCCGGCATGGTGATCTTCTACCTGTTCGGTGCCGCCGGCTGGAAGGGTTTCCACGCGGGCAAGTGATGGAACTGCAAACCCTCGCCGTCCTGGTCGCCATCGCCTCACCGGTCATCATGACCGCTGTCACGTGGGGCACGTACAAGGCGCGCCTGGCGATGCTCGAGCGGCGCGTGGATGCGCTCGAGGCGGTGGTGTTCCGCAACCGCCAGGGGCAGCTGCTGTGAAGCTCGAGGGCGCCACGTTCCTGCAGCAGCTGCTGGGCGGCGCGGCCGACATCGCCGGCGACTACGTGCGCCAGGAGCTGCGAGTGCAGCTGCGCTCGAATGTGCTGCCGCCGGTGACGCTGTACAGCGGCGGCGCGGAAGGCGGCAAGGGCCTCGGCCTCGGCCGACTCCTCGGCTTCAAGGCGGGCCTGGTGGTCACGGGCAGCGACGGCAAGGTGATCGTGACGGCTGGCCAGCCGGCCGCATTCGATCCACTGCGCGCGCTGCTCTTGGCTGCTGCGCTCGGTGGTGTGGTGTATCTGATCCTGCGAGGTGTGAAGCGATGACCAGGAAGAAGCGCCGGCGGCTGCCGCCCCGGAACAAGAACGGCCGGTTCAGGAAGCGTCGATGAAGACCAAGCACGTGCTCATCGGCGCGGCCGCGCTGGTGGTCATCGCGTTGATCGTGCGCGCGCGCCGTCGGAAGAAGATTCCGCCGGCGAACGTCGCCCTCGATCCGAACGCCTGGACAGGCAGGGGCTTCGTCTCGCCGGACTACGAGGGGTAAGCGCCTCCCGCCGCAGCTGCTGCAGCTCGCCCTCCAGGGCGCGCCTGAGCTCGTATAGCTGCGGCAGGGCACGGATCTGCCCCTGGGTGACGCTGAGCCCCTCCGGCGTCACCAGCTCCCCATACTTCGTGTTCACGCGCCAGCCGCGCCAGTCCGGGTGAATCTCATCCAGGCGGCCGCGGTAGACGGTGTTGACCAGGCGGCGCAGCCACACGGGCAGCCAGCCGGTGGGCGCCAGGCGCTTCCAGCGGCGGACGGTCGTTCGGTGGGCACCGGTGAGCTCTTCGAGCGCCTGGTGGCTGATCCAGTCGAGATCGCTATCCATGACACGCGGGCCATGCTGCCCTGCAGCGATGGGCGCTGCAGGGGGCTATGTCACATTCAACCGGCGGGGATTGTGCGGCAGACCAAGGTCTGCAGGAGCTCCTGCAGGCGGGTGATCCGCTGGCTGATCCAGGTGATGTTCTCCCGGGCGACCTCGGTGTTGCGGCCGCTGCCGTAGCTGGTCAGCACGTCGAGCACTTCGTGGGCGAGCTTCAGGTCCTGCCTGGCGCGCTCGATGTCGGTGGCGATCGCCACCTCGAGCAAGGCCACGTCCTGGCGGCTGAGCTGCAGAGTGATGGTGTCGCTCATGCGGGGCTCCAGGTGTATGCATGCCGGGATGCAAACAGCGACCGGAACCAAGAGACCGCCCCCCGCACAATTTCACATAATATACATTATGCGAAGTAAGATGGATGCAAACCAGAAATCGCATTTCGTATGCAGCCATTGCGTTGGTGGCCACGGGATCACTCTGGACGGGCACATATATCGTGCGCAGTGCGCAACTCGCAGCCGAGGAACGTGCGGCTGAAGAACGGCTGGCCGAGCTCTCACGCTCTGCAGCGCCTTTCGTGGGTGCTGCGGCGCAAACCATGATGCAACCGGTACAAGATGGGACCGTTCAGGCCTTGAACGACTTGAACCGGCAATTCCTGCTGAAAGAAGCCGCGCGCAAAGAGAAGCTTGCAGCTGAGCGTGAGGCGGGCATCCCCAAGGCATACCGCTGGAAGGATCCTGCGGGCACCTGGCATTTGTCACAGACGCCGCCACCAAATGATGCCGAGGCTGTAGAAGTCATACCAGTCACAATCCGGTAGCAGTCTGTTCATTTCCGGTTCAGCTTGCCGGGCAGACGCTACGTACGAATTCGTCCAGCGGAACTGTGGGAAGGAATTCTCCATGAACTCATCAACACGGATGATGATGATCGGTCTGCTCGCACTGACTCCAGTGCTGGCCTCGGCAAGGTCCGAGTACGCCCAATGTCTTGCCGAGCAGAACCAGCAGCGTGCGCTCAGGAGCTTTGATGGTTTCAGGCCTGCCGGCAGATCCGCGAGGCCCACATACCCACGTTACTACTCCTCGCTGGATTACGGCTATGGTTTCAGCGGCACTTACGCTTACAGTTATCCGACCCGGTTCATATCCGATGGCTACGCAGACGTGCTGACGGTCATGGTGCGCGCCTGCAGGCAATACAAGGAAAAGCCAGAGCCGCCCAAGTTCCGGGTGTTCGGAGTGAAGTCACCGGCACTGGATCGTGCGGGGAACCGTCCTCAGGATGGGGACTCGCAGTAGGGCAACCGCGCAAATCGTCATTGCGCGTTCGCGGGCCTGACGGACGGCCCTTCGATCTCCCATTCCGCGCGGCAGGCGCTATCCTTGCGGCCAGTTTCCGCCTGAGGTGTCGCCATGCTCCGTCCACTGCTTGTCGCTCTCGTTGCCTGCGCCCTGCCCCTTGCCGGCTGTGGATCAAAATCGGCCAAGGTGGCCGAACCAGCTCCGGCATCCGAACTTCTCGCGAAGGTCGACATCCCCTACGAGCAGTTCGAGCTGGAGAACGGCCTCAGGGTGCTGGTGCACACCGATCGCAAGGCGCCCGTGGTGGCAGTGTCGATCTGGTACGACGTGGGTTCCAAGCACGAGCCTGCCGGCAAGACCGGCTTTGCGCATCTTTTCGAGCACCTGATGTTCAACGGCACGGAAAACGTGCCGGGCGATTTCTTCGAGCCGCTGCGCCAGATCGGCGCCACCGATCTCAACGGCACCACCTGGTTCGACCGCACCAATTATTTCCAGACCGTGCCGACGCCGGCGCTGGAAGTGCCGCTGTTCATGGAGAGCGACCGCATGGGCCACCTGCTGGGCGCGGTGACGCAGCAGGTGCTCGACAACCAGCGCGGCGTGGTGCAGAACGAAAAAAGACAGGGCGACAACCAGCCCTATGGGCTGGTGGAGTACGCGCAGCTGGCCGCCCTGCTCCCGCCGGATCATCCCTATGGCCACAGCACCATTGGCTCGATGGCAGATCTCGACACCGCCAGCCTCGATGATGTGAAGAAGTGGTTCACTGACCACTACGGCCCGAACAACGCCATCCTGGTGCTTGCCGGCGACATCGACGTGCCCACGGCGAAGTCACTGACCGAGAAATATTTCGGCGACATTCCCCGCGGCAAGCCGGCGCCGAAGGTCGAGGTGCCGATTCCCACGCTGCAGCAAGCCAAGTTCGAGACGATGAAGGACCATGTGCCGACGCAGCGGCTGTACCGCATGTGGACGGCGCCCGGCCTCAATGATCCGGAAGCGGTGCCGCTGGGCATCGGAATGGCGGTGCTCGGCGGGCTTTCCAGCTCGCGGCTGGACAACATCATGGTGCGGCAGGAGCAGCTCGCGGTGCGCGTGTCGGCCTCCTACCAGGATTTCGCGCAGCTGGGCTTCCTGGAGGTCTTTGCGGATGTGAAGCCGGGTGTGGATCCTGATGTGGTGGCGAAGCGGCTGGATGAAATCGTCGCCCAGTTCATCGAGGAAGGCCCGACGGAAGACGAGGTGCAGCGCGTGGTGGTGCGCAACATCTCGGGTGCAATCGCCGGGCTGGAATCAGTTGGTGGCTTCAGTGGCAAGGCACCCACGCTGGCCGAAGGCCTGCTCTATTCGGGCGACCCCCGGTTCTACAAGAAGCGCCTGGCCTCGGCGCCGCCTGCGCAGGTGAAGGCCGCGTTGCAGAAGTGGCTCAAGCGGCCGGTGTATGCATTGCACGTGGTACCTGGCGAGCGCGATGCCTATGAAGAGGCCAGTGGTGTCAGGTCGCGCGACGGCGGCGCGGCGCGCGGTCCGGCGTTCTACCGTCCTCCCGGCGAGGACTTCGGCCGCGGCCCGCTGATGGCGGTGGATCGCAGCAAGCTGCCGGAGGTGGGCAGCATCGCAAACCTGGATTTCCCGACGGTGGAGACCGGCGCGCTGTCCAACGGCATCAAGGTGTATTTCGCGCGGCGTGAAGCGGTGCCGACGCTGCGCCTGTCGGTGGTCCTGGATGCGGGCTATGCCGCGGACCCGAAGGACAAGCTCGGCACGCAGTCATTGATGCTGGCGCTGCTCACCGAGGGCACGACCTCGCGCAACAGCACGCAGATCGCCGAGGAGCAGGAGCGGCTGGGTGCCAGCATTTCCGCTTCGGCCAGCCTCGACCGCACCGGCATCTCGATGTTCGCGCTGGTGCCGAACCTCGGGCTGTCGCTGGACCTGCTGGCCGACATCGTGAAGAACCCGGCCTTTGATCCGGGCGAACTGGAGCGCCTGCGCGTGCAGCAGCTCAATGGCATTGCCGAGGAGACCAGTGATCCGCAGGCCCTGGCACAGCGCACGCTGCCGCCGCTGATCTATGGCGCCGGCCATCCCTATGGCATTCCCTTCAGCGGCACCGGCGATCCGGCCGTGGTGGAGAAGCTCACGCGCGATGACCTGGTGGCCTTCCACCGGCAGTGGATCCGTCCTGACAACGCGACCATCTTTGCGGTGGGTGATACGACGCTGCAGGCGCTGCTGCCGCAGCTCGAGGAGCGCTTCGGCAAGATGTGGGCGGCGCCGCAGGTGGCCCGTGGCAGCAAGAACTTCGACGCGCAGATCCCGGCGCGCAGCGAGCGCATCGTGCTGGTACACCGTGCCGGTTCGCCGCAGTCGATGATCTACGCCGGGCAGGTGATGGACCTGGAGGGTTCGTCGGACCTGGAGGCCCTGCTCGCCGGCAACGAGGTGCTGGGCGGCAACTTCCTCTCGCGCATCAACATGGACCTGCGTGAGGTCAAGGGCTGGTCCTACGGCGTGCGCGGCAGCGTGAACCGCCTGCAGCACCAGATCCCTTACCTGCTGCGTGCGCCGGTGCAGACCGACAAGACCGGTGACGCCATCCTCGCGTTGAAGAAGCACTTCGCCGAATTCGTCTCCGGCAAGGGCGTCACGCCGGAGGAGCTGGCACGCACCATCAATGGCCGGGTGCGGGAACTGCCGGGCAGCTACGAGACCAGCGGCAGCGTGCTCTCGCAGATGCAGCAGGATGTGCTGTTCGAGCGGCCTGCCGACTATGTCGAGACGCTGGCCGACCGCTACCGCGGCTTCGATGCCGCTGCGCTGGACTCCGCCGTGCGTGCCGCCGTGGATCCGAATGGATTCACCTGGGTGGTGGTGGGCGACAAGGCCCGCGTGCTGTCGCAGCTGCAGCGGCTGAAGATTCCGGTGACCGTCGTGGATGCGCCGAAGGCCACCGGGGGCGGAGAATAAATATTAGTAGTTACATGAGGATGTTCATTGATCCTCATGTAACTTAGAGGATCCCCGTGGAATCCAGCATTTCACTGCAGGCGCTGGCCTCCGCGGTCGGACTGGGTCTGCTCATCGGCGCGGTACGCGAGCGCGCGCAGCCGGATCCTGCCAGCGCCGTGGCAGGCGTGCGCACGCACCTGCTGGTGGCCCTGGCCGGCACGCTCGGTGCGGCGCTGGGCACGGCCGTGCTCGTGGCCGTGCTGCTGCTGGTCGGCGCCCTGATGGTCGCCAGCTACGTGCGCAACGCCGGGGACCCGGGCCTCACGGGCGAGGTGGCGCTGCCGGTCACTGCCCTCCTCGCTGCACTCGCGCACGCCCACCCCGGACTCGCCGCCGGCATCGCAGTGGTGGTGGCGGGGGCCCTGTTCGCCAAGCAGCCGTTGCACGAGCTGGTGCGCGAAAGACTCAGCGAACACGAACTGCGCGATGGACTGCTGCTCGCCGGCGCTGCGCTGGTGGTTCTGCCATTGCTGCCGGATGAGCCAGTGGACCCCTGGGGTGTGCTGGTGCCCTCGAGCCTCTGGCGCATGGTGGTGCTCATCCTGGCGGTGGGCATGACTGGGCACATCGCGCTGCGGGTTACGGGAGCGCGATGGGGATTGCCGCTGGCGGGTTTCCTCGCGGGATTTGCCTCTTCCACGGCCGCAGTGGCCGGTTTCGGCCAGCGTGCACGGGCCGAGGTGGAACATGTGGCGCCGGCGGCCTCTGCGGCGCTGTTTGCCAACCTCGGCTCCCTGATGTTGTTTGGCGGAGTGATTGGCACGGCGGCGCCGCCGTTGCTGACGCGGATTGCCCTGCCACTGGGGACGGGCGCGGTGGTGCTGCTGTTGTGTGCCGTGGCGGGGATATGGCGCCGGGAATCACTGGATGCCCTGCCCCAGGGTGGCAAGGCAAGGGTGTTCCGTCTCAGCCATGCGTTGCTGCTGGTCGGCCTGATGGCCGTGCTGCTGCTGGGCTCCACATTGCTGCAGCGGCATTTCGGCAGCGCCGGCGTGATGGTCGCTGCCGCCGCCGTGGCAATGGTGGAGGTCCACGCTGCCGCGGCCAGCCTGGCCCAGCTTGCCGCCCAGGGGCAGCTCACCCTGGCGGCGGCCGGCTGGGGGCTGGTGCTGCTGGTGTTCGTGGCCGGGGTGGCCAAGAGCGCACTGGCCTTTGCCAGTGGCGGTGTCCCCTATGGCCGGCGTGTGGCTACCGGGCTGGCAGCTGCCGCCGCGGCCATGGCGCTGGTGCAGGGGCTGCTGCCCGCTGGCGGCGCCTGATCCACCCTGGTTTCGGAACGCCGCGTTCCGCATCCCGCAATAACGGGGATCACGCGGTTGCACTCATGTCATGCGGGTGTATATTCGGCCTCTACCTCCTTGACCCGGTGGGAGGTTTTTCCGGTGCACACTTCAGGAATCACATGAAGTTGCAGCAACAACAAGACCCACGACTAAGTCGGCACCTGGAAGGGCTCCGCCATGAACAACACCTTCGAAAAGCTCCAGCAGGCCACCCTCTGCCTTTCGCAGGACGGCCCGATCAAGGACCGCCTGGCGACGGCCTATGACGCGCACCTGAATGCCGTGGAGGCGGATTCCCTGCCGGAGAACCTGCGCGAGGATTTCGGCGCGCTGTGCGCCGCCCTGCACCGCGAGGCGCCGCAGGTGCGCGAGAGCGCCGTGCGTGCCTCGGTGCGCAAGATGTCCACGCATGAAGCCAGCAGTTACGCTGCCATGGTGGTGCGGCTGTTTGCGGCGATGGTGCGGGTGGAGGCGGCACAGTCTCATGCCCCGCTGCGCACAGCACGCGGCTCGCCGGTGGTGCAGCTGTTCGCTGCCGAAGGCTGAGGCGCCAGCCTACAGCTTGAAGTCCTTGAAATCGTCGGGATTGAACTCGACGGTCTCGAAGCGCGCAGTGTTCTCGCCGCGCGCCAGGCGCCGGATGGCATCGACCATGCCGCGCTCTTCCCAAGCCACGGTTTCATCGCAGCGGTCGGTGAGCAGCTTCGGCAGCTCGCGCGAGGTGCCGAAATTCTGCATCAGCAGCACCGGCTTCTTCTGCGACTGCGCGTAGTTCATCTGGAAGATGGTGAGGTCTGGGTGCTCGTCGTAGAGTCCCGGCAGGGCCACCACCACCTCGGCCTGGTTGATCTGCCGGCGCAGGTCGTCGCGCACACCCTCGGTGTCCACCGCTGCCGGCGGCTTGTCCGGGGTGCTGGTGTTGCGGTAGAAAAAGTTGCGGGACGCCTCGAGATACTCGAACACGCGCTGGTAGTCGTCTGCGTCGTGCCAGTTGTGCGTGACGAACACGCGGATGGGATTCTGCTGCGACATGCGGACTGAAGTGTAACCCAAACTCCCGATACACTAGCTGGTCAGTGGATTGTCGCGGAGTCCGGGCTTGCGCCTCGTGGTCTACAACATCCGTTATGCCACCGGCACCGGGCCGGTCTTCCACCTGCCGGTGCCGGGCGCCGGCTACCTGCGCAGCAGCCGGCGCGTGCTGGCGGGCCTCACCGAATTCCTGCGCGGCCAGGATGCCGATGTCATCGGCCTGATCGAGGTGGATACCGGCTCGGTGCGCTCGGGCATGGTCAACCAGGCCGCGCATATCGCCGACAGTCTCGGCCACTTCTCCATCTACCAGTGCAAGTACGGCGCGGCCTCGGTGAACAACTTCCTGCCCATCGTGCGCAAGCAGGCCAATGCCTTCCTGGCCGCGCCGCGTGTGCATGGCGAGCGCTTCCATTACTTCGATTCGGGCATCAAGCGGCTGATCATCGAGTTGGAGCTCGACGAGGTGTGCATCTTCCTGGTGCACCTGTCGATCAAGTACCGGCATCGCCAGTACCAGCTGCGCTACCTGCACGAGCTGGTGGAGAAGACCAGCAAGCCGGTGATCGTGGCCGGCGACTTCAACACCTTCTGGGGCACGCATGAGCTGTACCTGTTCATGCGCGCGGCCGGCCTGCGCAGTGCGAATGCGAAGAGCGTGCCCACCTACCCCGCCCAGGCACCGCGCGCCGAGCTGGACTTCGTGCTGGTGAGCAACCGCATCGAGGTGGATGATTTCCGGGTGCCGGACCTGCGCCTTTCCGACCACCGGCCGGTGATTTGTGATTTCCACGTGCGAACGGAGTAAGCCATGAGCACAGACGCCTGGCAGTACCGGCAGGATCCCGACGGCATTGGCGTGCTCACGCTCGACGTGCCAGGCAAGTCGGCCAACACCCTTTCGGCCGCGGTGCTCGAAGACCTCGGGCGGGTGCTCGATGGCATCGAGCGCGTGCCGCCGAAGGGGCTGCTGATCCGCTCCGGCAAGCCGGGTGGCTTCATCGCCGGCGCCGACATCAACGAGTTCCTCACCTTCGGCTCGCGCGAAGGCGCATTGCAGGCGGTGCTGCGTGGGCAACGGCTGTTCGATCGCCTCGCCGCGCTGCCCTTCCCCACCGTGGCCGTCATCCAGGGTTATGCCGTGGGCGGTGGCATGGAACTGGTGCTGGCCTGCACGTACCGGGTGGGCATCGACGACGGCAAGCTGGCGCTGGGACTGCCGGAGGTGCAGCTGGGCATCCATCCGGGGTTTGGCGGCAGCGTGCGCTCGGTGGAGCTGGTGGGCGTGCGCCGGGCCATGGACATGATGCTCACCGGCAAGAACATCCGCGGGACGAAGGCCCGGCAGATGGGGCTCATCGATGCGCTGGTGTCGGCCGAGCAGGCCGATGAGACGGCACGGCAACTGCTGCTGCGAAAGCCTCCCCGCCACCGCCCGCCCCTGATGGAGCGCGCGCTTTCCTGGCCGGGGGTGCGGGGATTCATTGCCCCGGCGCTCGAAAGGCAGGTGGCTGCGCGGGCGCGGCGCGAACACTATCCGGCGCCCTACGCCATCGTGGACCTGTGGAAGGCACATGGCGCGCGCGGGCGTGCCGCCTACGAGGCCGAGGCGCAATCCATCTCCGGCCTCTTCGAGCATCCGTCCACGCGCAACCTCATCCGTGTCTTCCAGCTGCAGGACCGGTTGAAGGGCATCGGTGCGAAGGCCGCCGGCAGCGCGCCCAGGATCAGCCACGTGCACGTGGTGGGTGCCGGGCTGATGGGCGGGGACATCGCCGCCTGGTGCGCGCTGCGCGGTTTCACCGTGAGCCTGCAGGACCGCGGCATGCAGTACGTGGAGCCGGCGCTGGCGCGCGCGGCGCAGCTGTTCGCCAAACGCGCGCATGACGCGGCCGACCGCGCAGCGATGAGCGAGCGCCTGGTGGCCGACGTCGAGGGCACGCGGGTCGGCGATGCGGACCTGGTGATCGAGGCCATCTTCGAGAACCTGGACGCCAAGCGTGCGCTGTACGCCAGCTTGCTGCCGCGCATGAAACCCACGGCGCTGCTGGCCACCAATACCTCCAGCCTCGTGCTCGAGTCACTGGCCGAGGGCATGCCTGATGCCAGCCGCTTCGTCGGCCTGCATTTCTTCAATCCGGTAGCGCAGATGCCGCTGGTGGAGATCATCGAGGGACCGTCCACCAGCGCCACGACCATGGCCGCTGCGGCCGCCTTCGTGCGCCGCATCGACAAGCTGCCCCTGCCCTGCCGCAGCGCGCCGGGCTTCCTCGTCAACCGCGTGCTGATCCCCTACATGCAGGAAGGCATGATTGCTGTCGAGCAGGGCATCGCCCCTGAAGTCGTGGATGCGGCCGCCACCCGCTTCGGCATGCCGATGGGACCCATCGAGCTCTCGGACGTGGTGGGACTGGACGTGTGCAAGCACGTGGGCGAGATCATTGGTGCGGCCCTGGGTCGCACGCCGCCGCTGCCCCTGCACCGCCTCGAGTCGCTGGTGGCGGCAAAGCAGCTTGGCCGCAAGAGCGGCCAGGGCTACTACCGCTGGGTGGATGGCAAGGCCGTGAAGCAGCCGGTGGACGAGGCCGCGGTGTCGGCAGAGCTTGCCGACCGGCTCATCCTCACCATGGTGAACGAGTGCGTGGCGGCACTGCGCCTGGGCCTGGTGGCCGATGCAGACCTGGTGGACGCGGGCGTGATCTTTGGCGCCGGATTTGCGCCCTTCCGCGGCGGACCGCTGCACTGGGCGCGCGCCGAGGGCACGGCTGCCCTGCGCGGCCGGCTGGAGCGGCTGTTATTGCAACATGGCTCACGGTTTGCGCCGGATGCGGGCTGGGCCGGACTGTGAGCTTCGCCATGCGTGCTACTATTTCCCTGCGATGCACCATCCCGAATTGAAGCGATGAGCCAGGGCCGCACGGTTGAAGTGGCGCAGCTGCGCCAGTTCTCGCCGCTCGACGGCATGAAGAAGGAAAACCAGGCCGCGCTGGCAAAGAAAGTGTTCATCCGCGAGCTGGATTCCGGCCGGCTGCTGTTCAAGCAGGGTGACTCCGACAAGCGCACCATCTGGGTGGTCACCGGCACCGTCGAGCTGTCGGAAGAAGGCCGCATCATCGGCGTGGTACGGGGCGGTACCCCCGAGGCGCGCAATCCCCTGCCGCAGAAACTGCCGCGCCAGTACACCGCGCGCGCGATGGACGCAGTGGAATACCTCTCCATCGACAGCGAAATGCTCGATGTGATGATCACCTGGGACCAGACCGGCACCTACGAGGTCGGTGACCTGCAGGCCCAACTGCAGGGCAGCGCCGGTGACGACTGGATGACCACGCTGCTGCAGAGCCGTGCCATGCAGCGCATCCCGCCGGCCAATATCCAGGCCATCTTCCTGCGCATGGAGCGTGTGCCCTACCGCGCCAGCGACGTGGTGATCCACCAGGGTGCGGAAGGCGACTATTTCTACGCCATCGTCACCGGCAAGTGCGTGGTGACGCGCGAGACGCCGCTCAACAAGGAAGGCATCCGCCTGGCAGAGCTGGGCGTGGGCGATACCTTCGGCGAAGAGGCATTGATTTCGGAGACCAAGCGCAACGCCACCGTCACCATGCTGACCGATGGTGTGCTGATGCGCCTGGCCAAGAAGGATTTCCGCGAGCTGCTCAACGAACCGCTGGTGCGCTGGGTGGGTCCGGAACAGGCGCAGGAGCTGGTGAGCAAGAAGGGCGCCACCTGGCTCGACGTGCGCCTGCCCTCGGAATTCCAGAACCTCGCGGTGGAAGATGCGGTCAACGTACCGCTGTATTTCATCCGGCTGAAGCTCAACACGCTCGACCAGTCAAAGCCCGTGATCGTTTATTGCGACACCGGAAGGCGCAGCTCTGCGGCCGCGTTCATCCTGGTGGAGAAAGGCTTCGACGCCTATGTGCTAAAGGGCGGCATCGGTACGATGGAACACGGCCTGAGGCGCGCGTCCCAGGCCTGAGACCGCACGCCGGCCCCTGCGGGCAGGCTACATCGTGTGCGTGGGCTTCTCGCCGCCGATGGCGGCAGCCAGATAGTTTTCGATCTTCTTCTGCGTCTGCCCGCGATCCTGGTCGCTGAACTGCACACCGATGCCGGCGGTGCGCTTGCCCTGCGCGCCCTTGGGGGTGACCCAGATCACCCGTCCTGCCACGGGCAGCTTCTCGTCCTCGCCCATCAGGTTCAGCAGCATGAACACGTCATCGCCCAGCCGGTAGGAGCTGTTGGTGGGGATGAACAGGCCGCCGTTGCGCACGAAGGGCATGTAGGCCATGTACAGCGCGCTCTTGTCCTTGATGGTGAGCGTGAGCAGACCGGGTTTGTTGTGCGTGCCCGTCCTTGAAGTGTCTTTCGCCATTTCGGTCCCGTTTCGTCTCGACTCGCCTACCCGCGCTGCAGGCGCCAGAGCACCCGCTCCACGGCCAGCGGCCTGTTCAGCGCCGCGGCGGCCAGCTGGCGGCGCAATTCGCCGGTTTCCGACAGCAGGCGGAGGCTGGATGCCATATTTATGTCAGGAACGCCGCCTGGCAACCGGGAATCCGCGCGCATTGTCAGCAGCCGCTGTGTGAGGCAGTTCTCAAGGCCGGCGAGGCGCAGAGGCAGGTCATCCCCTGCCCAGCCCTGGGCCACCCGGATCACGTCGAGCCGGCCGCGGGCGGCATCTTCCAGCAGCCGGTCGATGTCGGCGCGGATGGCCAGCAGCCGCTCCACATCCGCCTCGGCGGCCTCGAGCGGCGCGATGCCCAGCACGTCGAGCACGGCCGGCCAGTCGCTGCGCCGCTGCGGCTGCTGCGCATTGAGCCAGGCCAGCGCCATGGCGCGATCCGGGGCGGCGACGGTGAGCTTCTGGCAACGGCTGCGGATGGTGGCCGGCAGCAGGCTGGGCGTGGCCGTGATGAGGATCAGGTGCGCATCAGGCCGGGGTTCTTCGAGCGTCTTCAGCAGGGCGTTGGCGGCGTTGCGGTTCAAGGCTTCGGCCGGCTGGATCACCAGCACGGTGCCGCGGCCCTCGTAGCTGGAAAGGGACAGCTGCTGCGCGACATCGCGCACCTGGTCGACGGTGATCTGGCCCAGCTTCGACTTCTCGTCGGGAACCACCGTGACGAAGTCCGGATGCTCGCCCTGTGCCACGCGGCGGCAATGTGTGCACTGGCCGCAGGGCACGTCGGTTGCCGTGCAGAAGCGCAGCTGCGCGAACAGGCGGGCCAGCGCCGCGGCCCCGGTGCCACGGGCTTCCTGGATCAGCAGCGCCGATGGCAGGCGGCCGGCGGCGCGAGCTCCCTTCAGCTGGGCGGCAGCCGGCTCGAGCCAGGGCAGCAGGCTCACAGCGGCTCCACGGCCGCCAGCGCCTGCTGCAGCACCACGTCCGGTGCGGCAGCGGCATCCAGCACGCGGAAGCGCGCCGGTTCTGCGGCGGCCAGGGCAAGGTAACGCTCGCGCACGCGCTGGAAGAAGGCCAGTCGTTCGTCCTCGAATCGGTCGCCGCCGGCGCCGCGCTGCGCGGCACGGGCCAGGCCCAGTTCCGGCGGCAGGTCGAGCAGCAGGGTGCAATCGGGCCTGAGGCCGGGATGGGCGATGGCGGCGAGCTGTTCAATGGTCTCGGCCGGCAGCCCGCGTCCGCCTCCCTGGTAGGCGCGACTGGCATCGGTGAAGCGGTCGCACAGCACCCACTCGCCGCGCGCCAGTGCCGGTTCGATCTTCCCGGCCACATGTGCGGCACGGGCGGCGAACATCAGCAGCAGTTCGGCGGCGGGCGGCACACCACCCTCGCGGCGCGCCAGCGCCACGGTGCGGATGTCCTCGGCCAGCGGCGTGCCACCGGGCTCGCGTGTGGCGCATACCACCCTGCCCCGCTGCCGCAGCTGTCCGGCCAGCGCCTGCTGCAGGCTGGACTTGCCGGCGCCCTCGATGCCTTCGAGGGTGATGAAACGTCCGCGCATCATGGCGCGGCGGCTTGCGGGGCGGCTGCGTCTTCGGCACGGATCTGCGACCAGGCCTCCGACAGTGAGCGCTGGCGCAGCAGGTCCACGTAACGCCGCACGGCGCTGTTGTGCTCGGCCAGCGTGGCGGAGAAATGATGGCCGCCGCTGCCGTCGCCGAGGGCCACGAAGAACAGCGCGTCGGTGTGGTCCGGGTTCAGCGTGGCGTTGATGGCCGCGCGTCCCGGCAGCGCGATGGGCGTGGGCGGCAGCCCCGTGCGGGTATAGGTATTCCAGGCCGTGTCGCGGACCAGGTCGGTGCGCCGGATGTTGCCGTCGTAGCGCTCGCGCATGCCATAGATCACGGTGGGATCTGACTGCAGGCGCATGCCGATGCGCAGGCGGTTGATGAATACGCCGGCGACCTTCGCCCGCTCGCTGGCGAGGCCGGTTTCCTTCTCGACGATGGAGGCCAGTACCAGCGCTTCTTCCGGGGTTTTCAGCGGCAGGTCTGCCTGGCGTGCGTCCCAGGCCTCCTGCAGGTCGCGGCGCTGCGCCTCGTAAGCCAGGCGCAGGATCTGCATGTCGGTGGTGACCCCCGGGGCATAGGCGTAGGTGTCGGGTGCGAAGCGCCCTTCGGCGGGCACGTCGGGTGCGCCCAGCTCGCGCATGATCTGCTGCTCGGTGTAACCGGTGGTGGTCTGGCGCAGGTCCTTTGCGGCGGCCAGCGCCTCGCGCATGCGGTCGAAGGTCCAGCCTTCCAGCACCGTGACCTGCTCGGTGACCACCTTGCCATCCACCATGTTGCGCAGGATGACCAGGGGATGTTCGCCCGGCAGGAAACGGTAGCGGCCGGCCTGGATGCCCTTGCCCATGTCGCCGTGCCAGCAGCAGCGCAGGTACCACTCCAGGCGCTGCGCGCTGAGGATCAGCTCGCGGCGCTCCAGTTCCCGCAGCACCGCGCGCAGGCTGCTGCCGGGGGCCACGTCCACCTCCTGCATGATGGAGGCAGTGCCCGGCGACATCGCCGCCGAACGCACGTCATGCCACAGCCACAGCGCCGCCAGCGCGGCCAGCAGCAACAGCGCGACAAAGGCGGACAGGATGAAATTGCGGCGGATCACGTTCGGTTCATCCTCGCGGCAAGTTCTGTCAGCCGGGCACTGCCCGGCAGCAAGCGACCATTCAGTTCATGCGTGTTCACCAGTCCCATGCGCGCATTCGACAGCGCCAGGGCCGTGCAGCGGGGCAGGCAGTCGAAGGGCAGCTCCGCCACGCGGATGTCCATGCCCATGGTCGCGGCTTCGCGCAGCGCGGCTGCCCGCAGCACGCCGGCGACACCGCAGCGTTCCAGCCCCGGGGTCACCAGTTCGCCATCCAGTTCAAGGAACACATTGCTCATGGTGCCCGAGACCAGCCTGCCGGAGCTACTGGCCATCAGGCCTTCGAAGGCCTGCGGAGCGGCTGCCCGCAGCGCCAGCCGTGCCAGCACCTGCTCGAGGCGGTTGCAGTGCTTCAGTCCCGCCAGTGCGGGGTTCTCGCCCAGCTGCTGCGTCAGACTGGCCACGCGGATACGGGCGGGGATCTCCTCCGGTGCCGGCGGGGCGTACACCGCCAGCAGGGCATGTGGCGCTTCGTTGCCGGTGGGACCGTAGCCTCGTGCCACAGCCTCCCCGCGCGTGACCTGCAGGCGCAGCGTGGCTTCGCCGTGGCGCGTGGCCGTGGCCGCGGCGTCGGACCAGATGTGTTGCAGCTCCGCGTGGATGGCCAGCCGCTGGCAACCTTCGGCCAGCCTTGCGCGATGGTCTGCCTCGAAGCGGATATGGCCGCCAGTCACGCGCATGGTTTCGAACAGGCCGTCGCCGTAGAGCAGGCCGCGATCCAGCGGCCAGGATGCCACGCAGGCGGCGCCATCCACCCGCAGCTCCAGCGGTTTGCCTGCAGCGGCGCTCATGGGGCGAGCGCCAGCAGCATGCCGCGAGCCTTGGCGCGCGACTCGGCCAGCTCGCGTTCGGGCACGGAGTCCGCGACGATGCCGGCGCCGGCGCGGATCTCCAGCTTGTCGCCATACAGCGAGATGGTGCGGATCAGGATGTTGAAGTCGCCCGAGCCATCATGGTTCAGATAGCCGAGGCTGCCGGTGTAGGGACCGCGCGGCGTGCCTTCCAGCTCTGCGATGATCTGCATGCAGCGCACCTTGGGGCAGCCGGTGATGGTGCCGCCGGGGAACACCGCGCGCAGTGCCTGCGGTGGCGTCACACCTTGTGCCAGCGTGCCGGTGACGTTGGAGACGATGTGGTGCACGTGGGCGTAGGTTTCCACGGCCATGTATTCATCGACGTGCACGCTGCCACCCTCTGCCACGCGCCCCAGGTCATTGCGCGCCAGGTCGATCAGCATCACATGTTCGGCGCGTTCCTTCGGATGCGCCACCAGGGCCGCCTTCAGCGCGTCGTCTTCCGCAGCACTGCCGCCGCGCGGATGCGTGCCGGCGATGGGGCGTGTGTCCAGCCGCCGGTCCTGGATGCGCAGCAGCCGCTCGGGAGAGGACGAGAGCACACGGAATTCGCCGAACTGGGCGAAGCCGGCGAAGGGTGCCGGATTGCTCAGGCGCAGGCGGCGGTAGAGATCGGCGGCGCTGCAATCCTGCGGCAGCTGCGCGCGCCACCAGCGCGACAGGTTGGCCTGGTAGATGTCACCGGCGCGGATGTAGTCCTGCGCGCGGCGGATGCGCGTGAGATAGGCGTCGGGATCTTCTTCGGTGGTGGCGATGGCCACGTTTCCCGCGGATGCGGAGCTGCCGCTGGCATTGGCGAGGTCGGCGCGTATGGCGGTCAGCTCCGCCTCCGTGACATCCGGCTCTGCCACCAGCCAGGCCTTGCCGCTGGCCTCCTGCAGCAGCGCGGCGGGAATGCGCAGCGCCACGGCAACCGGGCGCGCATCCACGCTGCTGGCCTGGGGCCACCAGGCTGCCAGCGACGGCTCCACCTGCAGCGCCAGTTCATAGCCGAGGTACACGAACCAGCCGCCAGCGAAGGGCAGCGTGGGCGGACGCGCGGCGCCACCCTGCCCTGCATGCCGCCAGTGGCTGTCGAGTGCGCCGAGGAAGTCTGGCGCTGTCAGCGGCGGCAGTGAACCGGTGGTGTGCAGTCCGCCGCGCGCATCCAGCCACAGGGCGCCGCGCGGCAGGGCCGCCAGCAGCGATACCTGCGACAGCGCACCTTCGGCCGCGCTGTCGAGCAGCACCGGATAACGTTCGGGATGGCGCGCGGCCAGCTCCAGCAATATGCCCGGAGCCAGTTGCACCGCTTCGACATGCAGGCTGGGCGCGCCCATTGCCACGCCTTGCGCCCGGGACTCGCTCAGCCCGTAAAGCGCCGCAGCACCAGCGTACCGTTGGTGCCGCCGAAGCCGAAGGAGTTGGACAGCGCGGCGTCGATGCGCATGTTGCGTGCGGCGCCGGGCACGTAGTCCAGGTCGCAGCCCTCGCCAGGCACATGCAGGTTGATTGTCGGCGGAGCCACCTGGTCACGGATCGCCAGGGTGGAGAAGATGGCTTCGACCACACCCGCCGCGCCGAGCAGGTGCCCGGTCACGGATTTGGTGGAGCTGATCGCCAGCTTCGCCGCATCGGCACCGAAGGCGCCCTTGATGGCCAGCGTCTCGGCCACGTCGCCCAGTTCGGTGGAGGTGGCGTGGGCATTGATGTACTGCACGTCGCCGCCGTTCATGCCCGCATCGCGCAGCGCGATCTGCATGGCACGGCGTGCACCGTTGCCGTCTTCGGGGGGAGCGGTGATGTGGTGCGCGTCGCCGCTCATGCCGAACCCGGCAACCTCGGCGTAGATGCGCGCGCCGCGGCGCTTCGCATGCTCGAGCTCCTCGAGCATCATCGCGCCGCCGCCATCGGAGAGCACGAAGCCGTCGCGGTCCTTGTCCCAGGGACGGCTCGCCTCGGTGGGCGCATCGTTGCGCGTCGAAAGTGCCTTGGCCTGGCCGAATCCGCCCACGCCCAGCACGCAGGTGGCCATCTCCGAGCCCCCAGCCAGCACCGCATCGGCGTCGCCGTACTGGATGGTGCGCATCGCCATGCCCACTGCATGCGTGGAGGTGGTGCAGGCCGTGACCACGCCCAGGTTCGGGCCACGCAGGCCGAAGCGGATCGACAGGTGCCCCGAGATCATGTTGATGATGGTCGAGGGCACGAAGAACGGGGTGATCTTGCGGGGATTGTTGCCGTCGAGGAAGGCGTTGTGCACCACCTCGATGGTCGACAGGCCGCCGATGCCCGAGCCGGTGATCACGCCAACACGGTCGAGATCGGTCTTCTCCAGGTCGAGTCCCGAATCGGCCATGGCATCGATGCCCGCGGCAATGCCGTAGTGCATGAATTCGTCCATGCGCCGGGCTTCCTTGGCCGACAGGTATTTGTCGAGCTGGAAGTCCTTGACGCCGCCGCCGAAGCGGCAGGGGAATTCGGTCGTGTCGAAGCGGGTGATCGGCGCAATGCCACTCACGCCATTGACGACATTGGCCCAGGCCGATTCCACGGTGCTGCCCACCGGGGAAACGATTCCGAGGCCGGTAACGACTACGCGACGCTTGCTCAATGCAGCTCCGTGTGGCTACTGGGAAAGGAAGCAGTGCCGGCCCGGCCGGCGAACCGCGCGGCGGACGAACGCCGCGCAGGAAGAATCATCGGGCGGACGATCAGGCCTTGGCGCGCCGATCGTTGATGTAGGTGATCGCCTGCTGGACGGTGGTGATCTTCTCGGCTTCTTCATCCGGAATCTCGATCTCGAACTCTTCTTCGAGGGCCATCACCAGTTCGACGGTGTCCAGCGAGTCAGCGCCGAGGTCATCGACGAATGACGCGTCGCTCGTCACCTGCTCGGCCTTGACGCCCAGCTGTTCGGCAACGATGGCTTTCACTTGGCTTTCGACGCTGCTCATCTGTGTTCAATCCTCATTGATTTAGACCGGATGCGCCCGGCACTGCCGGGTCGCATGGGGCGCGTATTGTAGGGGAAGCATTGCTCCCGCGCCACAGGAAAACCACATTAAGTCGGGTTGCAAGCTGTTGTTTTACAACACTAAATGTGGTGATCAAGTTGGCGCGGGCTGCCGTTCAGGGCATCAGCATGCCGCCATTGACGCTCAGTGTCTGCCCGGTGATGTAGCTGGCAGCGGGGGAAGCCAGGAACGCGACGGCGGCAGCTATATCCTCGGGGCTTCCCAGCCGCCCTGCCGGGATCTGCTCCACCAGCGACTGGCGCTGCGCCTCGGGCAATACACGTGTCATGTCGGTGTCGATGAAGCCCGGGGCGACGGCGTTCACGGTGATGTTGCGTGAAGCCAACTCGCGCGCCAGGGACTTGGTCAGGCCGATGACGCCGGCCTTGGCGGCGGCGTAGTTCACCTGCCCCGCATTGCCCATCAGGCCCACCACCGAGGTGATGTTGATGATGCGGCCATAACGCTCCTTCATCATGCGTTTCACGCACAGCTTGGAGATGCGGAAGTTGGCCGACAGGTTGGTGTCGATCACCTGGCCCCATTCGTCCTCCTTCATGCGCAGCAGCAGGTTGTCGCGGGTGATGGCGGCATTGTTCACCAGGATGGTGGGCATGTTGCCGGCGGCATCGAGCGCGGCCAGCAGGGTCTCCAGTGAACCGGGCGTGCTGACATTGAGCGCCTCGCCCCGGCCACCGTGTGGCTGCAATGCGGCGGTGATCTGCGCGGCGCCGTCAGGGGTGGTGGCGGTGCCGATCACCTTTGCGCCCTCGGCGGCCAGCTTCATTGCAATGGCCCGGCCGATGCCGCGCGATGCGCCGGTCACCAGCGCCGTGGCGCCCTTCAGTGTCTCGCTCATGTCGTCCTCCTGGAATTCAGCTGGCGGATGCCAGAACGCTGTCGAGCGCGACGGCATCCTGCAATGCCATGCACTGCAGGTCGGGCCGTTTGTCGATGCGGCGGTTGAGACTGGTGAGCACCTTGCCGGGACCACATTCCACCAGCTGCGTGTGTCCGGCTGCGATGAGGGTCTGCACCAGCGCCGTCCAGCGCACGGGGCTTGCCAGCTGGCTGACCAGCAGGCCGCGGATGTCCTCGGCGGTGTCGTGCCGCTGCGCATCCACGGGACTCCAGAACGGGATCTGCGGTGCGGCCAGCGCTGCATTGCGCAGTGTGGTGGCAAAGCCCTGCGCGGCCACCTGCATCAGCGAGCTGTGCGCCGGCACGCTCATCGGCAGCAGCAGCGCACGTTTGGCACCGCGCGCCTTGCAGGCCTCCAGCGCCCTCTGCACGGCGCCGGCATGGCCGGCAATCACCAGCTGCCCGGGAGAGTTGAAGTTCACCGGCTCCACCACCTCGCCCTGTGCGGCTTCGGCGCAGGCGGCGATGACCTGGTCGTCTTCCAGTCCCAGCACCGCCGCGATCGCGCCGATGCCGGCGGGCACGGCCTGTTGCATGCGTTCGGCGCGCTCGCGTACCAGCTTCACCGCTGCGGGAAATCCGAGCACGCCCGCGGCCACCAGCGCCGCGTATTCACCGAGGCTGTGGCCGGCCACGGCCGCGGGTGGTGTGCCGCCTGCATTCAGCCAGCACCGCCACGTGGCGACATCGGCAGCCAGCATGGCAGGCTGCGTGTGCAGCGTCTCATTGAGCTTTTCGGCCGGGCCCTCGGTGACCAGCTGCCAGAGGTCGTATCCCAGCACGCCGGAGGCTTCGGCGAATGTACTGGCCACCACGCCGTCGCGCGCGGCCAGCTCCTTCATCATTCCCACTGACTGGGAGCCCTGCCCAGGAAACACGAACACCGACTGCATCACCGACCCCGGCAAAAGGAAACAATTATAGCGTCAGCGTCGTGGCCGCAGCAGCAGCCCGGCCAGCACGCCGCCGGCCGCGCCGTACAGGTGCGAGGCGGTCACCACAGGGCCCGGCGTGAACGGCAGTGCACCCTGCCATTGCTCCCACCCGAGCTTCGCGGCGAAGACCACAAGAGCTATCCAGCCGATGCGGTCGCCGGTGCGGACCATGGCAATGGCGCCGCAGGCGAACACGCCATGCAGCAGTGCCGAAGCGCCCACGTACCAGCGCAGGCCACTGGAGAGGAACCACAGTCCTGCATCCACCGCGGCGATGATCAGCACGAGCGCGGCAAGCCAGCGCCACGCCGTGTACACGCGTGCAAACAGTGCCCACAGCAACGCCAGGCCGGCGGCATTGAGCAATGCGTGGCGGGCGTCCAGGTGCACGAAGTGGGCCGTGAGCAGGCGCCACCACTGGCCGCCGGCAATGGCGGCGCGCTCATAGCGCAGGCTCCCTGCCAGCCAGGCGCCGCCGGCCAGCGGCAGCAGCACCAGGGCCAGCGAGGCGGCCAGCATCCTGCCATGGCCGCCGTCGCAGTTCAGGGCTACCAGGAAGGATTGACGGGATGACGCGGTTGTCACGGGGGTATGCGGCTCCTTTGTTATGATCGGCGCAGCAGGAAACAAGCCGATGGGTGGCAGTATGACTCGCGTTATGCGTTCACGGCAGCGTGGCTTCACGCTGATCGAGATCATGGTGGTGGTGGTGATCATCGGCCTGCTGACGGCAGTGGTGACCACGCAGGTCATGGGCCGCGTCGATGATGCCCGCGTGAACAAGGTGCAGCAGGACATCAAGGCGCTGGAGCTGGCGCTGCAGATGTACCGCCTCGACAACTCCCGCTATCCCAGCAGCGAGCAGGGGCTGATGGCGCTGGTGCAGAAGCCCACGCTGGAACCGATTCCACCGAGCTGGCGGCCTGGCGGCTACCTGCAGCGCTACAGCAAGGATCCCTGGAAAGAAGACTACATCTACGTCAGCCCCGGCGAGCACGGGGAGTACGACCTCTACTCGCTGGGCGCCGACAAAAAGGAAGGTGGCGAGGGTCCTGACGCCGACATCGGCAACTGGAACCTCGACCAGTAGGCACGTGCCATGCGCCAGCGTGGCTTCACCCTGGTCGAAGTCCTGGTGGCGGTGGTCATCATCGGCATCATGGTTGCCGCGGTGACGCTGTCGGGCGGACTGGCCTTCGGCGACCGCGAGCTGGAAACCGAACGCGACCGCATCCTCGCCCTCTTCGATCACCTGCGTGACCAGGGCGCCCTGCAGAACCGTGAATATGGCCTGCGTTGCTACGAGGGCGGCTACCAGTTCCTGGCCTTCGATGGCCGCACGGGTTTCTGGCATTCCGAAGGCGATGACCTGCTGCGGCCACGCGAGTTGCCCGAGGGGCTGACCATGGAGCTTTGGGTGGAGGGCCAGAAGGTCGCCCTGCCGGAAGAAGAAGTCGCGGAAGAAGAACTCGCGCCACAGGTGCTGCTGTATTCCAGCGGCGAACTGAGCCTCTTCGAGCTGGAGCTGCGGCGCAAGGGTGGTGCCGGGGCGCGCATCGCACCTGCCACCGGCACCGACCGCATCGCCGTCACAGCGGTGGAACCGGAGCGATGAAAGCGCGCGGCTTCACCCTGATTGAAGTGATGGTGGCGATGTTCGTGATTGCGCTGGGCGTGGGCGCGCTGCTGACCACCCTCTCCTCCGCCGCCAGTGCCACCGGCTACATGCGCGAGAAATCCTTCGCGCAGTGGATCGCGTTCAACCGGCTCGCCGAAGTGCGGCTTTCAGGCACGCGCCCGCGGCCGGGCGTCACCAGCGACGTAGTGGAATATGCCGGCCGCAGGTGGCGCTGGCAGCAGACTGTGAGTGAAGCCGGCATCGGTGACCTGCTGCGCGTGGACATCGGGGTGGCGCCGCTGGATGACGAGGAGAAGCCGCTGTCCCCTTCCGATCCAGACAGGGACGAGGAAGCCCCGTCACTGGGACGTGTGATGGGCTTCATCGGTCCGGCGCTGGCAAGACCAAGTGGTCTGACGCCTGACTGGAGCCCGCGCGCGCCGGTGGATCAGGGTGGCCCTGGCGGTCCCGGTGGCCCTGGTAGCCCTGGTGGCCCTGGTGCTCCCGGCGCCCCAGGCGGACCCGGTGGCCCAGGCGGTCCTCCTGCCGGAGAAGACTGATGCAACGGCAGCGCGGCTTCACGCTGGTGGAGATCCTGGTGGCCAGCGCCATCGCCGCCATCCTGGCCGCGATGGCCTTCGTGGCCATGAGCGATGCCCTGCGCAACCGCGAACAATTGAGGGAGGCGCAGGCCCGGCTGGTCGCCCTGCAGTTCACCGTCCGCACGCTGGTGCAGGATTTCAGCCAGCTGGCGCCGCGACCGGTACGTGCCAGCGTCGGCGAAGGTTACGAGGCGGCGCTTGCCAGCCTTGGTGGCCTGGAGTCGCAGGTGCAGCTGACGCGCTATGGCTGGAACAACCCGGCAGGCATCCAGCGTTCCAGCCTGCAGCGCGTACGCTACCAGCTGCGCGATGGGGTGCTGTACCGCGAGTACTGGCTGGCGCTGGATGCGCAGCTGCAGCCGGAGCCCGTCGAACGGGCCGTGCTCGACCACGTGCGCAGCTTCACCGTGCGCTACATGAACGACTCCCGCCAGTGGCAGGACAGCTGGCCTCCCCAGCAGCCGGGCAGCGAGGATGAACTGCGCTTCCGGCGCTGGCGTCCCATCGCCGTGGAGGTAACCCTCGACCTTGAGGACATGGGCATGATCAGGCGCCTCATCGAGGTACCGGGATGATGCATCCGTCCCGGCAGCGCGGGGTCATCCTCATCTCCGCGATGATCATCATGGCGCTGGCCGCCGTGGTGGCCGCGGCGCTGTTCTTCGACAGCACCCTCGCCGCGCGGCGCGCGGAAGGCAACTTCAACCTGGAGCAGGCGCTGCACCTTGCACAGGGCGCCGAGGCGCTGGCAGCACGTGCGCTGGCAGATGACAAGGACGAGACCGACACGCCACAGGATTCCTGGGCGCAGGAGCTCGGCGCCGTGGAGGTGGCGCCAGGCGTCACCATCGAGGGGCGCCTCGTCGATCTCTCCGGCCGGTTCAACCTCAACAGCCTGGTCAACAACGACGGCACTGCAAACGAGAATGCGGTGAAGGTGTTCTCGCGGCTGCTCGAACTGGCAGGCCTGGATTCGCGCTGGGCCGACATGGTGGCAGACCTGATCGATCCGGATACGCAGCCCGGCCCGGATGGTGGCGAGGACGGGCTGTACCTGTCGCAGACGCCGCCCCATCGCGCAGGCAACCTCACCCTCACCAGCGTGTCGGAGCTGCTGCAGATGCCCGGCTTCACCGGCGAGATGTTCCGCAAGCTCAAGCCGCATGTCGCGGCGCTGCCGCCTGCCGCCCGTACCATCAACGTGTGCATGGCCGACGGCATCGTGCTGGATGCGCTGTTCGCACTGCACGACATCGACCTGCGCCATGAGGAATACAGCAAGCTCACCGAAGAGGAAATGGAAGAGCGCCGCGACGGCAGCTGCTATCCGCGCCGTTCCGTGCTCACCAGTGGCCAGCAGGCCATGCAGCAGATGGCGGCCGAACGCAGCAGCTGGTTCACGCTGGAGAGCTGGATCACGGTTGGCACGTCCCAGTTCGCCTTGTACAGTCTGATGCAGCGCGACGGCGGCGGTCAGGTCCGCGCCATCACCCGCACCCTGGGAAGCGAATAAATGGCAACTGGCGACTGGTTATTGCTGCGGCTCCCTGCCACGCCGGGCGAGATGCCCGTGCGGGCATTGGTGGATTCCACCGGTGCCCAGCTGCCGCTTCCCGAAGACAGTTCGGACGAATCCCTGCGTTTCCTGGCAGCTGGCCGCCAGGTTGCCCTGCTCGCACCTTCCGCCGATGTGGCCCTGTTCATGGCGCAGTTGCCTGGTGGCAATGAGGCACGCCTGCAACAGCTGGCACCCTTTGCACTCGAGGAGCAGGTATCAGAGGACCTGGAGCAACTTCACTTTGCGATCGGCAACCGCAATGGCGCCACGGGCGAGGTTCCGGTGGCAGTGGCCAGCCGCGAGCGCATGCGCGCATGGGTGGCCCAGGCCGAGGCACTGGGCATCACGCCCAAGGCCATCTTCGCGGAAAGCGATCTGGCGCCGCTGCTGCCTGGCCACGTGACGCTGCTGGTGGTGCCCGAGGGGCTGGTGCTGCGCAATGACACAGCGCGCCCCGTGGTGTTCCCGGCCGATGATCCGGCCCTGGCGCTCACCATGCTGCTGGGTCCGGAGGCCGACCTCTCGACGGTGAACCTGTCCGTGCATGCGCTGCCCGCAGACTGGCCGCCATACCAGGCCGCCATCGAGGCACTGCGCGAGCGCGTCGCCTCGCTGAAGGTGCAGCTGCATGCCGGCGGCCTGCAAGGACTGTATGCACAGGGCATCTCCAGCAGCGCCCCGGTGAACCTGCTGCAGGGCGCATTCAAGCCCCAGCGGCGCGGCACCAACCTGTGGCTGCGCTGGCGCGTGGCTGCCGCCCTGCTGGGTGCGCTGCTGCTGCTGCATGTGGCGGCCGGCCTGTGGGAGCTGCGCGCTGCACGGCAGGAGGCGCGGCAGCTTGATGCGGAGATCAGCCGCGTATATGGCTCCATCTTTCCCGGCCAGCAGCCGGGCCGGCAGCTGCGCCGCACCCTGGAGTCGCGCATCCGCGCGGTGGCCGGTGGCGGCAGCGCGCAGGGAGAGCTGATGGGCCTGCTGGCCGCGCTGGCCGCCGCGCGGCAGAACGTGCCGATGGCCACGCTCGATGCAATGACCTACAAGCCCGGCCTGCTGCAGCTCACCCTGTCGGCGCCTGACGCCGCTACGCTGGAACAGTTCAGCCAGGCGCTGCGGGCGGGCGGCTTTGGCGCGACCGTGGCCAGTGGCAACCAGACCGAACGCGGCTTCAAGGGACAGATTGACATGAAGGTGGCCGGCACATGAGCGCCTTTGGCGAGTGGTATGCAAGGCAGAGCGCGCGTGACCAGCGCATCCTGGTCATCGGCGGCGCAGTGGTGGGCATCATCCTGGTGCTGTGGCTTGCGCTGCTGCCACAACAGGCGCTGCAGCGCGCCCAGGCAGACGTCGCCACGCAGCGCGAGCTGTTGCAATACATGCGGCAGGTCGGCCCCTCGCTGGCTGCGGCCGGCCCTGGTGGCGAGGTGCAGCCCATTGGTGAATCCTTCGTGGTATTCGTTGATCGCACCGCACGTGAACATGGCCTGGCGGAGGCGCTGACGGGCAGTCCCCCGGCGGGCAATGGCGCGTACCGCGTCACTCTCGAGGGTGCGGATTTCAACCTGCTGCTCACGTGGCTGCACCAGATGGCAACCCGCTTCGGCGTGCAGGTCGAGTCGGCCACGTTCAATGCCACGGGTGCCGCGGGCAAGGTCAACGCCTCGGCGCAGCTGCGTCCGCCCGGATGAATTTCAGGAAAGCGCTGCTGCTGGGGCTGGTGGCTTTCGCGCTGGCCCTCATCGCCGTCCTGCCAGCACGCTGGATGCAAGGTGTCCTGCCCGCCGGCGTGCATTGCGGCCACTGGTCCGGTTCGATCTGGCGCGGCCAGTGCGTTGAACTGACCATGAGCGACTCCGGCAAGGTGGTGATGAAGCTGGGGGTCCTGCGCTGGAAGCTCAGGCCGATGGCGCTGCTGGGCCTGAAGGTGAGCGCGGATTTCCAGAGCAACTGGGCCAATGGGCAGGCCACGGGACGCGTGGCCGTGAGTCCGGGTGGCACCATCCAGCTGCGCGAGATGGTGGCCAGCACGCTGCTCGATCCCACCGCCCTGGGCGCGCTGCCCGCGGGCTGGAGCGGCCAGGCCGAGCTTGCGCGCGGGGAGTTCGACTGGAAAGGCGGCACGCTCGGCCGCCTCGGTGGAGTGCTGGCGGTGAGCGGACTCGCCGACCGGCGCGGCACGGAGCTGGGCAGCTACCGCCTGGACCTGCCTGCGGGCAGCACTCCGCCCTTCACCGGCCAGCTGGTGGATACCGGCGGCCCGGTGCAGGTGGAGGCGCAGTTCCAGCTCGCGGCTGATCGCACGTGGAGCATCGAGGGCCGCATGCGTCAGCGCAATCCCGCCGACGTCCGCCTCGGCCGCCAGCTGGATATGCTCAGCACCGCGGATGCCGCCGGGTGGCGACGGCTGTCCGCCGCCGGCGACTTCAACTGACCGGCACTGCGCCTAGTTCGCGCAGCACGCCAGGCCACGGAAAATACAGCGCCGTGCGCACCGGCTCCGGACCCAGGCGCGCGGCCAGGCGTGCATACAGCGCCAGCTGCGGCGTATAACGCACCACTTCGCGCGCCACGAATTCCTCCAGGCCGCCACCGGCATGCACGCCGGTCTTGTAGTCGACGATCCAGCGGGTGCCGTCCGCGTCAACGAACATGCGGTCGATGACCACGCTGCGCAGTTCACCGGCGATGATGCCGGACAGCGCCACTTCACTCGCAGTCTCGCGATGAGGCGCGAACAGCAGCCAGCGGGCCTGCTCTTCGCGCACCAGTTCCACCAGCCTTGCAACCAGATCGCGCGCCGCACCGCGGGCCGTCTCTGGCGCAATGCCCTGCGCCCGCAGCTGTGACTCGCAGGCAGCGGCGCGCGCCGGCAGGTCGAGCGTCGCGGCGACGCCCAGTCGGGCCAGTCTCTCCAGCTCGCCATGCATCACGGTGCCGGCCGCGCGTGCCAGCGGACCCACCCAGCTGAACTCCACCGCACCCGCAGCGGTGTCCGCCTGCGCACGCGTGAGGGATTGCGGGACAGGAAGCGCTGGCGGTGGCGCCGGTTGGAAGTCCGCGGACAGGCGATGCCAGAGCATGCGCAGCGGCGCCTCTTCGCTGGGCGCGTGGTCATCAGGAGGGCTGCCTGATTCCACTGCCGCAGCGAATTGCTCGCGCACGGCCGGCCACAGCAGGTCGAGCAGTGAACCGCTGGCGGGCCGCGGGCTGCCCTGCTTCTCGTCCAGCGGTGCGTGGCCAGACAGGTACAGGCGCAGCCGCGCACGCGTCACGGCCACGTAGAGCAGGCGCAGCCTTTCATTGCGCAGGCGTTCCCTCTGCAGCCTGCGGATGTACGCGGCCAGTGGATCCGACGTGTTGGGCAAGCCAATGCTGCGCACGGCCAGCAGCAGATCGTGCCCGCCGGTGGCGCGCGGCAGCTGCAGCCAGCGCAGCAGCGGGGAGTCGTTGCCGCGCGTGCGGCGTCCCAGGCCCGGCACGAACACCACATCCCATTCCAGTCCCTTGGCGTGGTGGATGGTGAGCACCTCGACCGGATTCTCGCCGGCAGGCACGCTGCGATCCTTCAATCGCGATGCCAGTTCCTGCAGGCGCCCGGGTGAGGGCCTGCCCTCCACTTCCTGCAGCCGGCGCAAGGCAAGCAGGTACTGCCGTCCCGCCGCCAGTTCGGTGATGTCCAGGCAGGCAGCCTCGCCGCCCAGCGCCTGCCAGCAGGATTCCACCAGCGTGGCCAGGTCATGGCTGGCGCGCGCGCGCCAGGCCGCAGCCAGCACCGGACCGGTGCGGCGCAGTCGCGCGCATCCGTCAGCGGAGAGTTGCTGCCACACGGCCTCGTCTTCCAGCAGTTCGGGCAAGGGCCGCGTCCCCGCCAGCTCGCAGAGTGCACGCAGATCGTCCAGCAGGAGGCCACAGGGCGGGGAGCGCAGTACGGCGAGCCAGTTGCGGCGGTCTGCTGCATCCAGCAATGCCTGGCCCAGCGCCACCAGGTCGCGCACCACGGTGCGGTCGGACAGTGCGGCCAGGTCCACACCCGCGGTGGGCAGGCGGGCCTCCTGCAATGCCCGCAGCACTGGCGCTGCCAGCGCCCGCGTCTGCACCAGCACGGCGATCGACAGTGCGGGCTGCTGTGCGCGCAGCGCCGCGATCTCGGCCGCAATCTGCCGCGCTTCGACCGCCGCATCATCGGCGGGCTGGGTCCACACCGTGACTGCGGGGTCGATCCTGTCGTCAGGTGCGCGCGCATGTTCCGCCGCCAGGAACGTGACGGCTGAACTGCGCAGGTCCTCCGCCTGCGGAAAGATGCGCGCGAAGGCATTGTTGGCCCATTGCACCAGCGGCTGCTGGGAACGGAAGTTGCGCAGCAGGCGCAGCGGCTCCAGCCGGATCTCCCCGACGCCCTGCTCGCGCGTCTGCAGGAACAGGCCGACTTCAGAACCGCGGAACAGGTAGATCGACTGCATGGGATCGCCGACCAGGAACAGCGAACGCTGGTCGCCGCGCTGCCAGCCGGCCGTGAGGGCACGCACCAGTTCGATCTGGTCGGGCGAGGTGTCCTGGCATTCATCCACCAGCAGGTGCGATACGCGCAGTGTCTGGCGCAACGAGAAACCGGCGTCCTCGTCGCCGGCGCGCAGGGCCTGGCGCGCGATGGCGGCCACTTCGGCGTGGTCCACCAGGCCGCGCTCGCGGAACACCAGCTTCAGCTGCGCGGCGGCCAGCAACAGCACGCGCGCCAGCGCCGCGATGGTCTGCTGCTCATCTTCTGCGATGACCACCGGCGGCAGCATGCGCGTGTCGGCCAGCAACCCCAGCATCGCATCCGAGGATTCCATGGCATCGCGCCAGGCCTGCCAGCGTTCCTTCAGCGGGCTGCGCGGCGGGAAACCCCGCCGCACATCGATCTGGGCGCGCAGCAGGTCCTTGTCGGTCAGCAGCAGGTCGGCAATGGCCTGCCAGCAACACAGGTGCGGCAGGCCGCTGCCCAGTGCGGCGCCCTCCTGCAGCCAGTGGCGCCAGCTGCCGTCATCCTCATGGCCGGCTGCAGCACGGTTGCGGGCGGCTTCGCGCGCCAGGTGCGCCGCTTCTGCCAGCCAGTCCTGCGGCAGCGTGCGATGCAGCTGTTCCAGTGCCCCAGTGACGATGCGACCCAGGCTCTCTTCCACTTGCCGCGCCAGTGCTTCGGGCGGATGTTCCACCAGCAATGCCAGCCAGCGGTTGCGGTCGCCAAGCAGTGCGGCCAGCAGGCGGCCGGCCTGGTCGAGGTTGTTGTCCAGCCTCTGCAGCAGCAGGTTGATGTCGGCATGGTAGTCAGCATCGGCCTCACCTTCGCGCAGCGTGCGACGTGCCGCTTCGGCATACAGCAAGGTGGCGTCGTCGACCACGCGCAGGCTGGCCTGCATGCGGCCCAGCACCGGCATCGCGCGGGCGAACTCGGCAGCCAGCGAGTCGATGGTCTGGATGCGCAGGCGCTGCGGCAGTTCCTCCAGCGCCCATTCGCGCCGTGCGGCCTGCGCTGCAACGGCTTCGCGCAACTGCTGCCAGCGTTCGCGCTCGGGCTGGGAGGAAAGCCGGTCGGCCAGTGCAGCCAGCACGCGCTCGCGCATCTCCGCGGCAGCCTTGCGCGTGAAGGTGATGGCGAGCACTTCCTCCGGTTCATCCACGGCCGACAATGCCGCCAGGAAGCGCTGTGCCAGCACCGTGGTCTTGCCGGAGCCCGCCGGCGCCTGCAGCTGGATGTTGCGTCCGATGTCGCGCGCCCACTCGCGCGCGCTGGAGTCGCCGCCCGCCTCACTCATCTTCGGGCTCCGCGGCGTCAGGTTCGGCACGGCGGCACAGCGCCGGCAGGTGACAGCGCGCGCATACGCGCGGATCACGTGCCAGCGTGGCGTCGCCGGACAGGTGCGCCGCCATCAGCTGCTGCAGCTGCTGTTGCCATTGCTGCGTGGCCGGCTGCCACTCCCCGATGGCGCGCAGGCCGCGGGGTATTGCCTCGCCACGCGCAGCCGCCCCCGCGAAGGCCGGTTCGGAAGGGTGCAGCGTCAGCAGCGCCGCGGCACTCACGGGTTGTCCCTGCTGTGCCAGCGCAGCGGCGTACAGGGCCAGTTGCAGCGGCTGCAGCTCCCCATCGTGTAGCGCTACCCTGCCCGCAGCGCCGGTCTTGTAATCGATCAGCAGCGCGTCGGCTCCGCACTGGTCAACGCGGTCGATGCGCAGTGCAAGCCGAGCACCTGCGCCCTCCCACTGGACTGCCTGCTCGCGCTGGGCCACGGTGAACGGAGCGCGCTGTCGTTCCAGCGCAAGTACCCTGGCTGTCACGGCCAGCGCACGGGACTTCTCTCGGGCGAGAACCGCCGGCGCCAGCCATGCGGCTTCACGGGTGGCCTGTACCGCCGCGTTCCAGCCCTGTTCCGCCAGGCCCCTTTCGGCAGCGGGATCCAGTGAGAGCAAGCGGGCCTGGGTGGCAACCTCGCCCCAGAGGAAGTTCAGCAGGGCATGCAGCAGCCGCCCGCGCAGTGATGCGGGTACGCCGTCGCAGAGTGCGGCCGGCTGTTCCGCACCGAGGCGCCAGCGCGCCTGCGCACGGAAGGGACAATCCTGCTGCGTATCGAGGCGAGCCGCACCGCCGGGCAGCGGTGCGGCGGCAAGCATGGCTTCGGGCAGCGGCGCCAGCTGCTGGTCGGCTGCGCGCGCCGCCAGCCCGACCTGCGGCGTCATGACTGCAATGGTTGCGGCAGCCCATTGCGCACTGGCGCCAGGCAGTGCGGCGGGTCGATGTGTGAGGTCACCCTCGCGTTCCGGATAGCTGAGCACCAGCTCGCCACAGCGCTGCCGCCAGCAGGCCAGTGCCCACTGCGCCTGTTCACGTCGCTGCGTGACGCCGGCTTCGGCCCAGTGGCTGCGCCGCTGCTCGCCCAG
The DNA here is from genome assembly GCA_030852845.1 of Pseudomonadota bacterium. Lineage (GTDB taxonomy): Bacteria > Pseudomonadota > Gammaproteobacteria > Steroidobacterales > Steroidobacteraceae > ZC4RG30. The sequence goes on from JALYWF010000131.1 coordinate 34,285, forward strand.
CGCAATCCAGGGATCCGGCCGGGGCGGCGCAGGCCATCGTCCATCGGCAAGCCCCAGCACCCAGATGCCGTCGTAACTGGCCACCGGATCTGCCAGGTGATCGGACAACGTCACCGCCGCATCGGCGCTGGCTGGCTGGTGGCGTGACTGGCTGGCCAGCTGGCGCAGCCGCCGCAGCGCCTGGATGGCGGACACGGGAGCCAGCACGGCATCCAGCGCGGCGAATTCATCCAGCAGTTCATGCCATCGGGCCAGCCGTTGCTGCCCGCGCGTATCCAGCTGCGCATGGGTGGCAAATCCGGCCGCGTCCAGCGCCGCGGCGAATCGCATGGCCCAGTCCGTGACCGGCAGTCGTGCGGCGTCGGCCGGCAGCTGCCACAGGGCAGCAAGCCAGGTTTCCAGCGGCGCAGCGGCGGCACAACGATGGCTGGCCTGGCGCAGCGCATCGCCCAGGCCCGCGGCACTGAAGCGGGCCAGGCCCGTCGCGGCAATCCATGCCGACAGCGCGGCGACATCCGCCGCCGCACCGAAGTGCAGGTGCGGACTGCGCAGCAGGATGAGCAGTTCGCTGGTCTCGATGCCCTCGCTGGCATCCATCAGGCCCAGCGCCGTCAGCGCATCGGCAACCAGCGGCTGGTGCAGCAGTGGCTCACCGCCCTCCACTGCCAGCCATGTCTCACGCAGCGAACGCCCGTCGGTATTGCCGCATGCCAGCGCCCGCCAGAGCAGCGCGCCCTGGATGGCCAGTGAGGGTTCGGTGCAGGCACTGAGCACCAGCAGTCGCGCGGCGGGATCCCGCTGCACATGCGCGTGGCACCATGCCGCACAGGCCGCCAGCTCCTGCTCCAGGTCCGCGGCCCGCACCAGCCGCTGCGGCGCGGGCCGCGTGCCGGTGGCCGCAAGCAACAGCTTTTCCCGCGGCCAGTACTTGCGGCGCAGCGTCTCGAGCAGCGGTGTGAGGCGCAGTTCACCGACCAGCAGGGGGGCTGCTGTGCCTTCGAGGAATGCCAGTGCCTGCGCATCAGCCAGGCGCAGTGACAGCAGGCCGCGTGCGGCACAGTTGCGGCGCACTGCAGCCAGCGCGGCAGACAGCAATTGCTCTTCACGGCTCCCGGCTGACCGGGCGGGATCGATGCCCGCCTGCGTGGCCGCGGCAGCGGCACGCATCAGCGCACCGGCGTGCAGTGTGAAGGCCGCTTCATCCCCCCCGCCTGCGGCCAGCTCTGCCAGCACTTCTTCCCACAGCACGCGTTCCTGGCTGGCGCCCAGCAGCTGCAGCGGCTGCACGGCGCCCCGTTGCAGCGCTTCGCGCCACTGGCGCGTGAGCCATGCTTCCCATGTGTGCACGGAGGGCGTGGTCCACACACTGCTGCCCTGGCGCTGCCGGCCTCGCGCCCATGCCAGCCGCAGCGCGGCCGCACGATGGCGGTCGGGGACGATGAGGTCGCGCCCTGCCTCGATGGCTGCGATCAGCGCCGCATCGAGGCCCGGTGCCTGTGCAGGTGCTGCGTTACTTGAAACGGGCGCTGGCATCCACCACGCGCGGGCCGCCGCTGCTGGAGCTGCGCGGACCGTGGCGGACCGACCAGGATTCCAGCTGCGCCTCGATGCGCTGGAACACCACCTGCAGTGTGGCCGCATCGGGCAGCATGGTGGTGCGGAAATGGTTGTGGTACGGCACGTTGAAGGCGGTGCCGGGTGTCACCAGCACGTGTTTCTCTTCGAGCAGCTCGAGCGCGAACTGCTGGTCGTTGAATTCGGGCAGCACCTCCGGCCGCACCTCGATGAAGGAATACATCGCGCCGCTGGGAGGCGTGAGCCGCAGGTACTGGCTCTTCGCCACAGAGTCGATCACGGCGCGGCGCGATTCATACAGGCGGCCACCAGGCGCAGTGAGGTCGAGGATGCTCTGGTATCCGCCCAGCGCCGCGTGCACGGCATGCTGCGCCGGCACGCTGGCGCACATGCGCATGGAGCTCAGCAGCTCCACCGCGGCAAGGTAATCCCCCGCGCGCTGCACGGCGCCGGAGAAACTCACCCAGCCCACGCGATAGCCCGCCGCGCGATAAACCTTCGACAGCCCGGAGAACGTGGCGCACAGCGTGTCGTGCACCAGCGATGCGATGGGCACGAACTGCACTCCGTCATAGGTGATGCCGTCGTAGATCTCGTCGCTGAACACCACCAGCTGGTGCTTTTCGGCCAGGCGCGCGATGCGCTCGAGCACCTCGCGCGGATACACCGCGCCGGTGGGATTGTTCGGGTTGATGATCACCAGCGCACGCGTGCGCGAGGTGATCAGCGCTTCCATCTCTTCCGGATCGGGGAAGAAGCGGTTCTCCGGCCGGCAGGCATAATGCACGGCGCGGCCACGGTTGAGCGTGACCGCGGCGGTCCACAGGGGATAGTCCGGCGCGGGCACCAGCACCTCGTCGCCATCGCTGAGCAATGCGCGCAGCGTCTGGTCGATCAGCTCGGATGTACCGTTGCCGATGTAGATGGTCTCGGTGTTGCCGCCGCGCACGCCGCGGTTCTGCTGCTGCAGCAGGATGGCCTCGCGCGCCGGGTACACGCCCTTCTGGTACGCATAGCCCTCTGCCTGCGGCAGATTCTGCACCAGTGCGAGGCGCAGGATTTCCGGGGTGCGGAAACCATAGGCGCCGGGATTGCCGATGTTCAGCGAGATGATCTCGTAGCCCTGCCGCTCCAGCTCCATGGCGCGCCGCGCCAGCGCGCCACGGATCTCGTAGCGCACATGCTTCAGGGTTTCGCTGGGCTTGATCCCGGATTCGTGCTTCATGGGGCCAGTTTAGCCTTATAACCGGCGGGGCGGCCAGAACGGCATATACTCCCGGCCTCTCATTTCCAGCTGAATTTGCCGATGAAACGCATCCTGGTAGCCGTAAAGCGCGTGGTGGACTTCAACATTCGCATCCGCGTAAAACCTGATAACACCGGTGTCATTACCGAGGGGCTCAAGCAGAGCCTGAACCCTTTTGACGAAATCGCCCTCGAGGAGGCCCTGCGCCTGAAGGAGAAGGGCCTGGCCGACGAGGTCGTGGTCGCCTCCATCGGCCCCGCCGAAGTGCAGAACCAGCTGCGCACCGCGCTGGCCATGGGCGCCGACCGCGCCCTGCTGGTCAACAGCAACGAGGTCCTGGAACCGCTGGATGCGGCGCGCGTGCTGCTGAAGCTGGCCGAACGCGAGCAGCCCCTGCTGGTGCTGCTGGGCAAGCAGGCCATCGACGACGACAACAACCAGACCGGCCAGATGCTGGCCGCATTGTGGGATCGCCCGCAGGCCACCTTCGCCTCGAAGGTGGAACTGCTTGAAGGCGTGGCGCGTGTCACGCGCGAAGTGGATGCCGGCCTCGAAACCATCGAGGTCGACCTGCCCGCCGTGGTCACCGCCGACCTGCGCCTCAACGAGCCGCGCTTCGTGAAGCTGCCGGAGATCATCAAGGCCAAGAAGAAGCCACTTGAACAACTGGACCTGGCGACGCTGGGTGTCACGCCGCGCTCGCGCCTGAAGGCCGTGCACTTCGCCACGCCTGCGACGCGCCAGAAAGGCGTGATGGTGAAGGACGTGAATGAACTGCTGTCGGCCCTGACGGCGAAGGGGCTGGTCTGATGAGCCGCATACTGGTGATTGCCGAGCATGATGGCCGGCAGCTTTCCCCCGCTACTGCCAAGACCCTGCGCTGCGCGCAGGACATCGGCGGCGAGATCACCGTCGCCGTGTGGGGTGCTGGCATCGGCGCCATCGCTGCCGCCGCTGCGCGCCTGGCCGGCGTATCGCGCGTGCTGGCCTTCGACGATGCTGCGAATACGCATGCCCTGGCCGCGGCGATGGCCCCGCAACTGCTCGCTGCCGCCCGCGACAGCTCGCATCTGCTGGCGCCCTCCACCACCTTCGGCAAGGACCTGCTGCCGCGCCTTGCCGCGCTGCTGGAAGTGCCTGCCATCAGCGATGTGATGGCGGTGGAGAGCCCGACGCGTTTCCGTCGTCCCATCTACGCCGGCAACGCCATCCTCACGGTGGAGGCCGGGGACCTGAAGCCCATCGCAGCCACCGTGCGCATTGCTTCCTACGCCGCAGTGGGCGAACAGGACCAGGCGGCACCGGTTGAGGCGGCCGCAACGCAGCCCGCCGCCCCGTCCCACACCCGCTTCGTGTCACTGGCCGCGCAGGGCGGCGACCGTCCGGACCTGCAGAGCGCGCGTCGCGTGGTCTCCGGCGGCCGGGCCCTCGGCAGCGCCGAGAAGTTCGCCCTGGTGCAGGAGCTGGCCGACGTGCTGGGCGCTGCGGTAGGCGCCTCCAGGGCCGCGGTGGACGCCGGCTACGCCGCCAACGACCTGCAGGTGGGCCAGACCGGCAAGATCATCGCCCCGGAGTTGTATATCGCGCTGGGCATTTCGGGCGCTATCCAGCACATGACCGGCATCAAGGATGCGCGCACCATCGTGGCGGTGAACAAGGACCAGGACGCGCCCATCTTCGAGGTCGCGGACTACGGCCTGGTGGCGGATCTCTTCGAGGCTGTGCCGGCGCTCATCGCCGGGCTGAAAAACCGGGCCTGAAACGCAAAGGCGGCCCGTGAGGGCCGCCTTGCAAACTGCCGTTCAGACACCAGCCACTCAGTTGCTGGCGTACAGCTCCCAGAGCTTGGCGATGCGCAGCGTGACCGGGTTGCTGGTCTTGATCGAACCAAAGGTCTTCTTTGCCTCGGCTTTCTGGCCAGCCTTCAGCTGCGCGATACCCAGCAGCACCTGCGCGTCGTCCGGGTCCTTCAGCCCACCCTTGTCGACGGCGGCCCTGGCGGCAGCGGCGGCCTTGGCATACTCACCGAAACTGAACTGCTGCATGGCCAGCGCGTTGTATTCGTTGCCGGTAGGCGCAGACCTGGCTTCACCCTCCAGCTTGGGCAGCTCGGCCATGGCAGCATCACCATACTTCCTGTTCGAGGCCAGATAGCGATCCGCGCGGCTCGCCTCGTCGGGTGCCTTGAACACGTTGAGCTTCTTGCCGGTCTCGAGCACCTTGTTGGCCTCGGCATAGAGGCCCAGCGAAGTTGCTGCATCCGAGTAGGCGGTGATGTCCTGCGGATGCTTGAGGTTCGAGGTGGCATCCATCAGCCGGTACAGCTGCACGCGCTGGCGGGGATCAAGCTTTTCCTTCTTGACCTCGTAGATCAGCACGTTCCAGGTCTGCGGATCCGGGTGGTGGCGGACGAGCTTCTCGAGCGTTGCCTGGGCGGCGTCCGCATTGCCTGCCTTGCTGTAGGCGTCCTGCAGCAGGGCGAGCTGGCGGCGGTCGGGCTTGCGGCCGGCCTTCTCGTCGTTGGCGACCAGGCCCTCGAAGAGCTTGACGGCCTCGTTGTAGTTCTTGGTCTGGTAGTAGCTCTGGCCTACAACAGTGTAGACATCCTCGTTCGCGCCGCCGCTCTTGATGAGGTCGGTGCCATGCTTGATGGCCTGCGGGAAATTCTTCTGCTGGTAGTTCGCGGAAACCAGCGCCGTGCGGAAGGCATTCTGCTCGGCGGGCGTCAGCGAGAACCCCGAACCCAGCATGCCCTCAAGCGCGGCGATGATGCCGGCGTTGTCCTTCTTGGACTTCGCCACCTCGAGCAGGAAATAGTTTGCTGCGTAGATGTCATCGGGCGCCTTGCGGGAGGAGCTGTTCAGCACTTCCTTCGCTTTCGCCTCGACCTCCGCGAAACGCTTGGCCTTGACCGCTGCATCGGCCGCCATGAACTGGTCGGCGAACGCCGGACTCGTCTTTGGCGTAGCAGCATGGGCACCCACACCCGCGGTAGCCAGTACCGCGGCCAGAACCATCGACCGGACCATCACCTTCATCATGAGTCCCCTCTCGTCGCCGGCAGCCCCGATCGGGCCTGCCCAATTAACTACCACCAAACTGGCGCCAGTACGACCCTCGTCAAGGGGGCCTTACGGACCATGTGTCGATTTAGCCGCATAGCGACTGAATCCGCCCTGAATGCGGATTGCAGTGCAACATCGATGGCTATTCGGCGAACTCCGCAACGTTGGTAAAGCCCATGCGCACCATGCCGGCGCGCTGCGCGGCAGCCATCACATTGGCCACCACGTCATACAGGGCCAGCCCGGAGGGACGCAGGTGGATTTCCGGCTGGGGCTCCTTCACGGACTCCTGCGTGAAGAATTCCTCGATGGCCGCAATGCCGTTCATCGCGCTGCCATTGATGACCACCGTGCCATCAGGGTCGATCTCGATGTAGATACGCTCGGGGTTTTCCTGTGGGGCGTTGGTGCTTGGCGGCGGCATCTCAAGCTTCACGGCGTGGTTCTGCACCGGCAGCGTGAGGATCAGCATCACCAGCAACACCAGCATCACGTCGATCAGCGGCGTGGTGTTGACGTCGCACATCGGCTCCGAGGAGCCGCCCGAAGAAACATTCATGGCCATGGCGCAATAACTCCTGTCAGCGACCCGCCGTTGCGCCCTTCGGCTCAGTGAGGAATTGCACCTCAATGATGCCGGCGGTCTGGATGGTGTAGAGGGCGCGCGCCACGTGCTCGTAGCGCGCGTTCCGGTCGGCCTTCATGTGCACCTTCGGGGGCAGCTGCCCCGCGGCGCTGGCCGCACGACTGCGATTGGCGAGGGCGTCGAACAGGCCCTCCCGGGACAGCGAACCGCCACCCAGGTAGAAGTTCCCGTTCTCGTCCACCGTCACCGGAATGTCTTCCGGCTTGGTCTGCGTGGAGAGGTTGCGCGGCTCCGGCAGTTCAACCGGCACCGACGGCACGATCACCGGCACCGTGATCAGGAAGATGATCAGCATCACCAGCATCACGTCGACCAGCGGCGTGGTGTTGATGTCCGACATCACCTTGTCGTCGCCGCCCTCTCCTCCAACGCTCATCGCCATGGCAGTTCCCCTGTCGCGCTCGTGGCTGGCCGCTTACTTCTTGGCCGCCGCGGGCGCAGCCGGCGCCACACGCACGTCCGGCTTCACGCCGCCGATGAGGTTGGCTTCGAGGTCGCCAGTGAACTCGCGCAGCGTGTCCTGGATGGCCTTGTTGCGCTTCAGCAGCACGTTGTAGGCGATAACCGCGGGCACCGCGACCACCAGGCCCAGCGCCGTCATGATCAGCGCCTCGCCGACGGGACCGGCCACCTGGTCGATCGAGGGCTGGCCGGACAGGCCGATCTTGATGAGGGCCACGAGGATGCCGTACACCGTGCCCATCAGGCCGACGAACGGCGAGGTGGAACCCACGGTGGCCAGGAACGAGAGGCCACCGGACATCTTGCTGTTGAGGCCGTCGACGGAGCGGCTCAGCGCCATGTCGAGCCACTCGCGCAGCGAGATGCGGTCGCTCAGGCGGCCTTCGTAGTGGCCGGCGGCGCGCACGGCGCTCTCGGCGATCACGCGGAAGTCATCGCCCTTGGGCAGGCGGTCGATGCCCTCGCGCGCCGAACCGGCGCTCCAGAAGGTCTTCTCGACGTTGCGGGCCGATTTGCCCAGCTTGTACTGGTCCCAGTACTTGGTGAAGAAGATCCACCAGGTGCCGAGGGACATGATGGCCAGCACGGCCAGGATGGTGTACGAGACGCCAGTGCCGTGCTCGATCAGGGCACCGAAACCGTACGGGTTGCTGCCGGCTTCTGCTACCGCGCCGGCTACTTCTTCACTTGCCATTATTCCCTCGATTGCTGCTTAAGCGTCACTCAGAACATCGGATACACGAACCATTGCCCCGGGGAGACGGAGCTGCACTACCCCGGGGGCTCTCGAACTTGCGGGCCTAGCCTTCCTTCAGACTGAAGGTGACCAACTGCGAGAAACAGTCGGTGTCGCGGACCTTGCCATCTTCCGTGCCCGGCTTGAAGCGGTACTGCTTGGCCATCTTCACGCCGGCCTCGTCAAGGCGCGGGAACTTGGAAGATTCGATCACTTCGGCGCTGGTGACGCGGCCGTTGGCACCGATGCACAGGCGCACGCGTACCTTGCCCTCCTCACCCATGTTCCTGGAAGTGGACGGATAGAAATCGGCCACGTCGGGGCGGTAGGTCAGGGAGGCCTTGGTGACCACCACGGAGCGCGTGGCCACTGGCGGCGGCGGCGGCGCGGGCGGGACCACCTCGGTGGTGGTGGGTGCCTGGATGGCAGTGGGCGGCGGAGGCGGCAGCTGGATGTCGACCAGTACCGGTGGCACCTGCACCGGCGGGAGTTCCATCTGCACTTCGGGGGGCGGCGGGGGCGGCGGCTCTTCGATCACCTCGTTGATGATCTCGGCCTTGATCGGCTCGGTGACCTTGGCGATCAGTTTTACTGCCAGACCGCTCTTCAGTGCCCAGAAGAAGACCAGGTGGAAAGCCACCAGCAGCACGAGGAATGTGCCGCGACGGGAAAGCCAGCTGCCTTCAGTTTGTGTGTATACGCCCATGACCCCTCAACCTTTGCAAGCCATCCCCAAAAACAGGCCGCGCCGCAAGGTAACTACCTTCTAGCTGTCATGCAAGTGCTTGCATGCCTGTGGGAACTGTAACGCCGAAGTCGAGAATTGCACAACCTCGATGAAGCACGTGCAGGGCGCGCGCAACGCGCTGCAATATGCGCGTGCGCAATAACAGTGCGTCAAATCGGTTGCGGGAATCCCCATCGCGGCGTTCTGGTTCCGCTGTAAAACAAGCCACCTCGATACGTCGCCGGGTGGCGTGCGGTGATGATAGCCCATCGCGCGGCGGCGCAATCACTCCTGCAGCGCGGCTTGCAGTGCGACATGTCCTACGACCATGTGACAGGCGGAACCTGCGCGTCGGCAGTTGCAGGCCGGTTACGGCGGCGCGCCTGGCGTCCCCGCCCGGCTGCGCTCGTGGTTCAGGCGGATGAAACCCATGGCGCCCACCAGCGTGATGCCGAAGGGCAACAGCAGCGCATAGCGTCCAGCCCCGGGCGAACGCCGTTCCAGTAGCGTGTAGGCCACGGCGCCCAGCGGTGGCGCCAGCAGGCCGCGCATGCCGGTGAGGGTGACGTTCACGCCCATGTATTGCTGCACCTTGCCCAGCGTGGCGAAGTCGTTGTGGCCGAGGTTCCAGCCCAGGTTGGCGCCGGCGGTGGAGATGCCGAACAGCAGCGCAGCCAGCCACAGCAATGGCTGGTTCTCCAGAAAGACGCCCATGATCACTGCGGCCATCGCCAGCACCAGCGACCAGCACTGGCGCGCGCGGTACTCCACCACGTGGCCGCCATCGAAGAGCCTGGCCCACAGCGGCGTGAACAGCGGCACGCTCAGCAGCGGCACGATGGTGAGCATGGCGATCTGCCGGGCTGCCGGCAGATGCAGCTGGTCACTGAAGATGATCACCAGCTGGCCGAAGATCATCAGGTTGCCGGCGCCATACAGCGCCATCCATGACATGAAGTGGCGGAACTCCGGATCCCCCTGCAGGATGGCGCGCATGGCATCGAGGCTGACCACCTCTGCCTTGCCGCCTTCGCTGCGCTCGGCGCGCAGCAGCCGGAAAGACTGGCGCACCCGCACGCGCCGGAACATCACGGCCGCGGCGCCGGCAGACAAGCCTGCAACCAGGTAAAGCAGTGGCGCCGCCCGCGGGCGGGTCTGCAGCACCGTGGCCACCAGCGCCGCCACGCCGGCCATGCCCAGCGCGGTGGCGATCACGATGCGACCGGTGGTGCGCGCCAGCACCGCGCGCGGGTAATTCGCGCTCCACACGGTGGAACGGACGGTGAGGACACCGGACCAGATCATGCGCGCGGCCAGCACCGACAACACTGTGAGCGCGAGCCCGGTCGAGGCACGCGGCATCAGTCCGATGCAGCCCACCACTGCGCCGAACAAAGCCAGCAGCACCACCAGCAGGCGCACCTTCTCGCGGCCGTGGGCGAGATTGGCCCACAGGAAGGAAGTGAGGTTGGCCAGCGCCGGAGAGCCGCTCACGAACGCAGTGGCCAGGTTCAGCAGCTCCGGTGACACATGGGCTGCGAAGCCGCGTTTCACCAGTACGGCGGCAGTTGCGCCCTCCACCATGCCCAGGGCACACCCGGCCAGCAGCCAGGGGCCCAGTTCGCGCCGGTACAGGGCCAGCGCAGGCCGGCCCGGACTCATGCGCCGAAGCGCGCCGCGATGAGCGCGGCTGCCGCACGGATGCCTTGCGCCTCTGCGCCCGGTGGCCGGCCAGGCCGGTCGCGCTGGTTCCAGGAATAGACGTCCAGGTGCAGCCAGCGTGCGGGGTCGGTGACGAAGCGCCGCAGGAACAGCGCAGCGGTGATCGAGCCGGCCATGCCACCGGAAGGGGCGTTGTTCAGGTCGGCGATGCGGCTGGAAAGATCATCGTCATAGGGATCCCACAAGGGCATGGGCCACAGGGGATCGGCGAGGCGCGCGCCCTCCTCCTGCAGCTGGCGCACCAGCGCGGCATCGCCACCAAAGACGGGCGGCAGCTCAGGCCCCAGTGCCACCCGTGCCGCGCCGGTGAGCGTGGCGAAATCCACGATCAATGCCGGGGATTCCTCCGCCGCCAGCGCCAGTGCATCGGCGAGCACCAGCCGCCCTTCGGCGTCGGTGTTGGTGATTTCCACCGACAGGCCCTTGCGCGAGCGCCATACGTCGCCGGGGCGGAAGGCATTGCCGTCCACGCTGTTCTCCACCGCGGGCACCAGCACGCGCAGGTCCACGGGCACGCCGGTGTCGCGCAGCAGTTGCGCCGTGGCCAGTGCTGCGGCAGCGCCGCCCATGTCCTTCTTCATCAGCGCCATGCCGGCGGAGGGCTTCATGTCCAGCCCGCCGCTGTCGAAGCACACGCCCTTGCCCACCAGCGTGATGCGGGGTGCGCCGGGACGGGCGAAGCGCAGGTCGAGCAGCCGGGGTGCACGCACGGACCCCTGGCCCACGGCTGCGATGAGGGGAAATCCCTGGCGCAGGGCATCGCCGCGGACCACCTGCAGTTCGCCGCCATGACTGGTGGCGAAAGCGGCGGCCTGCTGTTCCAGCTCGTCCGGGCCCATGTCATTGGCGGGTGTGTTCACCAGGTCGCGCGCCCAGGCCGCCGCCGCGGTTGCTGCTGCCACATAGCTCGCGTCCACCCCGGCGGGCGGTTCGAGCCTTGGCCTGCGCGCCTGCGTGGGACGCGGCGTGACATAGCGCTGGAAACGGTAACCGCCGTAGGTCCAGCCCAGGGTGAAGGGCAGCGCGGCCACCACGTGCGGGGCGGCGAGGTGGTAGCTGGCAAACGGCAGCCGGTCGGAAAGTGCGGCACCCAGCCAGAACCAGCCGGCCGCATCCGTCGGCGGCTGGCGGCCCAGCCCCACCACGACGCCTGCATGGCCACCTGTGGCATCCGGCAGCATTGCCCAGCGGCCACGCTCCGCAAGGAAACCGTTGGCATCGAGCCAGCCGCGCACGGGGGCAGGCTGTGCATCGCGCCATGCCGGCAATTCGCGGTCGGTGACGCAGTACAGCGGCAGCGCGGTGGCGGGCTCTTCGGACTGGGGCATGTGCAACATTCTAAGTGATCCGTATCACTGACAGGTCAGCTATTAGCGGGAATCGCGCTATACTTGCCCATTCCACAGTGTTGTTTTCACGGAGCCCAAGCATGCGTCTTTACGGACCCAAGGATGTCGACAAAACCGCCCTGCGCCGCGCGCGTATCGCGATCCTCGGCTATGGCAGCCAGGGCCGCGCCCATGCGCTGAACCTGAAGGACAGCGGTTTCGACGTGGTAGTGGGCGTGCGCAAGGGCGACAGCTTCAAGCAGGCGAAGAAGGATGGCCTGACTGTGCTGGCGCCGGCCGATGCCGTGAAGGATGCGACCCTGATCGCCCTGCTGGTGCCCGATACCACGCAGAAGGCGCTGTACGCCGAGCTGAAGGATTCCATCCCGAAGGGCGCGACGCTGCTGTTCGCGCATGGCTTCAACATCCACTTCAAGCAGATCAAGCCGCGCAAGGACCTGGACGTGGTGCTGATCGCGCCGAAGGGCCCGGGTGGCCTGGTGCGTCGCCAGTACCAGCAGGGCCGTGGCGTGCCGGCGCTGATCGCCGTGGCGCAGAACGCCTCGAAGAAGGCCTTCGACAAGGCGCTGGCCTATGCCCATGGCATCGGCAGCACCCGTGGCGGCGTGCTGGCCACCACTTTCGCGGAGGAGACCGAGACGGATCTGTTCGGCGAGCAGGTAGTGCTGTGCGGTGGCACCTCGGACCTGATCCTGAAGGGTTTCGAGACGCTCACCGAAGCCGGTTACCAGCCGGAAGTGGCCTACTACGAAGTGCTGCACGAACTGAAGCTCATCGTCGACCTGCTGCACGAGGGTGGCCTGGCGAAGATGCACAAGTACATCAGCACCACCGCCAAGTGGGGCGACATGGTGAGCGGACCGCGCATCATCAATCGCACCACCAAGAAGGAAATGAAGAAGGTGCTGGGCGACATCCAGTCGGGCAAGTTCGCCCGCAAGTGGATCGCCGAGAACAAGACCGGCATGAAGAAGTACAACAAGCTGATGAAGGCCGATCTGAACCACAAGATCGAGAAGGTCGGGGCCAAGCTGCGCGAGCGCATGCCCTGGCTGTCGGAGGAGCGCGCCTGACAACGCGCTGAAGCAGGAACAACGCCATGCCCATACCCGCAACGCAATACATCTGGTTCAACGGCAAGCTGGTCCCCTGGGAGAAGGCGACGGTGCACGTGCTGTCGCATGCCCTGCATTACGGCTCGTCGGTGTTCGAGGGTGTACGGGCGTATGCGACGAAGACGGGCGTGGCGGTGTTCCGCCTCGCCGAGCACACGCGACGGCTGTATGACTCGGCCAAGATCTACCGCATGACCATTCCCTTCACGCCCGAGCAGATCAATGCCGCGTGCCGCGAAGTGGTCGCGGTCAACGGGCTGAAGAACGGCGCCTACCTCAGGCCCGTGGCCTTCCGCGGCTACGGCGAGATCGGCGTGGCCCCGAAGATCGAGCCGCCCATCGACGTGGCGGTTGCCGCGTGGGAATGGGGCAAATACCTCGGTGCCGACTCCGAGGCCAATGGCGTGGATGTGTGCGTGTCGTCCTGGCAGCGGGTGGCCCCCAATACCATCCCTGCCCTGGCCAAGGCGGCCGGCAATTATCTTTCCAGCCAGCTGATCAGCCTCGAGGCCAAGCGCCTCGGGTTCGCCGAGGGCATCGGCCTTGCGCCCGATGGCACGGTGAGCGAGGGCGCGGGCGAGAACCTGTTCCTGATCCGCGATGGCGTGATCCACACGCCGGGGCTGGCGCATTCGGCCCTTGGCGGCATCACGCGTGATTCGGTGATGCGGCTGGCGCGCGACATGGGCCTGGAAGTGCGCGAGAGCGCCATTCCCCGCGAGATGCTGTACATCGCCGATGAGCTGTTCTTCACCGGCACGGCGGCGGAGATCACGCCGGTGCGTTCGGTGGACCGCATCGTGGTCGGCGCCGGCCGGCGCGGCCCCATCACCGAGAAGCTGCAGCAGGCCTTCTTCGGCGTGCTCAACGGCACCCTGCCCGACAAGTACGGCTGGCTGGATCCGGTGGACATGTCGGCGGTGCCGCGCGCGGCGACGGGTTGAGGTCGGGCATGAGCCAGCCGAAGACCCTCTTCCAGAAAGTCTGGGAGCGGCACGAGGTCGTGCCCGAGACCGCCGACACGCCGGCGGTGCTGTTCATCGACCTGCATCTCATCCACGAGGTGACCACGCCGCAGGCCTTTACGGTGCTGCGCGAGCGCGGGCTGAAGGTGCGCCGTACCGACCTCACGCTGGGCACCATGGATCACTCCACGCCCACACGCACCGAGCAGGTGTTCGGCGGCAAGCCGTTCACCATCGAGTCGGCGGCGAAGCAGGTGCACCAGCTGGAGGCCAACTGCGCCGAGTTCGGCGTGGAGCTGATGAACCTCACCAGCGACAAGCGCGGCATCGTGCATGTGATCGGGCCGGAGCTGGGTGCGACGCAGCCGGGCAAGACCATCGTGTGTGGCGACAGCCACACTTCCACGCATGGTGCCTTCGGGGCGCTGGCCTTCGGCATCGGCACCACTGAAGTGGGCCATGTGCTGGCCACGCAGTGCCTGCTGCAGACGCGGGCCAGGACGCTGGCCATCACGGTGAACGGACGCCTGCGTCCGGGCGTGACGGCCAAGGACCTGGTGCTCGCCATCATTGGCAGGATCGGCGTGGGCGGTGGCACTGGCCACGTGATCGAATTCCGCGGCGAGGCCATCCGCGCGCTCAACATGGATGAGCGCATGACGGTGTGCAACATGTCCATCGAGGCCGGCGCACGCGCCGGCATGATCGGGCCGGACGAGACCACCTTCGAATACCTGAAGGGCCGCCCGCGTGTGCCGCAGGGCGCGGAGTGGGACAAGGCCGTGGCCGACTGGCGCACGCTGGCCACTGATCCGGGCGCCAGCTTCGATCGCGAAGTGATCCTCGACGCCTCGACCATCGAACCCATGGTCACCTGGGGTACGCACCCCGGCATGGTGGCCGCCGTCACCGGCAACGTGCCGTTGAGCAGCGAAGATCCTGTGTTCGGCCGCGCGCTGGAATACATGGGGTTCGTGGCCGGGCAGAAGCTCTCCGGCTCGCCGGTGAACATGGTGTTCATCGGCAGCTGCACCAATTCCCGCCTCACCGACCTGCGCGCTGCCGCCGGCGTGCTCAAGGGCCACCGGATTGCACCGGGCGTGCAGATGCTGGTGGTGCCTGGCTCGCAGCAGATCAAGAAGCAGGCCGAGGCCGAAGGCCTGGACCGCGTGTTCACCGAGGCCGGCGCGGAGTGGCGCGAATCCGGCTGCTCGATGTGCCTGGGCATGAACGGGGACATCGTGGGCAAGGGGCAATATTCCCTCAGCACCAGCAACCGCAACTTCGAGGGACGGCAGGGTCCCGGTGCGCGCACGTTGCTGGCCAGCCCGCTCACCGCCGCGGCCTCTGCCGTGCGCGGCGTGATCACGGATCCGCGCGAGCTGCTGCAGGCGCGGGGGTAACCACATGGAAGCTTTCCAGAGCATCACTTCGCGCACCGCGGTCCTGCCGCGCAATGACGTCGACACGGACCAGATCATCCCGGCGCGCTTCCTGCGCACCACTTCGAAGGAAGGCCTGGGCCAGCAGCTCTTCGCCGACTGGCGCTACCAGGCAGACGGCAGCCCGGATCCCGCCTTCGTGCTCAACCAGCCGGAGGCTGCCGGCTGCAAGGTGCTGGTGGCTGGTGACAACTTCGGCTGCGGCTCCTCGCGCGAGCATGCGCCCTGGGCGCTCACCGACTTTGGCATCCGCGCCGTGGTGAGCACCAGCTTCGCCGACATCTTCCGCTCCAATTCGCTGAAGAACGGCCTGGTGCCGGTGATTGTCGACGCAGGCACGCTGGCCTGGCTGACTGCCAACCCCGGTGTCGAAGTGACCGTGGACCTGGCCACCACTTCGCTGCGCCTGCCCGATGGACGCAGCGTGCAGTTTCCCATCGAGCCGTTCGCACGCTACTGCCTGATGCAGGGCGTGGACCAGCTTGGCTACCTGCTGTCGAAGGACGCGCAGATCAGCGCGTACGAGCAGCGTCGCGCCGCCGCGGGCCGCTGAGCCTCGCGCTTCCGATCCCCGGAGTATTCCCGCATGCAGGCAAACATCACCGTCCTCGGTGGCGACGGCATCGGTCCTGAAGTGGCGCGCGAGGGTGTGCGCGCACTCGAAAAGGTAGCGGCGCTGTTCGGCCACCAGTTCCGGTTCGACGCGCGCGACTTCGGCGGCATCGCCATCGACAACCAGGGTGACCCGCTGCCGGCGGCGACGCTGCAGAGCTGCCTGGCCTCCGATGCCATCCTGCTGGGTGCGATCGGCGGGCCGAAGTGGTCGGCGCCGGATGCGAAGCTGCGTCCCGAGGCCGGCCTGCTGCGGCTGCGCAAGGAGCTGGGCGTGTATGCCAACCTGCGCCCCGTGGCCGTGCACCCTGCCCTCGCCGACTCCACCACGCTGAAGGCCGAGGTGGTGCGCGGCGTCGACCTGGTGTTCGTGCGCGAACTCACCGGCGGCATCTATTTCGGCGCCAAGACCCGCACGGCCACCGAGGCCAGCGACCTGTGCAGCTACAGCGCCGCGGAGATCGAGCGCGTGACGCGCGTGGCCGGTCGCCTGGCGCAGGCGCGGCGGCGCAAGCTCACCTCCATCGACAAGTCGAACGTGCTGGATACCTCGCGGCTGTGGCGCGAAGTGGTCACGCGCGTGATGAAGGCGGAGTTCCCCGATGTGGCGGTGGAGCACATCCTGGTGGATGCGGCCGCCATGCACCTGATCCGCCGCCCGGCGGATTTCGACGTGATCGTCACCGAGAACATGTTCGGCGACATCCTGACCGACGAGGCCTCGATGCTGGCCGGCTCGCTGGGGCTCTCGCCGTCGGCGTCGCTGGGTGACGGCAAGCGTGGCCTTTACGAGCCCATCCACGGTTCGGCACCGGACATTGCCGGCAAGGGCATCGCCAACCCGGTGGGCACGATCCTCTCGGCCGCGCTGCTGCTGCGGCATTCGCTGGGACTGGAAGCCGAGGCGCGCGCCATCGAAGCCGCCGTGGCCAGGGCGCTGGGCCAGGGACTGCGCACGGCGGACATTGCCGCCGGCGGCAAGTCGCTGACCACCGCGGAAGCCGGCGAGCGCATCGCCAGCCTGATCAGCCGGAACTGACCCGCCGCGACGCGCTTGCCGCTTGCACCGTGGCGGCGGCGGCCTGATATTGCCCCGACAAGAGGGCACCGTGAGGCCTGGGGGAATCATGATCGGACTGGGGCAGCACTTTCGCCTGAAGCTGGCGGGCCGCGTTCTTGGAATGGCCTGCATGCTTTCCTCTGCCGCACTCACCGCGCAGGCCCAGGCCTTCAGCGAAGCAAAGCAGTCGCCGGTGGACTACACCCGCGCGCAGCTGGCTCCGAAACGCAGCTGCGCCAAGCTCGAGGGCTTCAAGGGCAAGGACATCATTGCCATCTCGGCGGTCGAGGTGCCAGCCACTGCCGCCACGCCTGCCTGGTGTCGCGTTACGGGCACCATCAGACCTGAAGTCGCCTTCGAGGTGGCGCTGCCGCTGCAGTGGAACGGCCGTTTCTACATGATCGGCAATGGCGGGCATGCAGGCGAGTCGCTGGAGGATCCCGGCCGCACCAGCCAGCGCGATGCCGCGCTGGCGCTGGGCTTTGCCTTTGCACAGACCAATACCGGCCACGATTCACGCCGGGAGCCGGGCGCCACCTTCGTGCTCAGCGATCCGCGCAAGGCCGTCGACTACGCCTACCGCGCGGTGCATGTCACTGCCAGCACGGCCAGGAGCCTGGTGAAGGAGCACTACGGCCGCAAGGCAGAGCGCTCCTACTGGAACTCCTGCTCCAATGGTGGCCGGCAAGGTTTGCTGGAAGCGCAGCGCTATCCTGAAGACTTCGACGGCATCCTCGCCAATGCACCCTGGGTGGACCAGACCGGTTTCATGCTGGGCGCGATCTGGAACCAGCAGGCACTGGCCGCGGCGCCGCTCACCGCCGGCAAGCTGGCCACCGTCGCCGGCCGCGTGATGGCACGCTGCGATGCCATCGACGGCCTCGCGGACGGGCTGATCGATGACCCGCGCAGGTGCGACTTCGATGCGCGGCGCGACGTGCCGTCCTGCCCCGCCGGCAGCGATGCCGACAGCTGCCTCACGCCGGCACAGGCGGCCACGGTGAACAGCATCCATGCCGGTCCGGTCGGCAGCCGTGGGCAGTCCCTGTTTCCCGGTTTCATGCCCGGCAGCGAAGCGGTGGTGGGCACATCCAGTGCCTGGATGGGAATGATCGTGCCGGCTTCGAAGGATGCCAAACCGGCCGTCTTCAGCTTGGGCGAGAACACCCTGCGCTACCTGGTGCTGCGGCCACCCCAGCCGGACTACGACACGCTGCGCTTCGACTTTGATCGCGACCTGCCCCTGGTGGGGCCGTGGGCGGCGCAGGCCAATGCCACCAGCACCAACCTCGACCGGCTGCGCCGGCGCGGCGGCAAGCTGCTGATGACCTATGGCTGGGCAGACCAGATCCTGCAGCCGATGATGGGCGTGAACTATTACGAGGCACTGCTGGAGCGCTACGGGAAGGCCACCGATGGCTTTGCGCGGTTGTTCATGGTGCCCGGCATGACCCATTGCAGCGGCGGCTACGGCACCGACCGCTTTGATGCCATGACGGCCCTGATCACCTGGGTGGAAACCGGCAAGGCGCCGCAGTCACTGGCCGCTGCCCGGGTGGTGGACAACAAGGTGGTGCGAACGCGGCCACTGTGCCCCTACCCGCAGGTGGCGCGCTACAAGGGCTCCGGCAGCATCGACGAGGCCGCGAACTTCAGCTGCGCGGCACCGTAGCGCAACTTCAGTTGGTCTTCGCCGCGGCCGGCGCGATGGCCTGCTTCATCTTCATGTGCATGGCCATCGCCTGCGACATGCCCTGCAGGTCAAGGGTCATCGAGATGGCCATCTCGACATCCAGCGCTCCGCGCGGCACGAGGCCCCCAAGGTTCACGGTCATCGGTCCGCCGCCGCTCATGGTGGCAGAGCTGACGGAGGCGCCGGGCACCATTCCCGAGAGATCCGGCAGCGTCACATCGACAATCTTCACGTCCAGCTCGAGCTGTTCGCCATTGCGTGAGCGCAGCGTGTATTCGGTGGTCTGAGTCACTTCCAGGCCATTGGCGCTGGTCTGCTGTACTGCGCGCCAGCGGGCGCCGGGACCGACGGCTTCTGCCGGCAGTGGCAGGGCCATCTGCTGCATCTGTTCTTCGATGTCGGCTGCGGTCGGCGCCGCACCCGACGCGGCGCCGGAAACTGCCGTCCGGGTGGTGGTCACCTGGCCACGTGGATCCAGGGAATAAGTGCCGGACAATCCCTTCAGCGTTGCAAGCGTCGGGTTCAGCTGCGCGACAGCGGCACTGTCACCGCTGGCCGCGGCAGAAAGCACCTCGAACTGCAGCTTTGCACTGCCGTCCGCGGCCACCTCGGCGGTGCGCAGACGTATCTCGACGGCGATGGGCGTGGCCGCCATCACCGGCATCTGCACGCCGGTGGCCACCATGGTCAGCTGCATGGTGGTGTCCATCCTGGCTGTTTCGGTGCGCCCGGACTCGAAGCGGTAGCGCAGCGCCTGCCGTGGTGCGGCTCCCGGCTCCAGCAGCGTGACGGAGGATGAGGACTGTGCGTGCGCGGCGGTACTGGCCAGCGCGAGTGCTGCGCAGGCCGCGGTCAGCAGGGGTCGGAGCATGGGGCCCATCCATTGAGTTGGGGCCCCGACGATAGCATCCGGCACGACATTGCGTGCCGGATGCGCGGCTGCCCTACCGGATACCCAGTTCCCGGTTGGCCCAGGGAATGAAGTACTTCCAGTTCGGGCCATCGGTGTGGCCGCCGTCATGCTGACGCCACGCCAGCCGGCCGTCGAGCACCGATTCGTTCACCGCGGGCAGCGTGGCATTGCGATAGTCATCGCCGCGGCCCAGGTCCTTCACGCCCAGCAGCCGGTATACCGGGCTGGCCGCGAGTGCCGCCATGAAGCTGCCCTTCTGGTCCAGCCACTTTGCGTCACCCCGCTCGGGAATGCCGTAGCTGATGAAGGTGGCGCGCGGCGCGCACAGTGCCAGCAGCTGGTGTGCATCCACCGGGATATCGCCGGCATTGCGGCTGCCAAAGCCGGATTCCGCCGTGCCGTACTTGAGGAAGTTGCCGGCCATCCAGTGGTATTCGCCCGAGCCGGTGAGGTTCTCCACCGCCTCGCCGAAGTTGCGCCGGTGCAGCTTGGCACCGCCCTCGCCCGGGGAGCCGATCAGCACCACTGCAAACCGTTCGTCGAAGGCCATGGTCACCAGCGCGGCCTTGCCGTAGCGGGACACGCCTTCGATGCCCACGCGCTTTGCATCAACGCTCTGGTCGGATTCCAGGTAATCCAGTGCGCGTGATGCGCCCCAGCCCCAGGCGCGCAGCGAACCCCAGTCATCCGGCTTGCGTGGCTGGCCCTTGTTCACCAGGCCGATGATGCCCTTGGTGAGGCCGGCGCCGTTGTCGGCCTGGATGCTGCCGGGATTCAGGTAGGCGTAGCCCCAGCCTGCGGCGATGAGCTGCTCGGTGGCCGGTGCATCACCGGCCGGGGGTGGGCCACCCGGGCCACCGGGCGGGCCTGCCGGCGGTCCGCCGGCCCGGGCAGGTGGCGCACCACCCGGGGGCGCGCCAGCGCCAGGTC
>JALYWF010000164.1 GCA_030852845.1 Pseudomonadota bacterium
CGGTGTAGCCGTGGTGGTCCGATCCCATGATGTCGAGCAGCAGGTCGAAGCCGCGCTCGCGCTTCTCAAGGTGGTAGGCGATGTCGGAGGCGAAGTAGGTCTTCACGCCGTTCTCGCGCACCACCACGCGGTCCTTCTCGTCGCCGAAGCTCGAGGTGCGGAACCAGGTTGCGCCATCCTTCTCATACAGGTGGCCCTGCGCCCGCAGCCGTTCGAGCGCGCGGTCGATGGCGCCGCTGTCGACCAGCGAGCGTTCCGAATACCAGCGTTCATACGTGACGCCGAATTCGGTGAGGTCGTTTTCCATGTCGGCGATGATGGCCCTGAGGCCCAGTTCCACCACCTCCGCAAAACCTGCGTCGCCCAGCAGCGCGCGTGCCCGCGCGATTACTGCATCGATGTAGGCTTCCTTGTCGCCACCCTCGGGTTCATCGGGCGGCAGGTTGCCGAACACTTCCCCTTCGGGAAGCAGCAGCCTCTCGCCGGCCTCCTGCAGCAGGTCGGCGGCGATCTCGCGGACGTACTGGCCCTTGTAGCCATTGGCGGGAAAGTTGAACTTCTCGCCCAGCGCCTCGATGTAGCGCAGCCAGATGCTCACGGCGAGGATGTCCACCTGCCGCCCGGCATCGTTCACGTAGTACTCGCGGTGCACCGCATAACCGTTGGCCACCAGCAGGTTGGCCACGCAGGCCCCGAAGGCGCCCAGCCGGCCATGCCCCACGTGCAGCGGCCCGGTGGGATTCGACGACAGGAACTCCACCAGCACCTTGGTGCCGGCGCCCGCGGTGTTGGTGCCGTAGCTGTCCCCGGCCTCATGGACCCGGCGGACCACTTGCGCCTGTGCGGCGCGAGCGAGGTGGAAATTGATGAAGCCGGCGCCGGCAATCTCCACGCGCTCGATGCCCGGGTGCGCCGGCAGTGCCGCCACGATGGCCTGCGCCAGATCGCGCGGCGGCCTGCGCGCCGCCTTCGCCAGCCGCATGGCCAGGTTGGTGGCGAAATCACCGTTGGACGCGTCGCGGGTGCGCTCCACGCCCAGGTTGTCCAGCGGCAGGTCGGCGGGCAACTGCCCGGTGAGGCTGGCCACGGCAGTGCGCAGCAGTTGTTCGATGTCTTGCTTCATGGGGGGCGGCAAGTCTACCCGTGGTGTCTGCGCTTCACCACGGCCGGCCCCGGCTAGAACAGCTCCAGGGGATCCACGTCCAGCGCCCAGCGCAGCGAGCGCGGCACGGCCACGCCACCCAGTCGCGGCACCCACTCGCCGAGGAAACGCTGCAGGGCCGCCCGCTGGGGCGATTCCACCAGCAGTTGGGCGTGGTGCCTGCCGGCGCGCCGGGACATGGCCGCCGGTACCGGGCCGCGCAGCATCACACCCGCCGGCGTCGGCAGCAGCGCACGGGCTGCCTTCAGGAACTCCAGCGCAGCGCCGGGCGAGGTGTCCGACGCCCGCAGAACGGCCATGCGGGCAAACGGCGGCCAGTGCGCATCGGCGCGTTCCGCCAGTGCTCCGTCCGCAAAGCCCGCATAGCCCTTCTCCAGGAGGGTGACCAGCAACGGATGTTCGGGATACAGGCTCTGCACCAGCACCTCGCCGCTGCGTCCGGCGCGGCCGGCCCTTCCCGCCACCTGCACGATGGTCTGCGCGAGGCGTTCGGCGGCGCGGAAGTCGGTGCTGAACAGGCTCTGGTCCGCGTTGAGCACCACCACCAGCGTGACGTCGGGAAAGTGATGGCCCTTGGCCAGCATCTGCGTGCCCACCAGGATGCGCGCGCTGCCGCTGTGCACGCGATCGATGGCGCCGGTGAGTGCCTGCGGTGCGCGCAGCACGTCGCGGTCGAAACGCTCCACTGGTGCATCGGGAAATTCCGCGGCCAGGGTTTCTTCGACGCGCTCGGTGCCCTGTCCCAGCGGATGCACCTCATGCCCGCAGCGCGGACAGCGCTGCGGCAGCGGCTCCTCGGCACCGCAATGGTGGCAGGCCAGGCGGTTGCCGCGCATGTGCACCGTCATGCGCGCGTCGCAGTCGTGGCAGGGCGCGACCCAGCTGCAGCCCTGGCACAGCAGCGTGGGTGCATAACCACGGCGATTGAGGAACACCAGCACCTGCGCGCCGGCATCCAGGTGCTGCCGCATGGCCTTGAGCACCGGCGCCGACAACCCCTTGTGCACGGCATGCGCGCGCATGTCGATCAGCGCGAGGCGCGGCGGCTCCGCATTGCCGGCGCGTTCGGGCAGAAGCAGGTGGGTGAACCGTCCCTGCGCCGCGTTGTGCAGGGATTCCAGTGATGGTGTGGCTGAGCCCAGCACCACGGGCACGGACTGCAGCTGGCCGCGCAGCAGCGCGAGGTCACGCGCGGAGTAGCGCAGGTCGCCTTCCTGCTGCTTGTACGAGCCATCGTGCTCTTCGTCGACGATGATGAGCGCCAGACCGGGCAGCGGTGCAAACACCGCCGAGCGGGTGCCGATCACGATGCGCGCACCACCACGTGCGGCAGTTTCCCATGCGCGTGCCCGCGCCGCGTCGGTGAGGCCGGAATGCAACGCCACGATGGTCGCATCGAAACGCTGCTCGAAACGCTGCAGCAGTTGCGGGGTGAGCCCGATCTCCGGGCACATCACCAGCACCGAGCCGCCGCGCGCCAGCACCGCATCCACCGCCTGCAGGTACACCTCGGTCTTGCCGCTGCCGGTGACGCCGTCGAGCAGGAAGTTCGCTGCGCCTTCGGCGGCCTGCAGCGCCGTGAGCGCGGACTGCTGCGCGCCGCTCAGCGGCAATGGCGCCTCGCGCAGGCCACCGGGCGCCGCCGGGGCTGTGGGCTTCGGAGCCTTCGGCGCCCGCTTGCGGACCACGCGCAATCCCTTGGGCAGCGCCGTGGCCACCACTTCGCCGATGGGATGGTGGTAATAGTTCGCCGCCCACTCGAGCAGCGCGATGTCGGTCGCGCCCAGCAGCGGCCGATCGTCCAGCACCGCCGCCACCTCACGCAGCTTTTCGGCCGGCACCTCCGAGGTATCGGCAAGACGCATCACCAGGCCCACCACCTCGCGCCGGCCGAAGGGCACGCGCACGCGCATGCCCGGTTCCACCGCGGATTGCGGCGTCAACTTGTAGTCGAACAGCTGCCTCAGCGGCGTGTCGATGGCGATCTGGCAGAAATGCGGAGCCGTCACGACTTGTTAACTTGTGCCACGAAAAGATGCGGATGAAGATGGCGTCATGCGACGCACCACGATTGTAGGCGGCCAGCTTCTCCTCCTGCTGGCGATTGCAGGCTGCGGTGGCGGCGATTCAGGCCCCGACGCCATCACCTACACCCCTGGCGTCTATCCGCCGTCCGACTCCCTCGCAGCCCGTTGCGAGAATCCGCGCCGCGGCATCGACCCCTGGAGCGGCCAGCCCTGGCCCGACCGTGCCGGCAGCGCCCTGCACGAGAAGCATTTCCTGCGCTCCTGGACCGACGAGCTCTACCTCTGGTTCAACGAGGTGGCCGACCGCGATCCCTTCAACACCGGCGGGGATGACGGCGGCGTGAAGGAATATTTCGCGCTGCTGAAGACCACTGGCCTGACCTCCACCGGCCGCCCCCGCGACAATTTCCATTTCACCGTCGACACCGAGGAATACCGCCAGCTGTCGCAGGCCGGGGTGGTGCTGGGCTATGGCATCTCCTGGAAGGTGGTGAATGCCACGCCTCCGCGCGAGATCGTGGTGGAGTATGTGCAGGCCGGCAGCCAGGCGGCGGCCAAGGGCATCGAGCGCGGCGACACCCTGCTGCGGGTCGACGCCATCAATGTGGTGACCAACAACACGCAGGCCGGCGTCAATGTCCTCGTCGAGGGAGCCTTCGAGCCCGATGATGGCTCGACCCACAGCTTCGAGTTCCGCGACCGTGGCAGCACCACCGTCACCACTGCATCGCTCACCGCCGGCCAGGTCGCCATGGATGCCGTGCCGCTGGTCGATGTAATCGACGTGGGCGGCAAGAACGTGGGCTACCTCGTGTTCAACGACCATTCGGCCATCGCCGAGGCGCAGCTCTTCGACGCGGTGGAATACCTGGCCGAAGAGCAGGTGCAGGAGCTGGTGCTCGACCTGCGCTACAACGGCGGCGGTTTCCTCGACATCGCCAGCGAACTGGCCTACATGATCGCCGGCTCCGCGGCCACCACTGGCCGCACCTTCGAGCGCCTGCAGTTCAGCAGCAAGTACCCCACGCATCATCCCTTGACGGGCGCGCAGCTGCTGCCCCTGCCGTTCCACGCCACGACCCAGGATTTCTCCATCGATCCGGGCACTGCGCTGCCCACGCTGAACCTTGGCCGGGTGGTGGTGCTGACTTCATCGCTCACCTGTTCCGCCAGCGAATCGCTGGTCAATTCGCTGCGGGGCATCGGCATCCAGGTGATCCAGGTCGGTGGCGATACCTGCGGCAAGCCCTATGGCTTTTATCCGGCGGACAACTGCGGCACCACGTATTTCTCGATCCAGTTCCGCGGCGTGAACGAAGTGGGCTTCGGCGACTATGTGGACGGCTTCTCGGCCACCCGCGCCACCGGTGACCCGATGGCGAACCTGCCGGGCTGCCCCGCGGTCGATGACCTCACGCACCTGCTGGGAGATCCCGCCGAACGCCAGCTCGCCACGGCGCTCACCTACCTGCAGGATGGCAGCTGCCTGCCCACCGGGCCGGCCAAGCTGCAGGCACCCCCGGCCGCGCTGACGCCGGACGACGGCAACATCGCCGTGCGGGCGCCGCGCCGGCAGCCCTGGCGCGACAACCGCATCCTGCGTCCGTAGCGCCGACTCAGCCGGCGCGCACCACCACCTTGCCGAAATGCCCGCCGCTTTCCTGGAAGCGGTAGGCATCCGGCAATTCCGTGAACGCAAAGCTGCGACCCACCACCGGCCGGATGCCGGCGGCTTCCACGAAGCGCGCCAGCTTCTCGTGCATGCGCCGCGGACCGACGTACACACCCTGCAGCCGCACCGCGCCGGGGATCAGCGCACGCGGCGGCAGGCCACCGGCGGCGCCGCTCACCGCGCCGATCACCGCCACGGTGCCCTGCATGCGTACCGCGGCCACCGACTGCAGCAGTGTCTTTTCGCCACCCACTTCCAGCACGGCATCGACGCCCGTTCCACCCGTGAGCTTGCGCGCCTCGGCTGCCCACTCCTGGGTATTGCGGTAGTTGATGGTGTGGTCCGCGCCCAGCGCCCGCGCCTTCTCCAGCTTCGCATCATCCGAGGAGGTGATGATCACCCGGCAACCCGCCGCCTTCGCCAGCTGCAGCGCCCAGATGGACACGCCGCCCGTGCCCAGCAGCAGCACCGTCTCGCCAGGCTGCACACGCGCCGCCTCGAACAGCGCATGCCATGCCGTGGTGCCGGCGCAGGTGAGCGTGGCCGCCTCCTCGTCAGTGAGATGCGCCGGCGACTTCACCAGTGAGTGCTCACCCAGCACCAGTTCCTCGGTGAACGTGCCGGCGCCGCCGCCGCCCAGCGCGCCGGCGACCGCGGCCGGCGTCATCACGCCATCCACCCATTCGGGAAAGAAGGACGTGGCCACGCGGTCACCCACCACGAATCGCGTGACGCCGGCGCCGATCTCCACGACCTTGCCCACGCCATCTGACCCCGGCACGAAGGGCGCGGGTGCGCCGGGCCCGTAGCCACCGCGCACCAGCATCAGGTCGCGGTAATTGAGGGAGCCCGCGGCAAGCCGCACGCGTACCTGCCCGGGTCCGGGGCGCGGCGAGGGCTCCTCGCCGAGCTTGAGACCATCGATCTGACCACCGGCCGCCACGCGCCAGGTTCTCATGGGTTCGTCTCCAACTGAAAAACACGGGGAAAACGCCGGCGGCAGCACCCAGGGGACATTGTCTGCCGGCGACACCTATCTTAATCTTCCAGGGATGAACCGGAACGACGTTCAGGAGCACAGGCAAGCGCCAGCCAGCCATCATGATTTCGCCGTCGTGCAGTCGGCGGCGATACATGGCCTTGGCCAGCCCATCCTGCGCGCCGACGTGGCCGGCATGCCGCTGGAGTGGGTCGACTACAAGGAAGCCGCGCGGCTCTACACCCAGGGCCAGGTGGCCTATTCGGTGGGCACTCCCCTGTACCGCCTGAAGGGTGGTTTCAATGCCGCCTCAGGCAAGCGCAGCATGCTGGAGATCAACTCCATCATCGCCACCGTGGGCCACACCGCCAACCCCGGCAACACGCGCCACGATTACGTGCCGCCGCTGAACAACCAGACACTGTTCCGCCGCGACGGCTACCTGTGCCTGTACTGCGCGCAGCGCTTCTCCACCCAGGAGCTCTCGCGCGACCACATCCGCCCGTTCAGCCAGGGCGGGCGTGATACCTGGAACAACGTGGCCACGGCCTGCCGCCGCTGCAACAACGCCAAGGCCTCGCGCACGCCCGAGCAGGCGAAGATGCAGCTGATCGCCGTGCCGTTCACGCCCACCTACGCCGAATACATCTTCCTGAAGGGCCGGCGCGTGCTGGCCGACCAGATGCAGTACCTGCTGGCGCATTTCCCGCGCAGCAGCCCGCTGCATGCGCGCCTGCGTGAATGGATGCACTGACAGCGCCTTGATCTTCCTCGTCGACGCCTCGGTGTACGTGTTCCGCGCGTACCATTCCATGCCGCCGGACATGCGCGACGGCGATGGCAATCCCGTACATGCGTTGTATGGCTTCGCCCGCTTCCTTGGCGACCTCATCGAGCGCGAGCGTCCTGAATACATGGCGGTGGCCTTCGATGCCAGCCTCGCCACTTCGTTCCGCAACCGCATCTATCCTGCCTACAAGGCCAACCGCGATCCGGCGCCGCTGGACCTGCTGCTGCAGTTCGAGCGCTGCCGCGCCTTCTGCGAACGCCTCGGCATCGCCTGGTTCGACAGCAGCGAGTTCGAGGCCGACGACATCATCGGCACGCTGGCCTGCCGCATGCGCGCGGAAGGCCTGCGCGTGACCATCGTCTCCCGTGACAAAGACCTGGCGCAGCTGATCACGCCGGGCGACGTGTACTGGGACTACGCCGGCAACGTGCGCTACCGGCACGGCGAGATCGCCGACCGCTTCGGCGTGGCTCCCGAGCGCTATGCGGATTACCTGGCCCTCACAGGCGATGCCGTGGACAACATCAGCGGCGTGCCCGGCGTGGGCCCGAAGACCGCCGCGGTGCTGATGCAGGCCTATGAGTCCCTCGATGACCTCTACCAGCGTCTGGACACCGTGCGCGACATGCCGCTGCGCGGTGCCGCCACGCTGCCGGACAGGCTGGCGCGCCACCGCGAAGCGGCCTATCTTGCCCGCGAACTCACGCGCATCCGCTGCGACATGCCACTGGCCGTGTCGCGTGCGGACCTGAGGCGCCGCGTGCCCGACATGCCGGGCATCGATGGGTTCTGCAGTGCCAATGGATTCGGTCAGCTGCTGTCGCGCCAGGCGGCGCGGCTGTGCGGCTGACAAACGGAGATTGCCCGCCATGAATGACAAGTCCCTCCAGTCGGTGATGCAGGAGGAGCGCAGCTTTCCGCCTCAGGCGCGCTTTGCCGCCACCGCGCACCCCAATGCGGCCGAGCTGGCGCTGCTGCGCGAGCAGGCCGGGCGGGACAGCCAGGAATACTGGGCCGAGCAGGCGCGGCGCGAGCTGGTGTGGCACAAGCCCTTCACGCACACGCTCGATGAATCTGCGGCACCCAACTACCGCTGGTTCACCGATGGCCAGCTCAATGTTTCCTACAACTGCCTCGATCACCACCTCGCCGCCAGCCGCGATCATCTCGCGCTGGTGTTCGAGGCCGAGGACGGCAAGGTGCGCAAGCTCACCTACGGGCAGCTGCATGCCGAGGTGTGCTGCTTCGGCAATGCGCTGCGTGCGCTGGGCGTGCAGCAGGGCGACCGTGTGGTCATCTACATGCCGCTGGTGCCCGAGGCCATCATCGCCATGCAGGCCTGTGCGCGCATCGGCGCCATCCATTCGGTGGTGTTCGGCGGCTTCTCCGCGCTGTCGATGCGCGATCGCATCGAGGATGCCGCCGCCCGTTTCGTGATCACCGCCGATGGCGG
Source organism: Pseudomonadota bacterium (assembly GCA_030852845.1). Classification (GTDB taxonomy): domain Bacteria; phylum Pseudomonadota; class Gammaproteobacteria; order Steroidobacterales; family Steroidobacteraceae; genus ZC4RG30. The sequence goes on from JALYWF010000164.1 coordinate 8,084, forward strand.
CTGGCGCGGCGGCAAGGTGGTGGAGCTGAAAGCCGCCACCGACAAGGCACTGTCCGAGGGTGGCGCGAGCATCGAGAAGGTGATCGTGCTGCGCCACACCGGCCTCGACGTGCCCATGCAGGCCGGCCGCGACCTCTGGTGGCACGATGCCCTGCAGGGGCAGGGCACTGAATGCGAACCGGCCTGGGTGGATGCGGAACATCCGCTGTTCCTGCTCTACACCTCCGGCTCCACCGGCAAGCCCAAGGGCATCCAGCACTCCAGCGCCGGCTATCTGCTCGGCGCCAAGCTCACCTCGCGCTGGGTGTTCGACCTCAAGCCCACGGATGTCCACTGGTGTACTGCCGACGTGGGCTGGATCACCGGCCACAGCTACGTCGCCTATGGCCCGCTGGCCAATGGCGCCACCGTGATGCTCTACGAGGGCGCGCCAACCTTCCCCGACGCCGGCCGGTTCTGGAAAATCATCCAGGACCACAAGGTCAGCGTGTTCTACACCGCGCCCACCGCGATCCGCGCGCTGATGAAGCTGGGCGACGGCATTCCGCAGAGCTACGATCTGTCGTCATTGCGCCTGCTCGGCAGCGTGGGCGAGCCCATCAATCCGGAAGCCTGGATGTGGTACCACCGCGTGATCGGTGCGGAGCGCTGCCCGGTGGTCGATACCTGGTGGCAGACCGAGACCGGGGCCATCATGATTTCGCCGCTGCCGGGCGTCACCGCCACCAAGCCGGGCTCGTGCACGCAACCACTGCCCGGCATCGAGGCCGACATCGTCGATGAGGACGGCAATCCCGTGCAGGGCGTGGAGGCCGGCGGCTACCTCGTTATCCGCAAGCCCTGGCCCTCCATGCTGCGCACCATCTGGGGCGACAACGACCGCTACATCGAGACGTACTGGGCGAAGTTCGCCAACCGCTACTACGTGGCTGGCGACAGCGCGCATCGCGACGCCGATGGCTTCTACTGGATCATGGGTCGCATCGACGACGTGCTCAACGTGGCCGGTCACCGCCTGGGCACGATGGAGATCGAATCCGCACTGGTGGCCCATCCGCGCATTGCAGAGGCCGCGGTGGTGGGTCGTCCGCACGACGTGAAAGGCGAGGCGGTGTTTGCCTTCGTGGTCTGCAAGGGCGAACGTCCCGCCGGCGATACGAAGCCGCTGGTGGAGGAACTGCGCGCCTGGGTGGGCGAGCAGCTCGGTGCCATCGCCAAGCCCGACGACATCCGCTTCGCGGACAACCTGCCGAAGACCCGCTCCGGCAAGATCATGCGCCGCCTGTTGCGCAGCATTGCCCGCGGGGACGAGATCACCCAGGACATCTCCACGCTGGAGAATCCCGCCATCGTCGAGCAGCTGCGCGGCGGGCGCTGACCGCAAGAATCAGGACGCGCATCGCGCCGCCGGGCAATAGGCTGCGATCTCCTTTCGCAATGGAGATCGCACGATGCCTGTATTGCAGAACCAGGTTGCCATCATTACCGGAGCCTCGGCCGGCATAGGACGCGCCACTGCGACGCTGTTCGCCGCGGAAGGCGCGGCGGTGGTGCTGAACGCCAGGGCCGAGGAACCACTGCTGGAACTTGCGGCGAAAATCCGCAGTGAGGGCGGCGCAGCGAGCGTGGTTCCGGGAGACGTGACCCTGCCGCAGGTGCACGAGCAGCTGGTTCGTGCGGCCCTGCGTGATTTCGGTGGCCTCGACATCGCAGTCAACAACGTCGGGACCGCCTACCCGCTCAAGCCGTTGGCCGATCTCTCCGATGCCGAGTGGAAGCACCTCCTCGATGCGAATCTGACGGCCGCCTTCCTCGGCGCGCGCAGCCAGATTCCCGCCATGCTGGAACGGGGCGGCGGTTCGATCATCTTCACTTCCAGCTTCGTCGGTACCAGCGCCGGCATTCCAGGAATGGCCGCCTACGGCGCCGCGAAGTCCGGCCTGGGCGGACTGGTGAAGGGAATCACGGCCGACTACGCCGCGCGCGGCATCCGGGCCAACGCAGTGCTGTCGGGCGGCGTCGACACTGCGCTGGCCGGCGACGACGCACAAAAGGCCTGGGCCGCCGGCCTTCACGCGCTCAAGCGCATCGCCCGGCCCGCCGAGATCGCGCAGGCCATGCTGTTCCTTGCCGGCCCGATGTCAAGCTTCGTTGCCGGTTCGGCGATGTACGTGGACGGCGGCAATGCGGCGGTGAAGTAAAGGAGGGAGCAGGCGTAGCCTGCTCCGCCCCAGGCGCGCCTCAGTTGGTCGGTGCGGGCCTTCTCGCGGCACCACCCGCGTTGTCCGCATTCGTGCCCGTCGGCCCGCCGCGGAAGCTGCTCTGCAGCAGGTTGGTGATCGTGTGCACGTAGCGCAGCTTGCCGTTTTCCACACGGAACAGGTGCGTGTCGGCCGCCCCGCTGCCGTTGCCACCGCCGCCGAAGTTGCACCACACCACCACCGAGCCGAGCACCTCGTCCACCACGAACTGGCGGTTGGTGATGTTCACGCCCGCCGGCACGCCGGCCTCGCAGGTGTCGGCATCGGTGCCCCGCGCGGTGGTCATGCCGCCTTCGACGCGCACGCACGGGTAGCCCCAGGGCACCAGGTCGATCTTGCCTTCCAGGAAGGCGTCCATATAGGCGTTGGCGGCGCTCACCAGCGTGCCGCGCGAGTCACGCCGGTCCACCGGGATGGGGCCCCAGTTCTCCAGCGAGGTGTACTGCAGGTAGTTGTCGGCATTGAACAGCCAGTAGCCGGTGGTCGTGGTGATCACCTTGATCTCGGCGATCTTGTCGTGGTTCACGCGCAGCGTGACACCCACCACCCAGGGTTCGGCCTTGTCGGTGACGACGATCTCGGTGAAGGTCTGGCAGGACTGGTCGTCATAGAGCGTGAGGCTCTTGTCGATCTTCAGCTTCTTGGTGAGGAAGCCCGTCTTGATGTCCGCCGGCTTCAGGTTCTCGGTGTAGCCCAGGCCATTGGCCAGCGGCAGGCCGGAATAGTCGCCCTTGGCCTGCGCCTCCAGGTACAGCCGCACGGCATGCTGCAGGCCGCCGCGCTGGCAGGATACCTCCGGGCGCTGTGCGGCCTGGGGAGCGGGCTGGGCGGCGGGTGCAGCACCGGCGCGCGGCGCAGCCGGCGCAGGCGCCTGGCCGGCGTGCACGACCGAAGCGAGCAGCGCTGCGCACAGCGCGAGACTGGTGATGATGTTATGGCGGTTCACTGTCAGTTCCCTCCTGGTACCCGTGTGTTCGATTCGTTCAGATGCCGCTGACGCGGCGGTTGCGTGTCGCGCGCCGGTGCGCGACTTCCTGCGCATAGATCGGCGTCCGCAGGTAACGATCGGCCGGCGCGCTGGCAATGGATTCCGGCACCGGTTGCAGCGGCGCCATCGATTCAAGCAGCGCGTCGGCACGTGCCTGCACGCCGGGTTTCCATTCGGGCTGCAGCACCACGTAGAGATCGTTGTGCAGGATGGCATCCAGCACCACGCGGCCCACCACGACCGGATCCTGCGGCCGGGCCCAGTAGGGCGAGGGCGGTGCGGCCGCGGCAGCGGCAGCCGGGCGGGGCGGACC
>JALYWF010000045.1 GCA_030852845.1 Pseudomonadota bacterium
CAGGCGATGTCAATGAACTGTTCCAGCGCGTCACTGCCGGCTTGCTCGCCGGGCTCGAACACCGGTTCCAGGCCGTAAAGCAGGTCGATTTCGGTTGGTCGGCTCATGCCGGCCGATTATCTGCCGGATGGCTTTGCCGCGGGCAGTTCATCGCCTGCAGCCGTATACGCCGGCGGGCTGTAGAAGTTGAGCGTCTTCAGGAGCTGGCGGCCGGTGTTGCGGATCTCGTGCCGCTCGCCGCGCTCGATGAGCAGCAGTGAACCTGCGCTCAGCGCATGCCGGCGGCCCTTGATGATGGCGGTGCCGCGGCCACTGACCACGAACAGCCATTGATCGGCGCCACCGTGGCGGTTGCGGGGACCGCCTTCGCTGTCCCCGGGGGCAATGGTCATCTGAGCCGCCTGCACGCGGCGATTGCCCATCAGGACATGAAAGCCGCGACCGAAGCGGGGATGTTTGAGTTTCATCGTGGGTGCTTCCTGCCGCAGCAATAGCAGGGCCGCCAGGGGCACACAATTGCCGGTCGCCATGGTGCGGAGTAGGCTGGTGCCGACATCGCCAGGCAGGGAAGAACAAATGGCAAGGCCGGCAGCGATCTGGTCCGCGTGCGTGATGCTGAGTCTGGCGGGAGGCGCTGCATGCGTCACTGCGGCACAATCTCGCGACATCATCTCCCAGGACCTGAAACAACTGCGAGCTCCCGGCAAGGTGGAGGCGGCGATCTGGACGCGTCGCCCCGAAGGCTACACGTTGCAGGTGGTGCTGAAGCTCACTTCCCCTGCCCCGTTGCGGCTTGTTGACGGCCGCCGCTTGGTTCCCGGGGGTGAGTTCGGGTCTCCGCCGCAATTGCCAGCACCGGCGATGCCACAGCTGCAGGTATGGGTGCTGAGGGCCGACGGCACGATAATCCAGCCGCGAAACACCCGTCCCGCCAACGCCGCGACGGCGCCGCCGCGCAGCCTTGTGGTGGATGCGACCTACGTGTTTCCTGACGTCGCCGCAGAGCAAGCGGTGGCCGTGGCGATGCGGGTGGATGGAGACTTCTACATCGAGAAACTGGAGTCGCTGGGGAGCTGATTGCTGGCGCTGCCGGATCCGGAGCATCAATGGGAACAGCTACACGATTCGCATCTTGCGCACTGCTTGCGGCGGCCTTGCTAGTATCAACTTCCGCTGCACTCCCGGCGGACAAGCGGGACATCGTGGCGCAGGACCTGAAGGCATTGCGGGCGCCCGGCAAGGTCGAGGCGGCGCTATGGACGCGTCGCTCCGAGGGCTACACGTTGCAGGTGGTGCTGAAGGTAAACCTCTTCGGAGAGATGGCCACCGGCGTGCGCATCACGCCGCGGGAGCCATCGGCGACCGTCCCGAAGGTGCAGGTCTGGCTGCTGCGGGCAGACGGCACGTTGATCCAGCCGCGTCAGACATCCTTGCCTGGTACACAGTCCGTACGCCCGCGCACCGTCGCTGTCGAAGCCAGATATCTGTTTCCAGAGTCCGCTGGCACGGAAGGCGTGGCAGTGGCACTCCAGGTGGACGGGGAGTTCTACATCCAGAAGCTGGAGTCGTTCCGCAGCTAAGAAACCAGCGTGCCGCATAGTCTGTTTTCCTCCCTACGCTGTCCGCAAGGCCGCCATCCCTACTCGTCGCGAAGCAGTCTTCGGCTGGTAACGCAGCAAGTCTCCCGGCTGGCACTGCAAATACTCGCAGATCTTTTCCAGGGTATCGAACCGCACGCCTTTCACCTTACCCTGCTTCAGCAAGGAGAGATTTGCCTCGGTGATGCCGACATGCGCGGCGAGGTCCTTTGACTTCACCTTGCGGTCAGCGAGAACCACATCGAGCTTGATCACGATGGTCATGGCGTTCCTCAAACGAATTGCGCGTTTTCTTCGGCAAGGCGTTTTGCCCTGGTCATCACCCCCGCGATCTGCCAGAGGATTCCAGCGAAAAGCAGCGTGAACACCTGGCCCGTGTCGATTCCCACCGAAACCTGGTGCCCGCCCGGAGTCGCGTCAAGCGTTGCCACGAACGTCAGCACCGGTCTTGAGAGAACCGCAGCCACGGGCCAGAAGAAGAGTCCTGCGGCAAAGCCCCTCAGCCCCCTGATGACTTCCAGGCTGAAGTACTCCCCTCGCGCAAAACTACCGAAGCACATGCGGGCACTGAGGAGACCATAGGCCTGAAAGAGCGACGGGATCGTAGTGATCACCCCAATGGCGATCCGCTGGAATATCGAAAGAGACTCTGCTGCGCGCGGCACCTGCAGGTGCAGGTTGTCGATGACGAGCTGTGGGTTCGCAAGGGCGATGTAAACCCCAAGCGTGGGCAACGCGGCAGCGAGCAGGAGACACCCCAGGGAGAGGACCCGGCTGAGGATGGGCGCGGTCGGGGGGCTGGCGTCGGCGACAGGGCTTTGCATTGGCGCTGCTCCATTGACTTTCTACAGCAAAAGATTATCGTTTAACGATAATACCAAATCTTGTGGTAGCTGGAGACCCCGATGAGAGCGCTGCTGCGGGTTCTGATCTGCCCGGCTTGTCTGGTTGCCTCCGGGCTGGCGCCAGCGCAGGAATCCCGGGACTGTCCCGCACTTTTCCACGAAGCGGCGATTGTTGAACACGAACCGATCGCGGTGGACCGGCTGGAAGGCCAGACCGTATTCCCTGTTCCTGATCTTCCGGGACTGCTGGGCAGTCTCGCCGGCTTCTGCATCGCGGTGTTTGACGCAGGGTCAGTCATGCCCATCGTTGCTGGCTCGACCGATGACACGGGATCGTTCGAATTTGCCAGCCTCCCTGCTGGCTACTATGTATTGATCGGCAAGCATGCCAGCGGCCAGGGGGAATCCTTGCGGCTTCCGGTACGACTCCTCAATGAGGCGGATGCCGGTGAAGCAAAGCGAGGCCTGCTGATCCGGGTAGACATGCAGGGCTCGCGCCAGGACGCGCGCGGCGAGGCCATCGGCAACCTCGACCTTCGTCGCACCTTGGTCGGGATGCTCGCTGCAGATCAGGCCATCCGCACAGAAATGATCGATCAAGGCATGGAGAATGTCGCTCCCGAAATGCAGGAACGCATGAACAATGTGGATGCGCAGACGGAACTGCACCTGGCGGAGATTCTTCGCGAACACGGCTGGCCCGGACTCGACGTCGTGGGGCTGGATGGCAGCAATGCAGCCTCAGTGATGCTCCAGCACGCAGGACGGGAGTTGCAGAGGCAGGCCATGCCGCTGGTTGAAGCCGGGTTTCGCGCCCGAACGGTGAGTGGGCCGAACTACGCAATGCTCGTCGACCGGGTCCGCCTGTCCGAAGGCCGCCCCCAGCTTTACGGTACCGTTGCGATGCCGTTTACGCAGACAGGCGAAGTCACCTTCCAGCCCATTGAGGATGAATCCGGTGTGGACGCCCGGCGGGCCGAAGTGGGATTGATGCCGCTGGAGGAGTATCGCCAGCTCATGCGGCAGATGTATTTCCCGGACCCGACCAAGAGCGGAGCAATGCGAGCGAATGAACCGGGATATTGAAAATGGCGCGCCCGGAGAGATTCGAACTCCCGACCACCTGGTTCGTAGCCAGGTACTCTATCCAGCTGAGCTACGGGCGCGCTGAGGGAGGCGCATTCTAGGGGCCGTCGGCGGTCAGGGCAAGACTCGGCACCGGCATCACCTTTACTGCCACCGCCAGCTGCTGGCTGGCTGCCCCCAGGACCACCCCGCGCAGGGGGGTCACGTCCAGGTACTCCCTTCCCCACCCCAGGGTGACGAATTCCTGGTCCGCCAGCTTGCCGTTGGTGGGGTCGAAGGCCACCCAGTCCAGCCCCGGGCACCACACCGCCACCCAGGCATGCGAGGCATCGGCGCCGGTGAGCCGCGCGCCGTCGGTGGTGCTGTTGAGCACGTAGCCGCTCACGTACCGCGCGGCCATGCCCAGGCTGCGCAATGCGGAGAGCATCAGGTGCGCATAGTCCTGGCAGACGCCGCGCTTCAGTTCCAGCACCTCGGCCACGCTGGTGAAAACATTGGTGGCCTCCGGGTCGTATTCGAATTCTTGCGGAATGCGCTGCGTAAGCTCGAACACGGCCTCCAGCCAGGGTCGGCCGGGCTTGAAGCTGGGCGCGGCCCAGGCGCGGGTGCGCGCGAGCACGGGGGCCGCAGGTGATGGCGCGCGGTACTGCTCCACGGCCAGGTCCGCGCCCGGCTTCCACACGCCGCGCTCGCCCACCGCGAGCTCCCATGGCGGCGAGGTGGCCCCGTGCGCGGGCGCGTTGGCCGCCACGATCACCTCGGACTCGGCCCGCACGATGAGTGTCTGGTGCGGCTCATCGACGAAGAAGCTCTCGAAGCGGTTGCCGAAATAATCCACGCCGCCGCTGCGTTCGGTGCAACGCGGCTCGATGTCGAGCCGGTGCGAGAGCACGCGCTGCCAGGGCGTTTCGCGCGGATGCAGATGGACCACCTGCCGGCTGCTGCTCACCTGCGCGGAATAGGTGTAGACCGTCTCATGCAGCACCCGATAGCGCTGCGACGGGGGTGCGCTCGCGGGCCGGCTCATCACATGCCCAGCGGGGCCCAGGAGGGCGCGTGGCCGACATTGAAGAACCGCTGGGTGAGCTCGTTGCTGACCTGCATGGCCATCGCGCGCAGTCCGCCCACGGTATTGCGCAGCTCCGCGCTCTCGGGCCGCAGGTGCCGGTCGCGGTCCATGGTCTCGAGGAAGCGGATATGCGGCGTGAGCAGGTCGCCACCGCAGGGCATGCCATAGGAGGATTCGAGCACCTGCAGGTATTTGCGCGCGCCGCGCGCCTGGAACAGCACCGAGCGCGGATTGCTGGCATCCAGCAGCACCAGGTCGAGCACGGGCAGCCACTCGGGGCCGCTCAGGTAACGCGCGCGATAGGTGACGATGGAATCGGCCAGCCGCAGCAGCCACGACAGGCCCGCGGAACCATCATGCAGGAAGGCGCAATGCACGCCGGCGCAGAGAAAGCCCATGCGCTCGATGCGCCGTCCGATCGACATGAAGCGCCAGGCGTTGTCGCGTGTCATGCCATCCAGCGCGAAGCCAGAGAGTGTCATCAGCCGCGTGATCAGCACGTCCAGCCATTCCAGCGCCTCGGGAATCCGCGGCTGCGGATGCTGCGGCATGTCCTGCAGGATATTGTTGAGGAGACGCCAGTTGTCATGCGACATGCGCTCGCGCAGGTTGAAAGCCACGTTCTGCAGCGCGCGCAGGTTGGCCGGCAGGCCGCCGGCACGCTCGAACGACAGCGTTGCCTCCAGCAGCGCGGCATCCATGCTCTCGCCGGGCTGCACCAGGCCCGCTTCCAGCGCCAGTTCCTGCAGGGGCACCTGGGCGTTTTCCTCATCTTCGCCGTCGTGCACCTTCAGGGTCAGGGCCAGGCGCAGCAGGCGGGCCATGTCATCGCAGCGCTCCTGGTAGCGGCCCAGCCAGAACAGGTTCTCGGCCAGGCGTGAGGGCAGTCCGGCCGGCGCACGCACCAGGTCTGCTGCGGAGACGGTGGTGCGCAACAGCGTGAAGCTGGCATCGACCAGCCCGGGCGACATCACCCAGGTGTCCTTGGATCCGCCGCCCCGCTGCATGGAGACCACGCGCGCACTGGCGCTGCTGGCCACACGCGTGAGGCCGCCGGGCATCACGGAGTAGCCCGCGGGTGTTGCGGTGGCGAACACGCGCAGGCCCACGCAGCGGGGTTCCACGCGCCGCGCGTCATCGCGCGACAGCACCGGGGCCTGCGACACATGCACCAGCTCCTGCGCCACGAAGGCGCCGGGATCGGCTTCGAGTCGCGCGCGCAGTGCCGCTGCGCCCTTTTCGTCCAGGCCCTCGCCAAAGATCACATCGAAGGGCGCGGCCGGATCCGCAGGCTTGAACACCAGCCGGTCGATGCGCTTCAGCGCATCCTGCAATGCGGCCGGCTCACCGCACCACCAGCTGCCCACGGAGGGCAGCAACAGCTCCTCGCCGAAGAGGTGCTGCGCAATGCCGGGCAGGAACCCCAGCCACGCGCCGGATTCCAGCACGCCGGACCCCAGGCTGTTGGCCACCAGCACGGTGCCGCGGCGGGCGCAGTCGGTGAGGCCGGCAATGCCGAGCGCGGAGTCGCCGCGCAGTTCCAGGGGATCGCAGAAGGTATCGTCCTGGCGGCGCAGGATGGCATGCACACGCTTCAGGCCACCGATGGTCTTCAGCCACACGCGGCCTTCCCGCACGGTGAGGTCTCCGCCCTCCACCAGCGGGAAACCCAGGTAACGTGAAAGCAGCGTGTGCTCGAAGTAGGTTTCGTTCCACGGCCCCGGCGTGAGCAGCACCACCAGCGGCGCGCCATCGCCTTTGGGCGCAAGGTGCAGCAGCGAGTCGCGCAGCGTGGCGAAGAAGCGCGCCAGGTGCTGGACACGCAGGTCGCGATACAGCTGCGGGAAGGTGCGCGAGACAATCAGCCGGTTCTCCAGCGCATAGCCGGCGCCCGACACGGCCTGTGTGCGATCGGCCATCACCCACCAGCGGCCGTCGGGGGAACGCGCCAGATCTGCGCCATACACATGCAGGTGCACGCCGCCGGGCACCGCGGCGCGATGCGCGGGGCGCAGGAATCCCCGGTGCGCATGCACCAGTGCCGGTGGCACCAGGCCCTGCTTCAGCAGTTTCTGCGGCCCGTAGATGTCGGCGAGGATGGCATTGAGCAGTTTCGCGCGCTGCGCGATGCCGGCCTCCAGGTGGGCCCATTCCTGCGCATCGATGATCAGCGGCAGTACATCCAGCTCCCAGGGACGATCATGTCCCTTGGGATCGGCGTACACGTTGTAGGTAACGCCGCTGTCGCGGATCTGGCGCTCGGCGGCGGCGCGCATCTCGCCGATGGCATTGCCGCTGGCGCCGCGGATGGCCGCGTAGAGCTTCGACCAGCCCGGACGCGGCTTGTCTGGCGCCGCGAACAGCTCGTCGAAACGGCCTTCGGGATTGGGATAATTCGGCGCCATGGGCACGGCAGTCTACTATGCGCCGCCGCGGCGCAGGTCCAGCGTGAGGGGATGCTCGCTGCTGTGTGGCGGCACCACGGGCACCAGTCCGCCGGGTGTGTGGCCAATGCGGAAGAAGCGCGTCAGACGCCGCGCCTCCGCCTCGTAGGCGTTGACGGGGAAGGTGGTGTAGTTGCGTCCGCCCGGATGTGCCACATGGTAGCGCGCGCCGCCCAGCGAGCGATTGTTCCAGGTATCCACCAGGTCAAAGGTCAGCGGCGCGTGCACGCCAATGGAGGGATGCAGGTTGGAGGTCAGCGACCAGGCGCAGTAGCGCACGCCAGCGACGAACTCACCGGCCGTGCCGGTGGGATGCAGCGGCAGCGCCACGCCATTGACCGCCACCACGTGGCGGCTGTCGGTCATGCCACGCACGCGCACCTGCACACGTTCCAGCGAGGAATCCACGTAGCGCACCGTGCCGCCGGCGGCTCCCTGCTCGCCCAGCACATGCCAAGGCTCCAGCGCGGAGCGCAGCTCCACCTCCACGCCGCGGGCGGCGAAGTCACCCACCTTGGGAAAGCGGAACTCGAAATGCGGCGCGAACCGGTCGGCGGGAATGTCGATGCCGCCTGAAGCCAGGTCCGCCAGCACATCCGCTAAGTCCTCGCGCACGAAATGCGGCAGCAGGAAGCGGTCATGCAGCGTCGTGCCCCAGCGCACCAGCTTGCGCGGCACATAGGGCCGCTGCCAGAAATGCGCGACCAGCCCGCGCAGCAGCAGCTGCTGCACCAGGCTCATCTGCGCATGCGGCGGCATCTCGAAGGCGCGCAGTTCCAGCAGCCCCAGGCGTCCGGCCACGCCTTCCGGCGCATACAGCTTGTCGATGCAGAACTCGGCGCGATGGGTGTTGCCGGTCACATCCACCAGCAGGTTGCGCAGCAGGCGATCCACCTGCCATGGCGCGCCATCGATTACGCCCTGCTCCTGCAGGCGGCGCAATTCCTTCAGCGCGATCTCCAGCTCGTACACGGAATCATTGCGCGCCTCATCCACGCGCGGCGCCTGGCTGGTGGGACCGATGAACTGGCCGGAGAAGAGATAGGACAGCGAGGGATGGTTGTGCCAGCAGGCGATCATGCTGGCCAGCAGGTCCGGCCGCCGCAGGAAAGGCGAATCCGCGGGCGTCGCGCCACCCAGCACGAAGTGATTTCCGCCGCCGGTGCCTGTGTGCCGGCCGTCGAGGTTGAATTTCTCGCTGCCCAGGCGCGTCTCGTGCGCCACCTGGTACAGGTGCTGCGTCTGCGCCGAAAGTTCCGCCCAGCTTTCCGCCGGGTGGATGTTGACCTCGATCACGCCGGGATCGGGCGTGACCCGAAGCACGTTGAGGCGTACGTCGCGCGGCGGTTCGTAGCCCTCGATCACCACCGGCATGGCCTGGGACTTCGCAGTGGCCTCCACGGCGGCCACAAGTTCCAGATAATCCTCCAGCGCCGACACCGGCGGCATGAACACGTACATCCGGCCGTCGCGTGGCTCCACGCACAGCGCGGTACGCGCGAGGCGCGCGGCCGACTGGAACATGGCAGGGGCCTTGGTTGCCGCCGCCATCATGCGGCGCAGACGCTCGGTTGTACCACCACGGCCCTGGGCGCCCGGCGCCACCCAGGAGCCGCTGCCACCGGCATCACCGCCCTGCCGCGGCATGAACTGGCGCAGCGTGCGATAGGCGGGCAACGGCGGCGGCGCCTGCATCGGATCAGGCGGAAATATCCAGGGAATGTCGCGCGGCGCAGCCCAGGGCTGGGAATCCAGAGGCAGGCGATAGCCCAGCGACGAGTCGCCCGGCATGAGGTAGCAGCGCTCCTCGCGCAGGAACCAGGGGCTGCTCTGCCATGGCGCTTCTGCAAAGGGCTTCTGCAGGGGGAGCACATAGCCAATGCTGGTATCCAGGCCCTGCGTGAACACGCGCCGCAGCCGTTCGCGCTCCAGTGGATCGGCAAGGCGCGAGTCGAAGGGATCGACATTGGAAGGCAGTCGGCGCTCGCGCCACAGGTAGTACCAGACATCCTCGAAGGCGGGAAACAGGTGACGCGCACCCACGCCCAGACGCTCTGCCACCTCGACCAGGAAATCCTCGGCACGGGTCAGGGTGGCGCCGTACGCCTGATCCTCGCTGGCGAACAGTGATGCATCGCTCCACAGGGGATCACCATCACGCCGCCAGAAGGCGTTGAGGGACCAGCGCGGCAGCTGCTCGCCCGGGTACCACTTGCCCTGGCCATGATGCCGCAAGCCCTCGGGGGCATAGCGCGCCTTCAGCTTGCCCAGGAGCTGGCCGGCAAGACGGCGCTTGTTCGGGCCCAGCGCCTCGGTGTTCCACTCGGCGGCATCGCGGTCATCCACGGACACGAAGGTGGGTTCGCCGCCCTGCGTGAGCCGTACATCCGCTGCCGCCAGCAACTCGTCGATGCGCGCACCCAGCGCATCGATTTCGTGCACCTGCCCTTCGGTGTGGGGCAGCGTCACGCGCGGCGTCTCGCGCACGCGGCGCACGCTCATGTGGTGTTCGAACGCCACCTCGCATTCATCCACCGTGCCGGTGACTGGCGCGGCCGAACCCGGCTCGGGCGAGCAGGCCAGCGGTATATGCCCCTCGCCGGCCAGCAGCCCGGAGGTGGGATCGAGGCCGATCCAGCCGGCACCGGGCAGGTAGACCTCGCACCAGGCATGCAGGTCCGTGAAATCCGCTTCGGTGCCCGAGGGCCCGTCCAGGGACCTGACATCGGCCTTCAACTGGATGAGATAGCCGGACACGAAACGCGCCGCCAATCCCAGGTGGCGCAGCAACTGCACCAGGAGCCAGCCGGTATCGCGGCAGGAACCACGGCCCAGCGCCAGCGTCTGCTCGGGCGACTGCACGCCTG
>JALYWF010000052.1 GCA_030852845.1 Pseudomonadota bacterium
CCGCCGCTACTCGATCCGGTAGCGGCGCAGCTTCCAGCTTGCGCCGTCGCAGAATCCGCAGCGCTCGCCCGCGAACATCGCACGCGCCGCGGCATCACCTTTCAGCTGCCATTTGAGCCACGCCAGCGGTCCGCTGGCAAACGGCCCGCCGTTGGGCTGGTTGTAGGTGGCGCCATGCCCCACGTCCATGTTGGCGTTGATCGCGGGGATGCGCATGCCCTGCAATTCCTTCCAGTCCATCTCGGCATTCGCGTAGGCGATGTCAGTCTCGCCACCGATGAAATAGGCGATGGGCGCATGCATCTGCCGCAACACCGAGCGCTTGAGCTCATGTCGCACCATGTACTGGTCTTCGTCGGTGATCATGCCGCTGTTGAGCACCACCGCGGTGGTGATGCGCGGATCGGTGGACACCTTCACCGTCTGCAGTCCGCCGCAGGAGTGACCCATGGCAGCCACCTTGTCGGTGGCGACATGATCGCGGTAGGGGCTGCCCGGCTTGCGGCTCTCGGCGGTGATCCAGTCCAGCCCATCGAGCATCTGCGAATGGCGGGTCTCGAAGGGTGGCCATTCGGCAGGATTTTCCGGACGCTGCTGCCGCGGTGCCGGTGAATCCCGATGTGGACCAATGGCCACCACGATGAAGCCATGCGAGGCGATTTCAGCGAGGAAATCCCGGTAGCCGAAGTTGCTGTTCACGCAGGAGCCGTTGCCCCAGAGCACCACCGGGTAGCGCCCCTTCAACTGCGCCGGTCGGTAGATGGTGTGGGTGGGCAGCGATGCTTCGCCCACGATCGCTGCCGGCTCCGGACCGGAACCGGTGGGCACGCCACTTGCGGGCGCGGCGGCGAACGCCGGGGCAGAGGCGAGCAGACAGGTCAGCAGCAAGCCTTGGCAGTGAATGGCGAGGTTCAGGCGGCGCATCGTCAAGCTCCCTTCATTTCCCGGTTTTCTTTCGCTCTGCCTCGAGGTTAGCACGCGACCTGCGATACGACTGGCGCGACACCGGCGGAGCCGTTACCCTATGTAAGCGCTTTCATCCGTGCAATATCGCGGACGGTGGCGCACAGAAAAAAACCGGGGGCCTCGCGCGCCCGACTGGACCTGCCTGCGCAACATCTGGGGGAAGCATGACCACAAGAACATCGAACAGATCCGTCCTGGCTCCGCTTGGCGTGCTGGCTTCCGCCGCTGCATTGGGCGCGGGCCCGGCAATTGCCGCCGATGCCGAAACGGAACTCGAAGAGGTGGTCATCACCGCGGAGCTGCGCTCCGTGAGCGTGCAGGATGTGCCGCTCTCGGCCGTGGCCCTCTCCGGCGACGCACTGGAGCAGCGCGGCGTGAAGACCTTCGACGAGCTGCAATACCAGGTGCCCTCGCTGACCTTCACGGACAACGGCAACTCCAAGTACGTGAACATCCGCGGCGTGGGCGTATCCGAGTCCGCCCCCAACCAGACCGTCGGCGTGGCGGTGCATCTCGACGGCGCCTATGTCGCCCGCGAGTTCGTCTATGGTGACGCGCTGTTCGACCTGGACAGCGTGGAAGTGCTGCGCGGCCCGCAGGGCACGTACTCCGGCCAGAACGCCGCCGGCGGCTCCATCTTCATCAACTCGAAGAAGCCGGTGATCGGCCGCACCGATGGCTTCCTCAATGCGGAGCTGGGCAGCTACGACGGCCGCCGCCTTGGCGCCGGTGCGACGCTGACGCTCACGGACAAACTGGCGCTGCGCATCGCCGGCGACATCGAGGAGCGCGGCAGCTTCTTCAAGAACCACGGCGTGGATCCCACCATCCCCGCCAGTCGCATCGAGGACCAGCCGGGCAACCTCAACCGTTCGCTGGCGCGCCTGCAGCTGCTGTACCAGCCCATCGAGGAGCTGGAGCTGCGGCTGATCCATGAGCTCAGCGACGTGCGCTCGGATGGCGTGCCCTACCAGGTGTTCCCGGTGCGCGGCACCAACACCCTGCCCGCCGACGATCGCCGCGAGCTCTACTTTGACCTCGACGGCCATCGCAATGTCAGCTACGAGCGCACCACCGGCAAGGCCGACTGGCAGATGCTCCCCTCGGTGAAGGTGCTGGCCACGGCTTCTTACCTGGCCAGCCACCAGCATTTCTTCCAGGACCTCGACCGCAACACCTTCGTCACGCCCACCACCGTGCAGAACGGCGCTGACTACACCATCAACGACCACTACTGGTCGGGAGAGGTGAACCTGGTGTCGACGCTGGAGGGCCCCTTCGAGTGGACACTGGGCGCCAGCCACCTGGACTACGAGCAGAACAACTACCTGAACTTCCTGCGCTACAACAACGCGCAGTTCCCTGGCACGGCCGTGGACGTGCAGCGCCACACACGCCTGTACTTCTTCCTGAACAACCTGCGCAAGAACGACGCCATCTTCGGCGAGGTGGGCTACCAGCTCACCCCGACGCTGCAGGTGAAGGCGGGACTGCGTTACAACGAGGACCGGGTCGGCTTCGCGCCCGGCTCATACTCCTCGGGTGGCCCGGTGTATCCCGCTGGCCGGCTCTCGCATTATTTCGCCCCGACTGGCGCAGCAACCCCGGCGCCGATGCTGAACTTCTACGAGACCACCGGCCGCGTGCTGCTGAACTGGAAGCCGGTGGAAGACCAGATGATCTATGGCACTGTGAGCCGCGGCTACAAGCCGGGCGGCACCACGCCACTGGCCGACACGTATGACTCCGAGCAGGTCACGAACTTCGAGCTGGGCTGGAAGGGCGACGTGGGCCAGACCGGCATCACCGGTTCGGTGGCCGTGTTCTACATGGACTACAAGGATTTCCAGCGCACGTACTCGCCGGATCCGAACAATCCGGCCGCTTCGGTGACCAACAACGTAGACGGCACCATCATCAAGGGCATCGAGGCGCAGCTTTCCGGCCGGCTGGGCCAGTTCCGCTGGGATGCTTCCTATGCCTACAACAAGGGCACCTATGGCAGCCTGGTGGTGGCGCTGCCGCCGGGCATCATCGACGGCGTGAACCCGGCAGTGGCCGGCAGCTTCGACCTGGATGGCCAGGCGCTGGACTACCTGCCGCGCTCGGTGTGGAACCTCGGCCTTTCCTACACGGGACTTGCGCTGGGCTCCGGGCAGCTGGTGCCATCGCTGCGCGTGTCGCACCAGGACAAGTTCTATTCCAGCTTCTACCACTACGACTACAACCTCACCCCGGGCAAGACGCTGGTGGACGCCAGCATCGCCTATGAGTCGGACAGTGAGTGGCGCGCGGAAATCTACGCCCGCAACCTCACCGACAAGACCTACATCAACCGCGCCCAGGGCGGCAACGACGCCAATGGCCAGTACCTGCTCGGCAATCCGCGGCAGGTGGGCCTGAAGGTCGGCTACAGGTTCTGAAGTAGTGCCGGGTCGGGTTGATCGCCGCAAGCTGATCAGCGGCGCGGTGGGGCTTCTGGCCCCGCTCGCCGCCGCGGCACAGGTAGCCGGACCCGCTGCGGCCCGGCAGGCATCGCCGGCGGATCCCCGCCGGCCAGCCAACCGCAATTCGGGTGAATCACTGGCGCTGGCACAGCATGTCGCCGGCGCCAGCATCGGGGCCATGACCGCGGCGGCGCGGCACGCCACTGCCCGCTCCATCCTTGATGCCATCGGCGTATCGATGGCCGCCAGTGGCGAGGAACCAGCCTGCGCACCCTTCCTGGCGCAGGCACTTGAAGGCGGTGGAAAACAGGAATCGCTGGTCCTGGGCACAGGCCGGCGCGCGCCGCTGGCGTTGGCGGCGCTGGCCAATGGGGCGCTGGCGCACGCGCTGGATTACGAGGACGCGCACGATCCTTCCCGCACACATCCGAATGCCGCCGCCGTAGCGGCAGCGGTGTCCATTGCCACGGCGCGTGGCGGAATCAGCGGCAGCGATTTCCTGCTGGCCGTGGCGCTGGGGGCGGATGTGGCCTGCCGCGTGTCGATGGCGCAGGGCAATGTGGATGAGTTGCCGCGTGCGTTCTATCCGCCGGCCATCGCCGGCACATTCGGCGCCACTGCGACGGCCGCCAGGCTGCTGGGGCTCGATGCCACGCAGACCCTGGCAGCGTTCTCCATCGCGCTGTGCCAGAACTCCTGCAGTGCGGAGATCCTCTCCGATGCGTACTCGGACCTGCGTGCTATCCGTGATGGCTTCTGCGCGCAGGCGGGTGTGCAGGCCGCGCAACTGGCCGCACGCGGAGTGCGCGGCTTCAGCGCGCCGTTCGAAGGCGAGCGCGGCCTGTACGCCATGGTTTCCGGCGGGCGGCACGTGCCCGGCCTGCTCACGCGTGAACTGGGCCAGCGCTTCGAAGGTGAATTCGTGGGCTTCAAGGCCTGGCCGGCATGCCGCGACAACCATCCCTACATCCAGGCCGTGCTCGAAGGCCAGGCGCGGGACAACATCGATCCGGCCAGCATCGAATCCATCATGGCCGAGGTACCGCAGCGCAGCCTCATCGTGACCGAGCCGATGGCCGAAAAGCGCCGGCCGCGCGCAGCCATTGATGCCAAGTTCAGCCTGTATTTCACCGTCGCGGCCACAGTGCGCCAGCGCGCAGTGACCTTCGGCACCTACAAGCCCGCGTCGCTGCGCGATGCCGCAACGCTGGCGCTGGCCGATCGCGTGGAATACAGGGTGACCGATGGCCCGCCGCGCCTGCTGCTGCGTCTAAAGGACGGGCGCTCGCTGCCATGGCAGCCGGGCCCGTTGTACGGCAGCCCCGAAAATCCGCTTTCCGATGATGTGCTGGTGGAGAAGTTCATCGACTGTGGCAGCGTGGCGCAACGCCCCCGCGCGCCCCGGTCGCTGCGCCTACTGGCCGCGCGGCTTCTGGCCACCGGGTCCGAGCGCGACATGCGCAAGCTGCTGCTTTCCCTGTGAGCATGAACATCAGGATCAGATCCGGCTGGCGCACCACATTGCTGGTGGTGGGAACGCTGCTGGCTGGCTGCGGCCCGGCTTCCGAAACCGCGCACAATGCCAGCGGCGCGGCCGCCGCAGACAGTGCGAGATACCAGCGCAGCGCCTGGTACGTGCCCATGGAAGATGGCGTGCGGCTGGCCGTCACGCTATAC
>JALYWF010000074.1 GCA_030852845.1 Pseudomonadota bacterium
GCCCTGCGCCGCCACCGGGAGGCCCGCCGGCTCTCGGGCCCGCGCCTGGCGCGGCGCCGGGTGCCGGTGCAACGGGCGGCTGAGCGGCCGCCGCAGTCTGCGCCGCAACCACCGAGGTCAGCGCAACCACGCCGGCAGTGCCGACCAGCAGGTCCCGCCGGTTGATGGCATTCGGCTGCGGGGCCGCATCGGCGGAGCCCCTGGCCATGGTGTCGTTTCCGGCTTCGATGTCTTTCATGAGGATGCTCGCGCTGTGAGGTGGGTTGGCTTGATGATCAGGCGCACGGCAGGGCCCGTGCTATGGCAATGCATAGGCGATGAGCTCGGCACCGTCGTTGCCGCTGACGGCCAGCACGATGAACTGCCGGCCATCGATCACGTAGGTCATGGGTGAACCAGTCTGCTTGGCCGGCATTTCCACGGCACCCGCATCGGCGCCGGTGAGCTTGTCGTATGCACGCAGCAGCGCGACGCGCCGGCCGGCTGCGTTGGTATGCACACCGCCCTCGCCCGCGATCAGCAGCGTCTTCGTGGCCAGCGTACCGACGAAGGTACGGCCCGGCTGGCCGAGGCGCGGCAGGTCGAGCCCACGCAGCGCCGGATGATTCCTGATGTCATCCGGCGTCGACGAATGGGTCTTCTGCCACAGCATCTCGCCGGTGTTCATGTCATAGGCTGTGATGCGGTCGTAGGGCGGCTTCACCAGTGGCAGTCCCTGCACATTGGCTCCGCCTCTCGGGGCGCCGCCTGGCGGGAAGCCGGCCGGAGCGCCAGGGCCAGCGGCTGGCGGACCACCGGCGCGGGATGGACCGGGACCACCACCGCGACCAGGTTGTGCTGCACCGGGCGGACCTGCGCCTGGGCCTGGCGCGCCACCTGGACCACCGGCACGTGCCTGCCCTCCGACGTACCCCATATCGGATTGCTGCGGATTCGCCGCCACGATGCCGCTCAGGTACACGGCGGTGTGCGAGTGGATGTAGAGATGATTGGTTTCCGGATCGAACGAACCGCCCGGCCAGTTGGCACCGCCGACATCAGCAGGCACCTGCAGTGTGGCCAGCGGTCCGTCCAGTGAACTGAATACCGGCGGGGTGAACAGCGGTCCCATGCGGTAGCGCTTCACCACTTCCAGCGCCTCGGCCTTCAGCGCCGGCGTCAGGTCCAGCAGGTCATTCTCGCTGACGCCTTGCATGTCGAATGGCGCGGGCCGGGTCGGGAACGGCTGCGTGGGACTGGTGCGTTCGCCCGGCACCTGGGACTGCGGCACCGGCCGCTCCTCGATGGGCCAGATCGGCTCACCGGTTTCGCGGTTGAACACGAACAGGAATGCCTGCTTGGTGGGCTGCGCAATGGCCTTGATGGTGCGTCCATTCAATTTCATGTCGAACAGGATCGGCGCGCAGGACAGGTCGTAATCCCACAGATCGTGATGCACGGTCTGGTAATGCCACTTGCGGCGGCCGGTCTTCACGTCCACTGCCACCAGGCTGTCGGCAAAGAGCGTGTTGCCGGGGCGGTTGCCTCCGTAATAGTCACCCGTGGGTATTTCGACGGGGAGGTAGACGAGGCCGAGTTCGGGATCGGCGCTCATCTGCGCCCAGACGCCGGTATTGCCGTTGCGCTCCGCGGAGTTGTCCAGCCAGGTGTCGAATCCGAAATCGCCGCGTCGTGGAATGGTGTTGAAGATCCACAGCCGCTTTCCCGTGCGGGCATCGTATCCACGCACCATGCCGCGCGCATTGCGCATGGTGCGCGGCGCTCCGCCCGGACGATGCGATGCCCCGACGACGATGACGTCACCAACGACCAGCGGCGTCGCGTTGAGGCCCAGCTCCGCACTCTCCAGGTCGACCTCCTGGTCCGACTCGAGCTTCAGGTCCACCACGCCGTTCTTGCCGAAACCCGGCACCGGAACACCCGTCTTCGCGTCCAGCGCCAGCATCCGGTAGCCCGGCGTCACGTAGATCACGCGCTTGTCGCGGCCGTCGGCACTGGCCCAGTAGGCGACACCACGTCCGGCGCCGTTGCGTGGCGCGTTGAGTCCGCGCTGCCCCTCGTCCTCCGTGTGCATCCAGAGCATTTCACCGGTGACGGCGTTCAGCGCCACGGCGGCGCGTCGCGTGCCCGCGGTGGTGTACAGCGTGCGGTCCACCAGCAGCGGCGTTGCCGAATACAGCGAATCGGGGCGGGGCCCGAGGAAGTCCGTCTTCAGGCGCCAGACCATCTCCAGCTGATTGAAGTTGTCCTTCGTGATCTGGTCAGCCGGCGAATAGCGCTGGCTGGCGAGATTGCCGCCGTAGGTGGTCCAGTTCGTATCGGGTCCGCGTCGCACCGCCGCAGTGCGTGCCGGTGCTGCGGCAGCTCCCGCCGCCGGAACGGCAGCAGTCGCCGTGCGCGGGCCGGCCGCAACAGCAGCCGGCTGCTGGCCGAAGGTGATGCTGGCAAGTTGCGCACGATCAGTGGGCAGCGCCACCGGTCCGGCGGGCATGCCGGAGTGGCGCAGCAGGAAGGCAAGCAGCGCCGAGTACTGAGCCGAGGTCAGGCTCTTTGGCGCGGCAGGCGGCATCGTTTCGAGCCGGTCATACAGCTGGCGAAGGTTCTTGCCGTTCCAGGCCTCGTTGAATTGCGCACCCGCCAGTGCGGTCGCCTTCTCACGGCCGCCGAGATCATCTCCGTGGCACAGCGCGCACTGCTCGAAATAAAGCTTCTCGCCGGTGGCCGCCTGTTCAGCCGTATAGAGGGACGGCACGGATGGCGGCTGTGGCCGCTGCTGCGCGAAGAGCACTGCTCCACCGAGCAGGAGGGCTGCAACTATTGCGCGGCGACCGGGCTGCATGGCCCTGACTCTTCCACGGCGTACCTCACCCGACATCGTCGCACCCCCTGTATGCATCCAGCGTACCGGCAGCGGAGGTCACCCGGCAATTCCTCCCCGCCATTTCAGCTGGAACTCGATCTCCTCTTCGTCACCAGAACGTTCATGCTCGATATTGAAAATGGCATCAGCGGGCACGCGGATTCGCTCCCCGGCAACCTGGATGGAGAATCGGCCACCTGATTCGATGGCATCGGCAAGCCGGCGCAGCTTGGCCGCGAATGCCGCACGCCCGTAGGCCTTCTCCACGTCACGCGAGCGATTCCTGGCCATGTGCGACTTCCTTTTCTGGTGGTTTGCCTCGCCTAGCCTGCAGCATGGCGCGTAAATGAAAAAGCCCTGCATTGCAGGGCTTCTTCGACCTTCACCTCGCAGCCTTTCCGGCGCAACCGGTGAAGTCTGGCTGGGGGACTAGGATTCGAACCTAGGTTGACGGAGTCAGAGTCCGTAGTCCTACCGCTGGACGATCCCCCAAAACCGGGATTAGCGCTTCGAGTACTGAGGACCGCGGCGCGCCTTGCGGCGGCCAACCTTCTTGCGCTCCACCTCGCGCGCATCGCGCGTGACGAAGCCGGCCTGGCGCAGCGGGCTGCGCAGGTTTTCGTCGTACTCGATCAGCGCGCGGGTGATGCCGTGGCGGATGGCGCCGGCCTGGCCGGTGATGCCGCCGCCGACCACCTGCACGTTGAAGTCGAAGCGGTCTTCGACCTGCGCGATGGTGAGCGGCTGGCGCACGATCATGCGACCGGTTTCGCGGCCGAAGAACTCATCGAGCGAGCGATCGTTGACCGTGATCTTGCCGGTGCCGGCCTTCATGTAGACGCGCGCGGTGGCGGTCTTGCGCCGTCCGGTACCGTAATTGCTGGGTGCTGCCATCTGTCGGGATCTCTGGTTGAAGCTTGGGGCGACTTCGCCGGATTACAGTTCCAGCGCCTTGGGCTGCTGGGCAATGTGCGGATGCTCGCCGCCCTTGAACACGTGCAGCTTGCGGAACATCTTCCGGCCCAGCGTGTTCTTCGGCAGCATGCCCTTCACGGCGAACTCGATCGCGCGTTCCGGGTGCTCCTGCAGCAGCTTGCCCAGCGCGATGGACTTCAGGTTGCCCATGTAGCCGGTGTGCTGGTGGTAGAACTTGTCGGTGAGCTTGGCGCCGGTCACGTGGATCTTCTCCGCGTTCAGCACGATCAGGTTGTCGCCCATGTCGACGTGCGGGCTGTAGTCAGCCTTGTGCTTGCCGCGCAGGCGATGGGCAAGCTGGGTGGCCAGCCGGCCCAGGGTCTTGCCCTCGGCGTTGATCACGTACCAGTCCGCGCGCACGTCGGCGGGTTTTACGAATGTGGTGCTCATTGGCTCTACCGGGTTCTGCTCTGGCCCCGTCTGGCCGCCCCGCGGGCGCCTGGGTACCGTAAAAAAGGCCGCAGAGTGTAATCCAAGGCATGGTGCTTTGAAAGCGCAATTGGCGGATGGGTCCGGCCGCCGCGGCCACATATATAGTAGTCCAATGCCAGCCGAACGAAGCCTTGGAGATCAACTACTTGCCAGCGCCGATCGGGCGCTGCGGGCCATGTTCGCCCCTCCCCGGGCAACCCGCCCGGTTCCCGGGGTGCCCGGGGCCGGGCTCCCGGAGGAGCAGCGGCGGCTCGCAGCCGGGCTGATGCGGGTCAATCACGCGGGCGAGGTGGCCGCCCAGGGCCTCTACCACGGCCAGGCGCTGGTGGCGCGCGATCCGGCGGTGCGCAAGGTGCTCGAGCAGGCTGCGCGGGAAGAGACGGACCACCTGGCCTGGTGCGAGCAGCGCCTGCGCGAACTGCAGGATCGTCCCAGCCGCCTGCATCCTTTCTGGTATGCGGGCTCCTTCGCCATCGGTGTGGCGGCGGGCCTGGCCTCGGATCGCGTGAGCCTGGGGTTCGTGGCCGAGACCGAGCGGCAGGTGGAGCGACACCTGGATTCCCACCTGCAGCAGCTTCCCGCAGACGATACGCGCAGCCGCTCCATCCTCGAGCACATGCGCGCCGACGAGCAGGCCCATGGCGAGCAGGCCCGCCATTCCGGTGGCGTGCCGTTGCCCCGCGTGGTGCAGAAAGCCATGCAACTGGCCTCCCGCGTGATGACGGGCACCGCCCGCCACGTGTAACTGCGACCGGCTTCACAGCCGGTGCGGTTGTCACGGCGCCTCGTTATGTAATACAAAGGCGACATATTCAGGGAAGTTCGTCCCAGGCAACGGGCAATAAGTCGAGAACGATAACAATGGAAGACAGCATCAAGCCGCTGAGCGACATTCCTGCGATCAACCGGTTTCTCAGCTATTGCCGTATCCGCACGGTGCCGTCCAAGACGGTGATCATCCACGCCGGCGACCTTCCGGACGTCCTCTACTACATCATCAGCGGCTCGGTCGAAGTGATGATCGAGGATGAGGAAGGCAACGAAATGGTGCTGGCCTACCTTAACAAGGGTCAGTTCTTCGGCGAGATGGGCCTGTTCCACGACGCACCCACCCGCAGCGCCTGGGTGCGCACCCGCAACCAGTGCGAGCTGGCGGAGATGACCTACCCGCGCTTCCGCCAGATTGCCGCCGAATCGCCCGGCCTGGTGTTCGAGCTGGCCACGCAGCTGGCCACCCGCCTCGACCGCACCAACCGCAAGCTGGGCGACCTGGCCTTCGTCGACGTCACCGGCCGCGTGGCGCACGCCATCATGGACCTGTGCGGCGAGCCCGATGCGATGACGCACCCGGAAGGCATGCAGATCAAGGTTTCCCGCCAGGAGCTCTCGCGCCTGGTGGGCTGTTCGCGCGAGATGGCCGGCCGCGTGCTGAAGGTGCTGGAAGACCAGGGCCTGCTGCGCGCCACCGGCAAGACCATCGTTGTGTTCAACGCCCGGCCGAAGATGAAGACGCGGCCGGTGATCGTGCCGGCGCAGCCGGCGGCCGGTGGCAAGGGTGCTCCGTCCCGCACGCCGGCGGCAGCGGCGCCGGACGATGACGAAGACGACGACTGGGACGACGACGAAGAGTAACCCCGGCAGCGCACGGGGCCTTCAGGCCTTCAGTGTGCCCGCCGCGCTGATATTGCCGCGCATAGCGCTGATCACCGCGCGGTAATCCTTTTCCCCGAAGATCGCCGAGCCGGCCACGAAGGTATCGGCGCCCGCGCGCGCGATCTGGCCGATGTTGTCCACCTTCACCCCGCCGTCCACCTCCAGCCGGATGGCGCGGCCGCTGGCATCGATGCGCCGGCGCACCTCGCTGAGCTTGGCCAGCGCGCCGGGGATGAACTTCTGCCCGCCGAAGCCCGGATTCACCGACATGATGAGCACCAGGTCGAGCAGGTGCAGGGTGTGGTCGAGCCAGTTCAGCGGCGTCGCCGGATTGAACACCAGGCCCGCCTGGCAGCCGGATTCATGGATCAGCCCGATGGTGCGGTCCACATGCTCGCTGGCTTCCGGGTGGAAGCTGATGATGCTGGCACCGGCTCTGGCGAAGTCGGGAATGATGCGATCCACCGGCCGCACCATCAGGTGCACGTCGATGGGCGCCTTCACGCCATGCTTGCGCAGCGCCTCGCACACCAGCGGACCGATGGTGAGGTTGGGCACGTAGTGGTTGTCCATCACATCGAAATGCACCACGTCGGCACCTGCGGCGAGCACGGCGTCGACCTCCTCGCCAAGGCGTGCGAAGTTGGCCGAAAGGATGGAGGGGGCAATCCAGGGCTGGTTCATGGCCTGCGGGATTCTACGCTTCCGCGCTGGGTGCGCAGCAGTTCGTAGGCTTCCTTGATGGCCTGGGTGCGCTGCTTGGCATGTTCGAGCATCGAGTCGGGCAGCCCGTTGGCCTTCAGCTTGTCCGGGTGGTGACGACTGAGCAGCCGGCGATAGACCTTCGTGAGCTCGTCATTGCTGACGGAAGGGTCAGCCTCGAGCGTGCGATACGCCGCGGCCGTGCGCGCCGCGTGATCCTGCACCGGCCCACCGGGTGTGGCCCCGCGCAGCGTGGCCTCGATGCGTGCCAGCTGCACCGGCGTGATGCCCAGCAGGCCGGCGGCACGCGTGACCCGCGCGCGCGCATTCACGCCCATGTCACTGCCGGCCAGCGCGAACTTCAGCTGGATCTCGATGAACATGCGCAGGATTTCCGGCTGCGACTGGCAGGCACCGCGCAGGTCGGCGATCTCGGCGTCCAGGTCGAAGTCCGGCTGCTTGCCGCGGGAGAATTCGGCGATCGCCGCCTGCACCTGCGCTGCATCCAGGCGCAGCGACCGCATCACCTGGCGCGCGGCTTCGATCTCCCGTTCCGTGACCCGGCCATCGGCCTTGGCAACATGCCCCAGCAGGCGGAATGTGCTGACAAAGAACTGCTCGCCGCTGGGACGGGTGCGCCGCTCGGCCATCAGGTCATACTGGTGGCCCACGGCAGCCCCGAGCGCGGCCCCGATCGGCCCCAGCGCCAGGCCCAGCGCACCCCCGATCAGTTTTCCCGTCCACTGCATTCGTTTATGGTAGCAATCTTGAATACCACTTCACCCACCGCGGTCCACGAGACCCAGCTCTCCGGACTGGCGCGCATCCACCGGGGCAAGGTTCGCGACGTCTACGCCATCGATGACGACAGCCTGCTGATCGTCGCCACCGACCGGCTGTCGGCCTTCGACGTGATCCTGCCGGACCCTATCCCGGGGAAGGGCCGCATCCTCAACGCGATCTCCAACTTCTGGTTCGCGCAGACCTCGCACATCATCCGCAACCACCTGCTCGACCGGCCGCTGTCGGCCGTGGTGCCTGATTCCGCCGAGCGCGCCCTGGTCGAGGGCCGTGCAGTGGTGGCGCGGCGGCTGAAGGCCCTGCCCATCGAGGCGGTGGTGCGCGGTTACCTGATCGGCTCCGGCTGGAAGGATTACCAGGCCACCGGCAAGGTGTGTGGCATCGCACTGCCGCCGGGGCTGCAGCAGGCGCAGCAATTGCCCGAGGTGATCTTCACGCCAGCCACCAAGGCGGCCGTGGGCGACCATGACGAGAACATCAGCTTTGACGAAGCTGCGCAGCGCGTGGGTGCCGGCCTGGCCGCGAAAGTGCGCGATGTATCGATCGCGCTCTACCGGCATGCCGCGGCGCATGCAGCCCGCCGCGGCATCATCATCGCCGACACCAAGTTCGAGTTCGGCCTCGCCCCTGACGGCGAGCTGCTGCTGATCGACGAAGCGCTCACACCCGATTCCTCGCGCTTCTGGCCCGCCGACACGTGGCGGGTGGGCACCAGCCCGCCCTCCTTCGACAAGCAGTACGTGCGCGACTACCTGGAAACGCTGGACTGGAACAAGCAGGCCCCTGGCCCACGCCTGCCGCCGGACGTCATAACGCAGACGGTGGCGCGCTACGAAGAAGCCTTGCGCCGTCTCACCGGCCCGCAAGCCACGGCCCGCTGACACCACGGGGATTGCCGGGCATGTGGCAGCGATTCTGGCAACTGCTCGACCACGCGCTCTTCGGTCCGCACACGCGGGGACCTGAGCCGCTGGCGCGGCTGTTGCGCGGCCTGCGATATCCCTACGCCATCCTGCGCGACCTGCTGGGCGGCGAGCTCACGCTGCGCGCCACGGGCCTGGTCTACACCACACTGCTGGCGCTGATCCCGGCTGTCGCCCTTTCCTTCGCGGTGCTGAAGGCTTTCGGCGCGCATCGCGAGATGCGCCCTTTCCTGATGGAGTTCTTCCGGCCGCTGGGCGAAACGGCGCCGCTGGTGGTGGAGCGCCTGATGGGCTTTGCCGAACGCGTGAGCGGCGGCCTGGTGGGCGTGCTGGGCCTCGTGCTGCTGCTGTGGACGCTGATCGGCACGGTGAAGAAGGTGGAAGACAGCATGAACTTCGTGTGGCGGGTGGACCGCGCACGCAGCATCCTGCGACGTGCGGTGGAGTTCGCCATCCTCGTCACGCTGGGCCCGCTGGTGGTGGCCACGGTCATCGGGCTGTCGGGCCTGGCACTGGACAGCGTCACCGTGGTGACCTTCGAGGACTTCTCACTGGGCGAGAAGGTGAAGCAATGGGTGCTCAGCCTGGCTCCCTTCGCCATCGTCACCGGGCTGTTCACCGCCATGTACGTGCTGATGCCCAACACCCGCGTGCGGGTGGCACCGGCACTGGTGGGTGGCCTGGCGGCCGGCATCACCTGGACTGCACTGGGCAAGGTGTTCACTGCCATGGTGGTCTACACCTCGCGGCTCGAGCTGGTATATGCCGGCTTCGCCATCGTGGTGGCCGCGTTCCTGTGGACCTATCTTGGCTGGCTGGTGCTGCTGGCCGGCGCGCAGCTGGCCTTCTACCTGCAGAACCCGGACTACCTGAGACTGGGCCATGCCCCGCTCAGGCTCTCGAACGACGAGCAGGAACGACTGGCCCTCGACATCATGGCGCGCATCGCAATGGCGCATCGCGCGGGTGATGCGCCCTGGTCCATCGAGCGCATGAGCCGCGCGCTGGGGCTGCCCGGAATCGCGATAGCCAACATGGCCGCGCATCTGGAGAGAGTGGGCCTGATCGCACAGGCGGATGACGGCAAGCTGTTTCCCGGGCGCGAGATCAGCAACATCATGCTGGCAGACGTGGTGCTGTGTGCACGACACCGTCACTTCGGCATCGAGATGCCGCAGCACCTGTCTGCGCCTGGCGTGGTCGAGTTGCAGCAGCAGATGGAGCGCGCCTGGCGCGATGCCTGCGGCACGCGCACGCTGGCCGACCTGATCAGCGGCAAATGAGCCTGGCTGCGCCCATTCCCACCGCGGCCGCACTTGCCAGCGAGGTGTCCTTCCATGCCCAGCGCAGTCGTGGGCCAGGCGGACAGAACGTCAACAAGGTGGCCAGCGCCGTGCTGCTCACCTGGGACTACTCCGCATCCAGGCTGCTTGGTCCGGAACAGAAGGACCGGCTTGGCCTCAAGCTCGCCGGTTCGCTGAACAGCCTGGGCGAGGTCCAGCTGCGCAGCGACGAATTCCGCGACCAGGAGCGCAACAAGGCGCGGGCGCTGGAGAAACTGGCGGAGAAAATTGCTGCAGCGCTGTTCGTACCCAAGAAGCGCAAGGCCACGAAACCGACCAGGGCCTCACGGCTGAAACGCCTGGAAGGCAAAGTACAGAAATCACGCACCAAGAAACTGCGTGGCAAGGTGGACTGGGGCGGGCAGTAGTCCGGCCCTTGAGCCCTCTGGCCTGCGACTCACCCGCCGGCGATGGTCATCTCGCCCAGCAGCACCGGACCTGTCTGGATCGCCCCCAGGCGGTCCACCTCGCTGCCCAGCGCCTGCACGCCCTGGTACATCTGCTTCAGGTTGCCGGCGATGGTCACCTCGTGCACCGGGTACGCCAGCTCGCCATTCTCCACCCAGAATCCGGAGGCGCCGCGCGAATAGTCACCGGTGACGCCGTTCACACCCTGGCCCATCAGCTCGGTCACGTAGAAACCCGAGCCCATGCGCTTCAGCAGTGCCGGCGTATCAAGCAATTCCTCGCTGCTGTCCAGCAACAGGTTGTGGATGCCGCCGGCATTGCCTGTGCTTTTCATGCCCAGCTTGCGCGCCGAATAACTGCCCAGCACATAGCCCTGCAGCACGCCGTCGCGCACCAGGTCGCGATCACGCGTGGCCACGCCCTCCCCGTCAAAGGGGCTGCTCGCCATCGCGCCACGCAGATGCGGCCGCTCGCGCATCTGGACGAATGCCGGCAGCAGCTGCTGCCCCAGGGCATCGAGCAGGAATGAAGCCTTGCGATACTGGCTGGAGCCGCGCACCGCCCCCACCATGTGCCCGAAGAAAGCGCGCGCCATGTCGGCGGAGAAAAGGATCGGCGCCTTGCGGGTACTGATCTGCCGTGCCCCCAGCCGCGCTATGGCCCGCTGTCCGGCACGACGGCCGATGGCATCCCCCGGCTCCAGCGCAGTGGCATCGCGCGCCGCGCTGTACCAGTAGTCGCGCTGCATGTCGCTGCCCTCCTGCGCCAGCAGCACGCAGCTCACGCTGTGGCTGGTCACGGGGTAGCCGCCCAGGAATCCATGCGAATTGCCGTAGACGCGCACGCCACGGTGCGTGGACACCGATGCCCCCTCGGAATTGCCCAGCCGCTTGTCCACGGCCAGGCCCGCCGCCTCGGTGGCACGCGCGCGCTCGATGGCTTCCTCGGGTGTCAGGTTCCAGGGGTGGTAGAGGTCGAGGTCCGGCACGTCGCGCGCCATGTCCTGGGCATCGGCCAGGCCCGCGAACTCGTCGCGCGCCGTGTGCCGCGCGATGGCGCAGGCCTTGGCCACCATCTCGCGCACCGCCTCCGGCCTGAGGTCGGCACTGCTGGCCGACCCCTTGGCCTGATCGAAATAGACCGTGATCCCCAGCCCGCGGTCGCGCTGGTACTCAATGGTCTCCACCTCGCCCAGGCGCACGGTGACGTTGAGGCCCTGCTGCAGGCTCACATCGGCCTCGGCCTGGGTGGCCCCGGCCTTCCGGGCCTCCTGCAGCGCCATTGCCACGGTGTCGGCCAGTTCGGAGATACGTGATGCGTCGACAGCCTGTGACATGGGCGATAATTGTACGGCAATGGAAGAACCCGACGACGAAACCGGCGACCCCAGGCCGCCAAGCAAGAGCCAGCGCAAGCGCGATGCGCACGCTGCACAGAAGCTGGGCGAGCGACTGGTCGCGATGCGCACGCAGGACCTCGAAGGGCTGCCCCTGGACGACCTGCTGCGAGAGGCCATCGCAGAGGCCCGCCGCCTCACCAACCGTGGTGCCCTTTCGCGCCAGCACCAGTACATCGGCAAGCTGATGCGCGGCAACGACATGGCCGCCATCGAGGCAGCCCTGGCCCAGCGGGAAGAGGCGCAGAAAGCGCATGCTAGACTGCGCGGATGAAACCGCTGGTCGGCATCATCATGGGATCGAAGTCCGACTGGGAGACTCTCCAGCCGGCCGCCGACCTGCTCACCGAACTGGGCATCGCCCATGAAGTGAAGGTGGTCTCGGCGCACCGCACGCCCGACCTGCTCTTCGAATACGCCGCCGCGGCCGAGGGCCGTGGGCTCGCTGCCATCATCGCCGGCGCCGGTGGCGCAGCCCACCTGCCGGGCATGACCGCCGCCAAGACGCGCGTGCCGGTGCTGGGCGTGCCGGTGCAGTCCAGGACGCTCAATGGCCTGGATTCGCTGCTTTCCATCGTGCAGATGCCCAAGGGCGTGCCCGTGGCCACCTTTGCCATCGGCGCCGCGGGTGCTGCCAACGCTGCACTGTTCGCGGCCGCCATCGTGGCCCTGCACGATGCCCGCGTGGCCACCGCGCTCGACAGCTTCCGTGCCAGGCAGACTGCGGCGGTCCTCGAGCATCCGGACCCGCGCCAACCCGCATGACGGTTGGCGTGCTGGGCGCCGGCCAGCTCGGCCGCATGATGGCGCTGGCCGGCTATCCGCTGGGCATGGATTTCCTGTTCCTCGACCAGGCCAGCGGCACGCCGTCGCACCAGGTCGCCCCTTCACTCATCGGTGCCTTCACCGATGAAAAGCTGCTGCAGGAGCTGGCGCAGCGCTGCGAGGTAGTGACCTTCGACTGGGAGAACGTGCCGGCCGCCGCGCTGGACGCCCTGGAATCCCGTACGCGCATCGCCCCGCCCCGTTCCGCGCTGGCCACCGCCCAGGATCGCCTGCTCGAAAAGAACCTCTTCGCCACGCTGCGCATCCCCACCAACCGCAACCAGGCGGTGGATTCAGCAGCCGACCTGCAGCGGGCCGTGGAGCAGATAGGCCTGCCGGGCGTGCTGAAGACCCGGCGCCTGGGCTATGACGGCAAGGGTCAGCGCGTGCTGCGCAAGCCCGCCGACGTCGAAGCGGCCTGGCATGAAATGGGCTCGGTACCGCTCATCTACGAGCAGATGGTGCCCTTCGATTACGAGGTCTCGGCCATCGGCGTGCGCGGCCTCGACGGCCGCTTCGCGATGTATCCGCTGAACCGCAACCTGCACAAGGACGGCATCCTGCAGCTCACCCGCGCGCCCTGGAAGTCCGCCACGCTGGAACGCGCCGCGCGCCGCACCCTGCGCAAGGTGATGGACCATTTCGACTACGTGGGCGTGCTGGCCATCGAGTTCTTCGTGCAGCGCGGAAAGCTGCTGGCCAACGAGATGGCGCCCCGCGTACACAACTCCGGCCACTGGACCATCGAAGGGGCTGTCACCAGCCAGTTCGAGAACCACCTGCGCGCCATCAGCGGCCTGCCGCTGGGGGACACCTCTGCCCGCGGCCACAGCGCCATGCTGAACCTGATCTCGCAGATGCCCTCCCGGGATGTCCTGCTGGCCGAACCGGGCCTGCACCTGCACGACTACGGCAAGTCGCCGCGCCCGGGACGCAAGCTCGGACACATCACTATTGTCGAATCCACCGCCCGGCGGGCCGATCAGCGCGCCGCCCGCCTGTTGCGACGGTTCGAATCCCGTAAACTCTGATCCGATGTACATGGAGTCCTTCCAGCTGCGGGAACAGCCGTTCCGGCTCAGTCCGGATCCGGATTTCCTGTACCTGTCGAAGGCCCATTCGCGCGCCAAGGCGTATATGGAGTCCACCATCTGGTTCACGGATGGTTTCGTGGTCATCACCGGGGAAATCGGCTCGGGCAAGACCACGCTGATCGAGACCTTCCTGCGCGAGCTGGAGAAAGACGTCGTCGTCGCCCAGATCACCCAGACGCAGGTGTCGCCGCTGGAGTTCCTGCAGTCGGTGCTGGTGCAGTTCGGCTTCTCGCCCTTCAAGATGAAGAAGGTCGAGCTGCTGGCCACGCTTAACTCCTTCCTCATCGAGCAGTACAGCGCGCGGCGCAAGGTGGTGCTCATCGTCGACGAGGCGCAGAACCTGTCGATGTCCACGCTCGAGGAGGTCCGGCTTCTGTCGGGCATCGAGACCACCAAGGAAAAGGTGCTGCGCATCATCCTGGCCGGGCAGCCCGAACTCAACGCCAAGCTTGACCTGCCGGAGCTGGTGCAGCTCACGCAGCGCGTGCGCCTGCGCTTCCATCTCTCGGCACTGTCGCCGGAGGACACCCGCGGCTACATCCTGCACCGCCTGGAAGTGGCCGGCTCCGGCGGCCGCGAGATATTCACCGCAGACAGCCATCCGGTCATCTACCGCTACACCGGCGGCGTGCCACGCCTGATCAACACGCTGTGCGAGACAGCGATGATGGCAGCATTCACGAATGACCGCGATGTGGTCACTTCCGCCGACGTCGAGGCGGCGGTGGCCGAACTGCGCTGGAAGGAATTCAGCGAGCGCACGCGCGGACTGGCGGAAGGGCCGGATGCCACTTCCTCCACCGGCCGCTACGGCACCCGGCGCGGGCCCGGCCTGTACATTGGTCCCGACAGTGGCGGCTCCACCGGCAATCTCCCGCAGCAGGTGGCCAAGCTGGTGGTCGTCACCGAAGGGCGTACCGTGGGGGAGCTGCCCCTGGCCATTGGTCGCACCATCATCGGCCGCACGCCCGACAACGACCTGCAGATCGACAGCAAATTCATCAGCCGGCATCACTGCCAGGTGGTGACCGGCAGTGATGGCTACACGGTGATCGAGGATCTGAACAGCACCAACGGTGTCATGGTGCAGGGCAAACGCGTCCGCCGGCATACGCTGCGCGACGGTGACGTGGTGAGCCTTGGCCAGCACGACATCCTGTTCCTCGAGGCGCAGCCCGACCACCTCGAGCACACGCATGACGACCTGCCGCGCGTGGACGTCAGTGCCGCGAATGAAGATGCCGACGAGGATGACGCTTCGGAAGGAGCCGCGGGCGCGCGATAGCGGCTCGGCGAGGGCATAGAAAAAGGCGCGCAGATCACGGA
>JALYWF010000090.1 GCA_030852845.1 Pseudomonadota bacterium
CTGCAGGAGTTGCGCGCGCATCCAGAGGTGCCGTTCCGCGTGGCCATCAGCGAGGCGGTGGGCCTTGCCAGGCGTTTCGGTGCCACCGATGGCCACAAGTTCGTCAACGCGGTGATGGACAAGGCAGCGCGCGCGCTGCGTCCGCACGAGCACTGATGGCACGGGGCGAGTTCGAGCTGATCGAACGCTACTTCCGGCGCCCGGCAGAGGCGCAACGCGTGCACCGCAAGGATGTGCCGCTGGGCATCGGCGATGACGCGGCCTTGCTCGATGTTCCTGCCGGCTGGCAGCTGGTGGCAGCGCTGGATGCGCTTGTGGAGGGTCGGCACTTTCCTGCCGGCTGCGAAGCGCGTTCCATCGGTCATCGTGCGCTGGCGGTGAACCTTTCAGATCTTGCGGCCATGGGCGCCACGCCCGCCTGGTTCCTGCTCTCCCTTACCCTGCCCGCGGCCGATGAGGATTTCCTCGCAGGCTTCACCGGCGGAATGATGGCGCTGGGAGACGCACACGGAGTTGCGCTCGTTGGTGGCGATACCACCGGTGGGCCCCTGGTTGCGGTGGTGCAGGCCCTGGGCCTGGTGCCTGCTGGCGCGGCGCTGACGCGTGCGGGCGCCAGTCCCGGTGACCTGGTGTATGTGAGCGGCACGCCTGGTGATGCAGCGGCAGGGCTGAGGCTGCTGCTCGATCCGGCGTCTGGTGCTTCGATCGGCGAGACGCATCGTGACAGCCTGCTGCAGCGATTCATGTTCCCCGCGCCGCGTGTTGCCTTGGGGCAGTCCCTGCTTGGACTGGCCTCGGCCTGCATCGATGTTTCCGATGGCCTGGCTGCCGATGCGGGGCGGCTGGCCGCCGCGAGCGGCTGCGGCCTGCAACTGGACATGGAACAGCTGCCGCTGTCGCCTGCGCTGCAGGCCTTCGCTGGCGATGCGGCGGCACGCCGGATGGCCCTCACCGGCGGCGAAGACTATGAGCTGTGCTTCACCATTGCGCCGGGGCGGCTGCCGCTTTTCGCGGCGCAGCTGGATAATGTCAAATGCCAGGTCACCTGCATCGGCAGCCTCGTGCCGGGCTCCGGCATCACGGTGCGCGAGCAGGGCCGGCCGGTGACGCTGGACCTGCGCGGCTACGATCACTTTCCCGCTCCCTGATCACTGCAAGGACCAGACACGCGTCACAGCCCGTGCGCAGAGGGAGACTTATTCTCCTTCACCGCAGCCTCCCACCGGTCGCCATGGGCAACACAGCAAAGAAACGCGCCACCCGCAACGTTCCACAGCGCATCGGCAAGTACGAGATCGTGCGCGAGGTGGGCGAGGGCAGCACCGGCACGGTGTTCCTGTCGCATGACCCGTATTACGGGCGCGACGTGGCGATCAAGCTGTATTACGACGACTTCGGCGGCGACGAAGACAAGTCGCGCGCCGCGCGCAAGATGTTCCTTTCCGAGGCGCACATGGTGGGCATGCTGCAGCACCCGCAGCTGATGCCCATCTACGACGCCGGCGAGGAGAATGGCCACTGCTACGTGGTCACCGAATACGTGCATGGCGCGCGCACCCTGGCCGCCTTCTGCAGGCAGGATGACCTGCTGCGCGTGGACCAGGTGGTGGAGATCATCTTCAAGTGCGCCAAGGCGCTGCACTACGCGCATTCGCGCGGCGTGATCCACCGCGACATCAAGCCGTCCAACATCATGTACACGCAGGATGCCGACGTGCGCATCATCGACTTCGGCATCGCGCTGGTGTCGGACTCGGACATGTCGCACCTGGAAGGCATCGCCGGCAGCCCCAGCTACATGTCGCCCGAGCAGGCGCAGGGCCAGCCTCTGACCAACCGTTCCGACATCTACTCGCTGGGCGCGGTGATGTACGAGCTGCTGACGGGCTCGCGGCCCTTCAGGGCCGGCAACCTCGCCAAGCTGATGCACCAGATCATCTACGCCACGCCGCCGCCCATCCACACCCTGCGCCGCGAGGTGCCGGAAGACCTGGAAGAAGTGGTGGCCACGGCGCTGCAGAAAGATCCAGACAAGCGCTACAAGAGCGGCCAGGACCTGGCTGCCGCGCTCACCCGCGTGCACCAGAAGCTGCGCACGCGCCCGCTGCAGATCGAGCAGGGCGAGCAGCTGGGGCTGCTGCGCAAGCTGAAGTTCTTCCACGAGTTCTCCCCGGCCGAGATCGCCGAGGTGCTCAAGGCCAGCAGCTGGCAGAACTGCAGCCCGGAAGAGGAAATCGTGCGCGAGGGCGACATGGAAGACCGCTTCTACATCGTCGTCGCGGGCAACTGCGCCGTGGAGCGGCATGGCCGCGTGGTGGGCCAGCTCACCACCGGGGACTGCTTCGGTGAATCCAGTTACGTGCCCGGTGCGCGCCGTTCCGCCACCGTGCGTGCGACCAGCAGCGTCACACTGCTGAAGGTGGGTTCAACGCTGCTGGAACAGGCTTCGGCCAGCTGCCAGCTGCGTTTCAACAAGGTGTTCCTGCGCGGGTTGATCGAGCGCCTGCAGGGCACCGAGGGCGACAGTTCCGTCCAGCCTGAACGCTGAGCCGGAGTCAGCCGCTCCGTCTCAGGCGCCCCGACCTGCTGCGTCCTGGGTCAGCGAAGTTCCGGCCAGCAGCCGGTGCCACCATTCGGACACGCGCTGGCGGATCGAGGCCGCATCCAGTGCCGCCATGGTGAGGCAGTCCTCGCGGGAGCCATGCTCGACGAAGCAGTCGGGAATGCCCACAAGCAGCATTGGCAGTGCCACGCCGGCCTCCGCGAGCAACTCGGCCACGGCCGATCCTGCGCCGCCGGCCACCACGTTCTCCTCGATGGTGGCGATCGCAATGGCCTGCCGCGCCACCTGCAGCACCGCCTCGCGGTCCAGCGGCTTCACGAACCGCATGTCCAGCACGGTGGCATCGTGCAGGTCGGCTGCCGCCATCGCAGCCGGCAGCAGTGGACCGAAGTTCAGGATGGCCAGCCCACTGCGGCCCTCGCGTTTCACCACGGCCTTGCCCAGTGGCAGGGCGCTCATTTCCTTCGCCACCTTCGCACCCGTGCCGGCACCGCGCGGATAACGCACGGCGGCGGGCCGCTGCAGCAGGCTCGCGGTATACAGCATCTGGCGGCATTCGTTCTCGTCCGACGGTGTCATCACCACCATGTTGGGAATGCAGCGCAGGAAGCTGATGTCGAAGGCGCCCTGGTGCGTGGCGCCATCGCTGCCCACCAGTCCCGCGCGGTCGAGCGCAAACACCACCGGCAGGTTCTGCAGCGCCACATCGTGGATGAGCTGGTCATAGCCACGCTGCAGGAAGGTGGAATAGATGGCCACCACTGGCTTCATGCCTTCGGTGGCCAGTCCCGCGGCAAAGGTGACTGCATGCTGTTCGGCGATGGCCACGTCGAAGTAGCGGTCGGGGTAACGCTTCGAGAACTCCACCAGCCCCGAGCCCTCGCGCATCGCGGGCGTGATGGCGACGATCTTCGGATCCGCCCCGGCCATGTCGCACAGCCAGTCGCCGAAGATGCGTGAGTAGGTAGGCGCGCCAGCCTTTTCCTTGTAGATGGTGCCGGTGACCGGGTCAAAGGGGCCCGGCCCGTGCCACAGGATGGGATCGGCTTCGGCGGGCGCATAACCCTTGCCCTTGCGCGTCACCACATGCAGGAACTGCGGGCCCTTGAGCTCGCGGATGTTCTTCAGCGCCGCCACCAGGGACTTCAGGTCATGGCCGTCGATGGGGCCGATGTAGTTGAAACCCATCTCCTCGAACATCGTGCCGGGCAGCACCATGCCCTTCATGTGTTCCTCGTAGCGCGCCGCCAGCTCGCGGATGGTGGGCATGGGAGCCAGCACCTTCTTGCCGCCCTTGCGCAGCGTGGAGTAGAAACGCCCGGCGATCACGCGGCCGAAGTAGCGTGACAGCGCACCCACGCCCTCGGAGATGGACATCTCGTTGTCGTTGAGGATGACCAGCAGGTCCGCCGGCAGCGAACCGGCATGGTTCAGCGCCTCGAAGGCCATGCCACCGCTCATGGCGCCATCGCCGATCACGGCCACGGCGCGGCGGGCATCCCCCTGGCGCGCAGCCGCAATGGCCATGCCCAGTGCGGCGCTCACCGAAGTGCTGGAGTGGCCGGTGCCGAAGGTGTCGTACTCGCTCTCGGCGCGATGGGGGAAGGGCGCCAGTCCCTCGCGTTGCTTGATGGAACCGAGCTGTCCGCGCCGGCCTGTGAGCACCTTGTGCGGATAGGCCTGGTGGCCCACATCCCACACGATGCGGTCGTGCGGCGTGTCGTACACGTAGTGCAGGGCGATGGTCAGCTCCACCGTGCCCAGGCCGGCGGCAAAATGCCCGCCACGGGTGGCCACGGTGCGGATCAGGAACTGCCGCAGCTCATCAGCCAGGCGGGGCAGGTCGGCAACGGGCAGGGTGCGCAGGTCGGCGGGCGAGCCGATGCGGTCGAGCAGGGGGAAACTTCCGCCGGTCATGGCCTCATCGCTCATTGGCCAAGTTTACACGCAGCCGCAGGGGCGATCCGCCGGGGCCGGGCCATCGCAGCTGCCGGATGGTCAGCGGTCGCGCTCGACCACCAGGTCGGCGAGGGCGACGAGGTCGGGCGCACGCGTTGCCAGGTTGCCCAGGGCTGCGATTGCGGCGTCGCGGTGGGCGCGCGCCAGCGCGGCGGCACGTTGCAGCCCATGCACGCTGGGGTAGGTGGGTTTGCCACGCGCGGCGTCAGCGCCGGCTGTCTTGCCCAGCGCTTCGGTGGCGCCGGCCACATCCAGCACATCGTCCTGGATCTGGAAGGCCAGCCCCAGGTCCGCACCATAAAGGGCCAGCGCGTCATGGTCGGGGCCATCCACCACTCCCGCGCCGATTGCACCCAGCAGCACGCTGGCCTGGATCAGGGCGCCAGTCTTGCGCCGGTGCATGGCTTCCACGGCCCGGGCGTCGAGCTGACGGCCCACGCCTTCCAGGTCGATGGCCTGGCCGCCGGCCATGCCAGCGGTGCCGATACCGGCGGCCAGCACCTGGATCTGCTGCAGGCGCGCGGCGGGCGGGGGCAGACTTTCGCTGCGGGTGCCGGCCAGCACCTGGAAGGCCAGCGCCTGCAGCGCATCTCCCACCAGCACGGCGGTGCCTTCATCAAAGGCCTTGTGGCAGGTGGGACGCCCGCGCCTGAGGTCATCATCGTCCATGGCCGGCAGGTCATCGTGCACCAGGCTGTACACGTGGATCAGCTCCACGGCCACTGCTGCATTGTCGAGCACTGCGGGAGCCGCTCCGAGTGCGGTGCCGGTGGTGTAGACCAGCAGGGGCCGCAGCCGCTTGCCGCCACCCAGGGTGCTGTAGCGCATGGCCTCGCCCAGGCGTGCCGTGCCCGGATCCGGCAGGTCCAGCGCTGCGGCGAGCTTCTGCTCCACGCGCTCGCGCCAGCCGCCGAGCCTTGCCGCAAGGCTCGCGGCGTCACTCATCGGCCGTGTCGCCGGGGTCGAAGGGCCGCGCGCCGTCCTTCAGCAGGATCTCCACCCGCTGCCGCGCCTCGGACAGGCGTACATGGCATTGCCTTGTGAGCGCCACGCCCTGTTCGAACAGCGTCAGGGATTCAGCCAGCGGCAGGTCGCCGCGCTCAAGCCGGCCAATCAGTGCTTCCAGCTCGGCGAGCGACTGCTCGAAATCAGGCGCTGTGGCGGGGGAATCCTCACCAGCGTCGCTGCGTGGCTTGCTTGTCATGGCGCGCAAGTCTAAGCCACCCATGACACCTGTGCAGAGGTTCCCTAGAATCGCGGCGATGACCTACAGTGCTTCCGATATCGAGGTCCTTTCCGGCCTCGACCCGGTGCGTCGCCGCCCCGGGATGTACACCGACACCACCCGCCCCAACCACCTCGCCCACGAAGTGATCGACAACAGCGTCGATGAGGCGCTGGCCGGGCATTGCAACCTCATCGAGGTGATGGTGTTCAAGGATGGCTCGCTGCAGGTGGGCGACAACGGCCGTGGCATGCCGGTGGACATCCACCCGAAGGAAAAGCTTTCGGGCGTGGAACTGATCCTCACGCGCCTGCATGCCGGCGGCAAGTTCAACGACGCCAACTACAAATTCTCCGGCGGCCTGCACGGCGTGGGCGTGTCGGTGGTCAATGCGCTCTCGAAACAGCTGGAATGCTGGGTGAAGCGCAATGGCAAGGAATACAACATCGGTTTCCGCGACGGCAAGGTCACCTCCAAGCTGGAAGAAGTGGGCACGGTGGGCCAGCGCAACACCGGCACCACGGTGCGCTTCTGGCCGGATCCGAAGTTCTTCGACTCCGACCGCTTCGCGCTGGCGGAGCTGAAGCACACGCTGAAGGCCAAGGCCGTGCTGTGCCCTGGGCTGCGCGTGCGTTTCGAGGTGGAGGCCACCGGCGAGAAGGAGGAGTGGTTCTACACCGGCGCGCTGGGGGAATACCTCACCGAGATGATCGGCAAGGCCGACAGCCTGCCGAAGGAGCCGCTCACCGGCAAGCACGGCACCGAGCGCGAGGCGGTGGAGTGGGCGGTGGCTTGGGCGCCTGACCTGCCCGCCTTCATCGCCGAGAGCTACGTGAACCTCATCCCCACCTCCGGCGGCGGCACGCATGTGAACGGGCTGCGCGGTGGCCTGTGCGCGGCCGTGCGCGAGTTCGCCGAATTCAGGAACCTGCTGCCGCGCGGCGTGAAGCTCTCACCCGAGGACATCTGGAACGGGGTCTCCTTCGTGCTGTCGATCC
The DNA here is from genome assembly GCA_030852845.1 of Pseudomonadota bacterium. GTDB lineage: Bacteria > Pseudomonadota > Gammaproteobacteria > Steroidobacterales > Steroidobacteraceae > ZC4RG30. Next base: position 6,746 of record JALYWF010000090.1, read on the forward strand.
GCATGAAGGATCCGCAGTTCGCCGGGCAGACCAAGGAACGCCTGGCCTCGCGTGACGCTGCCGCCATGGTCGAGGGTTATGCGCGCGACAGCACCGCGCTATGGCTCAACCAGCACCCGGATGCCGGCGAGCGCATCGCGCAGTACGCCATCGAGAACGCGCAGGAGCGCATCAAGGCGGCCCAGCGCGTGACCCGCAAGCGCGTGGTGGCCGGCCCGGCGCTGCCCGGCAAGCTGGCGGACTGCACCACGCAGGATCCTTCCCGCTCGGAGCTGTTCCTGGTGGAGGGTGACTCGGCGGGCGGCTCGGCGCGCCAGGCGCGCGACCGCAACTTCCAGGCGGTGATGCCTTTGCGGGGCAAGATCCTCAACACCTGGGAGCTGGAGCACGGGCAGGTGGCCTCGTCCGAGGAGGTGCACAACATCAGCATCGCCATCGGCGTTGATCCGGGCTCGGCGGATCTGTCAGACCTGCGCTACCACAAGATCTGCATCCTGGCCGATGCCGACTCCGACGGGCAGCACATCGCCACGCTGCTGTGCGCACTGTTCCTGCGGCATTTTCGCCCGCTGGTCACCAACGGCCACATCTTCGTGGCCATGCCGCCGCTGTACCGCATCGACGCGGGCAAGCAGGTGGGTTATGCGCTGGATGATGCCGAGCGCGATGCCTTCATCGCGCAGCTGGGCGGTCGCGCGAAGCCGGTGGTGACACGCTTCAAGGGACTGGGTGAGATGTCGCCGCTGCAGCTGCGCGAGACCACCATGGTTCCGGCGACCCGCAGGCTGGTGCAGCTCACCGTGGATGCCAAGGACGACGCCGAGCAGATGATGGACATGCTGCTGGCCAAGAAGCGCGCCGGTGACCGGCGCGCCTGGCTTGAGACCAATGGGGATCTTGCCGACGTCGTAGGCTGAGATCCCTCAGAACCCGACCCGGACGCCCAGGGTGAAGAAACGTCCCATGTCGTCGTGGATTCCCAGCGTCGGATAGAAGAGGTTCGGCAGACCCGAATCGGATGGGAAGAGCGGTGCGCGCTCGTTGAGCAGATTGTTCACTGTCAGGAAGACTTCGGTCGCGCTGCCGCCGTCCCTGCCGAGCTTCTTGCTCAGGGTTGCATCCACCACGTTGAAGCTGGGCAGCGTTGGCTGGACGTAGTTCTGGCTGGCGTTGGTGACTGCACTGGTCGCCAGCCGGACCTTGCCCAGCCACTGGTTCTGCAGAGCCACCGTCCAGTCCTGGTTCTGGTAGGTCAGGAAGGTGGTGTGCCGTTGTTTGGGGGCCCTGCTCCAGGCAAGGGCTGCCCCCGGGAGATTGACCGTTTCGACGGGCGGCTGGTAGGTGGCCATGTGGCGGAATGAAAGGCGCCCGCCCCACGAAGCGACCAGGCTGTTCAGGTCGAAACCGTAGTTGAGCTGGAAATCAAAGCCGTGGGTTTCAAGCCTGGCCGCATTCACGCCGGCATTGAGGATCTCCGTGGGGTAGTTGGCGGGCAGGGTATAGCCCGGGTCGCTGGGGTCCGTGATTGGACGGATCGCCAGTGCGCAGATGGGCGAGTCGTAGGCCGGAGCGCTGTCGGTGCACAGGCTCTGGAACTGGTCGTAGCGGACCCTGGTGATCGCGTCCTTCATCTTTGTCTTGAAGTAATCGACCGAAAAGTTCAGCTCCGGCAGGAATGACGGGGTGAGCACCACGCCGGCAGTGACAGTACGCGCCTTTTCAGGTGTCAGGTCGGGGTTGCCCCGGCCCACCAGTCGCGTGTTTCCGGACTGTCCCGTCAGGGTGTCGGTGAAGCTCGTCGACGAGATGTTGAGTGGCTCGAAAAGGTCGTTGAGGTTCGGTGCACGGATGTCCCGCGAATAGGTGCCCCGCAAGCGCACCGAATCATTGACGATCCAGTTCACACCGCCCTTCCATGTCTCCACCGCGCTGAACGAGGAATACTTGGTATAGCGGGCTGCCCAGTTGCTGGAAAGATCCTGCACAAATGGCAGGTCCCGAACCATCGGCACGTTGATTTCCAGTGCGGCCTCGACTACATCGTTCTTGGCACTCACCGGGGCGTTGGTGTTCTGCACCCAGCGCACCGGTGCGCTGGGGCCTTGCGGTGTGGGGCTGGCGTTGGCGAGGCACATCCGCAGGCCCGTGCAATCGACGAATTCGGTTGGCAGGGCATTGCTGATCATGTCGTAGGTAGCCCATCGCGCATCGACGGACAGGTTGGCCTGGATCTCGCCCGCCGGCAGGCCCACTCCGAACAGACCGCCACCGATCGAAGCCCCGACCGTGTGCTGGTCCTGCTCCAGTGCCCAGAACGTGGTCGACCGCAGGTAATTGAAGGATGCAACGGAAGGACCATTCGGATCGACAATGTTGGTGGGTACACACCCGGGATAGAGGCCGGCGAACTGCGGCTGGAGCGATACCCAGCAAACAGGTGTGCCGCCTACGTTCACACCATTGAGTACGGTTCCGGGTGGTGCGATCACGGCGTCGAGCGAAGCCAGGTAGCGGGCGTTGTCGGTGTTGTTGGGGTTGATCACCTTGTTGACGCTTTCGCCGAAGTTGTAGAAAGCGTTCCAGCTGAAATTGCCCAGGCTGCCGTCCATGCCGAACTCGATGTTACGAGCCCGGTTGCGCGCGTCGGTGCGGTACATGCGGTTCTGCGGACCGGCGCCCTGGCCGCCCACGTTGTTCCAGATGTAGGAAGGCACCGAAAAATAGGGCGTGGTGGGCGGCGCCGGCGGCGTGGTGCTGTTCTGTCCGGCGCTGGGGGGCGTGCCGGGCAGGCAGCGCCAGCCGGCGGCGCCAGTGACGGGATCGCAGGTTACGCCGGCGCCGAGCAGCTGCTGCGACTCCGCCGTCAGGAACGGGTTGTCGGCGAACAGCGTATTGGGGCGGTTCGGCGATGAACTCACCACCACATTCACCCAGTCGGAGAGGTTCGTGGACATCGCCCACGAGGCCTGCACGTAAGCACTGACATCGTCGCTGACGTCATAGCTGAAGCGGCCGAACCAGTCTTTCATCGATATGCCGGAGCGGAAAGTGCCGTAGGGGATCCACGCGCCGTCACCGCCGGACTCGATATTCGCAGAGCCGGTGGGTACGCCGTGGACCAGAGGGCTCAGTGCGCCGGGAGAGTTGAACGTATAGTTGTTGACCGTGCACGCGGTGCCGCAGTTGACGGTGCCGTGCATGGCTTCATGGATGCGGCGGGCGTAGGGGGTGTAGGTGTATGGATTGGCGGCTGATCCATTGCCGGTAAGCAGCCAGGCCTGCCCGTCTTCTCCGTAGGGCCGGGCACTGATCGGAATGCGCGCCTGTTCGCGATAGCGCGCCGAGGTCTCGAAGTGCCCGCGGCCGTCGAACAGCGAGGTGCCCCAGGCGAAGCCGACCTGGCCCTGTTCGCCGTCGCCATACTTCGACATGCCGGCGTCGGCCTGGAACTTGAATCCGGTGAAGTTCTTGTCGAGCACGTAGTTGACGACGCCCGCCACGGCGTCGGAGCCGTAAACCGCCGACGCGCCGCCAGTGACGATGTCGACCCGCTCGACCAGCATCTGCGGCAGGTTGTCGACGGCGACGGTGCCGTCCTGGTTGGAGGGCGCAATACGGTGACCATCGAGGAGAACCAGCGTGCGCGAAGCACCGAAGTTGCGCAGCGACAGCGTGTTGCCGCCATTGTTGGTGGAGCCGTTGCCCTGGCTGCGTGGCGTGCGGCCGCCGTTGGCGCCGCCGGCAACGATCTGGGGCAGCTTGTTCAGCGCATCGGCGATGTCGCTGGGGGTGGTCAGGGCAGCTTCGGCGACGTCGAGTGCCGCAATGGGCGTCGGAGACCTGACATTGTCGGTGATGACGCGCGAGCCGGTGACGACCACTTCTTCCAGCTCTTCTTCCACGTCCGGCGCTGCCGCGCTGGAAGCAAAGGAAACAGTGGTACCGATGATTGCAGCAACAGACGCGCGCACGAGGCGGTTCGCAGACATTCCGTATCCCTCCCGCAGATCCAAAGTTCTTGTAGGACCAACCGGACGGCATACGGACCGTCCATCCTTTTAGTATGACTAATTAAAGTTGACTGTCAACGTCAGTCAAAGGCGACAGGAGGTCATTGGGGCCATTGCGTGGAACGGCCGCTTCTGATGACGGCGGACCGCATCAGGCAGGAGAGGGGGAGGCAGGGCGGCGGCGATCGAGGTGCCGGCCGCAGGCGCCGCGGTCAGCGACGCGCCGGATTCTTCTTCTTGGTCTTCGCCCGGCCGGCGGCCTTTCTGGCGCGCGTGCGGGAAGCTATGCGTGCCTGGCCAATGCTTATCACCCGCACCATGGCCGAGCGCGCACGGGTGCTGTTGCGTGCCGCAATGGCCTGGACCACGGCGTTATGGCTGGCAGTGGTCTCGCGCAGGTCGCCGGCATCTTCCACCGGCGTGTTCTGGGAAAAGGAGGCGAACAGGGCCGCTTCGATGACCGCCGCCAGCGAGCGCATCATGGGATTGCCCGAGGTGACGCCGATCAGCTGGTGGAATTCCAGGTCGGCCTCGGCGAAACGGTCGCGGTCGCCGATGCTCTCGCCCATGCGGCGCACGCAGTCCCGCAGCTGCTCCAGGTGCGACTTGCTGCGCCGCTGGGCGGCCAGGGCCGCCGCGGAAGGTTCGACCGCCAGGCGGATTTCGTTGAGCGAGCGACGGAACTCCTCGTCCAGCCCCATCTCCACGCGCCAGGCCAGCAGCTCCGCGTCGAAGAAATTCCAGCTGGAGGAATTCAGCACGCGCGTGCCGACCCGGGTCTTCAGCACCAGCAGGCCCTTGGCTGAAAGGGTTTTCATCACCTCGCGCAACACCGTGCGCGAGACGCGGAAACGCTTCATCAGCACGGACTCGTGCGGCAGGTTGACCCCCGGGGCGTAAGTGCCGGTGAGGATTTCCTTGCCGAGGGTACGCGCGATGAGATCGTGGCTGGAGCGCGCCTTGGTAGGGTGCAGGCGACGCATATACTGGAGCGACGTCATCGGAGGCGCGAGCGTAGCGCAAACGCCGCGTGTCAGGAAGCCCGCAGGCAAATCAGCTGCAAACCCGCGGCTTGCCGACGGCTATGATGCAAGCGGTTTCAAACGGGGGAAAGCAATGGACCAGGCTGCGATCGCCAGCCGGGTGCGCTGGCGGCTGGCGCTGCCGTGCATCCTCTTCATGCTGATGAGTTCACTGGACCGGGCGAACATCAGTTTTGCCGCCCAGGCCATGAACGAGGACCTTGGCTTCACGCCATCCCAGTACGGCTTTGGTGCCGGTGTGCTGTTCGTCGGTTTCCTGCTCGGCCAGTACCCGAGCCTGTGGTGGCTGCAGCGCGTGGGCATGCCCAGGTGGATCGCCACCTGTGCGCTGGTCTGGGGGCTGGCGGCCGGCAGCCTCGGATTCATCGAGGGACACACGCAGTTCTACCTGCTGCGGGTGGTTATCGGCCTGGCGGAGGGCGGGCTTGCTCCCGGCATCGTGCTCTACCTCAGCCAGTTCGCCACCGAAAAGGAACGGGCCACCACCTTCACCATGCCGGCGCTGGCCATTCCTGCCTCGGTGATCATCGGCGCGCCCCTTTCGGGCTGGCTGCTGGGCCTCGAGCATGGCCTGCCCATCGCGAACTGGCGTTTCATGTTCATTGCCGAGGCCATTCCCACGCTGTGCCTGGGCATATTTGCGCTGTTCTACTTCCCGCCGAACCCGGCGCGCGCCAGCTTCCTCACCGGGGAGCAGCGCAGCTGGCTGATGGCCAATGCGGCGCGCCGGGCAGATGCGCCCCGCCGCAATGACTGGACGGTGCTGCGCCAGCCCATCGTGGTGCTGGCCGGCCTGCTGTGGTTCTGCCTGCTGTGCGGTTCCTATGGCGTGATCTTCTGGCTGCCGCAGGTGATCGGTGCACTCACGGGACTGGGACCGCTGGCCATCGGCATCGTGGGCAGCCTGCCGTGGGTTGGCGTCGCCTGCGGCATGTACTGGAACGCGCGGCACTCTGACCGGACGGGCGAGCGTTACTGGCATGTGGCCGTGCCGGCGCTGGCAGCCGCGCTGCTGCTGCTGCTGGCATGGGCGCTCGGGCCCGTCGCCGCGACGATGGTTGTGCTGCTGCTGGCCGGATTCGGGCTTGGCAGCGCGCAGGGCGGATTCTGGGCGATTCCAACCCAGCTGCTGGGGCCGGCCGGATTCAGCATCGCCGTGGTGGGCATCAACATCCTCGGCAGCGCGGGCGGCTTCGTGATGCCGCAGCTGATGGGCATTGCGCGGGAGGCCAGCGGCGGGTTTGCACTGCCCACCCTGCTGGTGGTCCTGGTGCTGCTGTGCGCAGTGGCACTCGTGGGGGCGATCCGCTGGATCTACCGCCGGGAAGTTGCCGCCCTGGCGGCTGCGCCAGTCCGGCACTGACCGGCAGGCCAGGTTGCGGTCATCGGCGTCAGCTATGGCGGTGATTCGATGAAAGCGCTTACAGGGCTTCTCTTGGAGGCGCAGGAATGCTGCACTGTGCAGATGGCCAGTTCCCGCACCTCACAACCGACGCTGGATGACGTGGCGCGTCGCGCCGGCGTCTCCACCGCCACGGTCTCGCGCTTCCACAACAATCCTGCGCTGGTGGCGCAGTCCACGGCTGCGCGCATCCGCGCAGCCATCGAGGCCACCGGCTACGTGCCCAACCTGCTGGCCGGGGGCCTGGCTTCAAAGCGCAGCCGGCTGGTGGCCGTGATGGTGCCGGAGATCGCGCCTTCGATCTTCAACGACACCATCGAGGCGATGGCCGCGGAGCTGGCGCGCGACGGCAACATCGTGATGCTGGGCCTGACCGGTTCGGGCAACAACGGGCGCATGCGGCAGCTGGTGGATGCGGCACTGGGGCGCCGTGCCGACGGCATCATCCTCACCGGCGTGGTGTCCGATGCCGAACTGCGCGCGCGGCTGCGCGGCCGCGATACCACGGTGATCGAGACCTGGGGCATTCCCGATGATCCCATCGACATCGCGGTGGGCTTCTCGCACACGGCGGTGGGGCGGGACATCGCGCGTTTCCTGCATGGCCGCGGCTTTACGCGGCCGCTGCTTACCGTGGCCGGCGGCGTGCGCGCCCAGCAGCGCCGGGATGGTTTCATGGAGGAGTGGCGCGCCGCCGGGCACCGCCAGCCGGCCACGATCGACCTGCCCATGCCGGCGCGGTTCGGGCATGCACGGCAGATCTGGCGGCATGTCGCCCAGCAACGGCAGCGGCCGGATGTAATCGTGTGCGGCTCGGACATGCTGGCGCAGGGCGTGATCATCGAGGCCCAGGCTGCCGGCGTGCGCGTGCCGGACCAGATGGCCGTGACCGGCTTCGGCAACCTGGCCGTGGCGGCCGACATGCGACCCTCCATCACCACCGTCGATGTGGATGGCGCGCGCATCGGCCGCGAGGCAGTGGCGGTACTGCGCAGGCGCGGCGCGGGCGAGCGTGTGCCGCGCCAGGTGATCGACGTGGGCTTCCGGCTGATCGCGCGCGAAAGCGCCTGAGGTGCCACGGGCGCTGAAAGCGCTTGCAACCTGCCGGCTGTCGCAGGCATAAAACCCTCACTGAAGGAATGGTCGCCAGCCGGCCGCGAGGAGGGGAGTCATGAAGGCAATGCGTATCGCGGGTCTGGCCGCAGGCGTGGCGCTCGCCTGCGCCGTGCAGGGTGCTGGCGCAGCCGCGCCATCCATCGCGGTGGGCGAGGTGGGCGGATCGGGCACTTGGAAGGCCGCGGCCGGAACACATCCTGATCTGCCACTGCACACCATCTATCGTCCGCAGCGCTGGCCTGACGGCCCCGTACCACTGTATGTGTGGGGCAATGGTGGCTGCAGCGCCAATGGACTCGGCCATGCCGCGTACCTGCGCGAGATCGCCTCGCGTGGTTACCTGGTGGTGGCACTGGGTGCACCGGGCGGTGGGCAGGGCGCACGGCCAGCCGCTGCGCCTGCAGCCGGCGCGCCAGCAGCGCCGCCGGCCGGTGATCCCACCAGGCCCGAACAGATGATCGAAGCCATCGACTGGGCCACGCGCGAGAACGCGCGCGGTGGTGGCGAATTCCGCAATCGCATCGACCTGTCGCACATTGCAGTGGGCGGCCACAGCTGTGGTGGCCTGCAGGCGCTGGCGGTGTCGCATGATCCGCGCATCGATGCCACCCTGGTGCTCAACAGCGGCATCTACATCCGCCCGGGCGGACGCAGCGGCGTGGCGGTGGACAAGACGCAGCTCGCGCGGCTGCATGCGCCGGTGCTGTATCTCACCGGCGGTCCCTCCGACATCGCACACGAAAATGCGCTGGATGACGTGGCCAAGCAGGACCGCGTGCCCGTGTTCTTCGGCGCACTGCCCGTGGGCCATGGCGGCACATTCAGCGCCCCGGATGGCGGCGAGTGGGCGCGCGTGAGCGTGCGCTGGCTCGACTGGCACCTGAAGGGCGATGCGGATGCCGGGCAGGATTTCGCCGGCCCCGCTTGCCGGCTCTGCGCCGATGACCGCTGGGATGTGAAGCAGAAGCAGTTGCCGCCAGCGGCCGCGGCGCGCCCGGCCGGCGCGCCGGCACGGTGACCTGCGCGGATGAGCGATGACGTCACGCTGCTGTTCACCGGCGACCTGGTCCTCGATGTAGAACAGCCCGACCACTGGCTGTCCGGCATCGCGCCCGCGCTGCGTGAAGCGGACCTGGCCATCGGCCACCTGGAAGTGCCGCACACGCGGCGCGGCCATGAACTGCATGGTGACGTGCCGGCGCCCGGTGCGCCGCCCGAGAACCTGGACGCGCTGAAGCGGGCCGGCTTCCACGCCGTGACGCTGGCCGGCAACCACATCGCGGACTGTGGTGCGGAGGGCATTGCCGACACCGTGGAGCGCCTGCGCACGCTTGGCCTCGGCCACTGTGGCGCTGGCGCCTCGCTGTCGCAGGCCCGCCAGCCGGCCGTGCTGTCCTTCCGCGGCCGGCGCGTCGCCCTGCTGAGTTACAACTGCGTGGGCCCGGAGGCCGCCTGGGCGAGTGCCACGCGGGCCGGCTGCAGCTACCTGCCTTTGCGCACGGCCGATGGTTCGCCGGTGGCGCCCGCGGCCGACCTGCGCGAGGTCGATCCACAGGCCAGTGAGATACTGGCCGCCGACATCGCGGCCGCCCGCACGCGCGCCGGGCTCGTCGTGGTGGCGCTCCACAAGGGAATCGTGCACACGCCGGCGCGGCTTGCGCCCTATGAGCGGCCGCTGGCCGCTGCGGCCGTCGCCGCCGGCGCCGATCTGGTGGTCAGCCACCACGCGCACATCCTCCGCGGCATCGAGTTCCATGCCGGCCGTCCGGTGTTCCACGGGCTGGGCAATGGCTGCGTGGTGACGCGCGCACTGAGTCCCGCGCAGGATCATCCGGCGCGCGCGGCGTGGGCGCGCCGGCGGCGCGAGCTGTTCGGCTTCGAGCCGGATCCACGCTACGAGCTGGCGCCGTTCCATCCCGAGGCCGTGCACGCGGTGCTGGCGGTGGTGCGGTGGCGGGGCGATGGAGCACTGGAATGCGGCATCCGGCCGGTGTTCGTGGAGCCTCCGGGGCGTCCGGTATGCGTCGATGACGCGCGCGCCGAAGCAGTGATCGACTACCTGCAGCGCATCGGACGCGATGCCGGACTGGCGCCGCTGCAGTGGGAACGCAAGGCGGCGGATTTCTGGACGTTTGCCGCTCCGTGACGCATTGACTGCGCCGGTGCCCCGGCAGTAGCCTGCCGCCGCCGCAACGCCGGCGGCTTCTGCTGACCATCTGATGAAACACCAGGAACTGAATTTCGAGGGCGTGGAGCGCCAGCCGCTGCGCACCTTCACGGAAAAGGCGTATCTCGACTATTCGATGTACGTCATCCTCGACCGCGCGCTGCCGGTGCTGGGTGACGGGCTCAAGCCGGTGCAGCGGCGCATCATCTACGCGATGAGCGAGCTGGCGCTGTCGTCCGGCAACAAGCACAAGAAGTCCGCCCGCACCGTGGGCGATGTCATCGGCAAGTACCATCCCCATGGCGACTCGGCCTGCTATGAGGCCATGGTGCACATGGCGCAGCCCTTCACCTACCGCTATCCCATCGTCGACGGGCAGGGAAACTGGGGCTCGACCGACGACCCGAAATCCTTCGCGGCCATGCGCTACACCGAGTCGCGCCTCACGCGCTATGCCGAGGTGCTGCTCAGGGAGATCAACGCCGGCACGGTGGACTTCGGTCCGAACTACGATGGCACCAGCGAGGAGCCGCTGATCCTGCCGGCGCGGCTGCCCAACCTGCTGCTCAACGGTGCCTCCGGCATTGCCGTGGGCATGGCCACCGACGTGCCACCGCACAACCTGCGCGAAGTCGCCAGTGCCTGCATCCACCTGCTCGACGAGCCGGAGGCCACCACCAGGGCACTGATGAAGCACGTGAAGGGCCCGGACCTTCCCACGGGTGCCGAGATCGTCTCGCCGCGCGCGGAGCTGCTGGAGTTCTACGAGAAGGGTTCCGGCAGCTACCGCGCCCGCGCCACCTGGGAGAAGGACGAGGAGACCGGCAATGTGGTCATCACCACGCTGCCGCACCAGGTCTCCGGCAGCAAGCTGCAGGAGCAGATCGCGCAGCAGGTGCGCGACAAGAAGCTGCCGATGGTGGAGGACATCCGCGACGAGTCGGACCACGAGAACCCGGTGCGCATCGTGATCGTGCCGCGCTCCAGCCGTGTGGACCTCGCGCAGCTGATGACGCATCTTTTTGCCACCACGGACCTGGAGCGCAGCTACCGCGTCAACCTCAACGTCATCGACCTGGACGGCCGTCCGAAGGTGATGGGCCTGAAGACGTTGCTGTCGCGCTGGCTGGAGTTCCGCATCGGCACGGTGAAGCGGCGCCTCACGCACCGCCTCGAGAAGGTCAACCGCCGGCTGCACCTGCTGGAAGGCCTGCTGATCGTCTACCTGAACCTCGATGAGGTGATCCGCATCATCCGCCGCGAGGATGAGCCGAAGCCGAAGCTGATGGCGCGCTTCAAGCTCAGCGAAGAGCAGGCGGAGATGATCCTCGAGACCAAGCTGCGCCACCTGGCAAAGCTCGAGGAGATGAAGATCCGCGAGGAGCAGAAGGAGCTCTCCGACGAGCGCGATGAGCTCGAGGCGCTGCTGAAGAGCAAGGCGAAGCTGCACAAGCTGGTGCGCGAGGAGCTCACGGCCGATGCGGAGGAATTCGGCGACGCCCGCCGCTCGAAGCTGGTGGAGCGCGAGGCCGCGCAGGCCATGGAGGAAACCGACCTGGTGGCCAACGAGCCGGTGACGGTAGTGCTTTCCACCGGCGGGTTCGTGCGCGCGGCCAAGGGCCACGAGATCGATCCGCGCACGCTGTCGTACAAGACCGGCGATGGTTTGCTGGCCGTGGCGCGCGGGCGCAGCACGCAGCTGGCCGTATTCCTCGACAGCACGGGCCGGGCGTACAGCCTGCCGGCGCACTCGCTGCCCTCCGCGCGTGGGCAGGGCGAGCCGCTGTCCGGCCGGCTCGATCCGCCGGATGGCGCGAAGTTCGCCGGCGTCGCCATTGGCGATCCGCAGGACAAGTGGCTGCTGGCCAGCGATGCGGGTTACGGTTTCATCGCGAAGCTGGAAGACCTGCACTCAAGGGTGCGTGCCGGCAAGGCGGTGCTCAATCTCTCAGATGGGGCCGGGGTGCTGTGTCCGGTGCCGCTTGCGGGCCCGGACGCGGTGATCGCAGCCGTGTTCGGCGATGGGCGGCTGCTGGTGTTCCCCGCGAAGGAGCTGCCCGAAATGGCGCGCGGCAAGGGCAACCGCATCTTCGGCGCGCCCACCGGCAAAGGGGCGGAACCGGAGAAGCTGGTGGCACTGGCTACGCTCAATCCCGGCCAGAAACTCATCGTCTGGTGCGGTGAGCGCAGCATGACGCTGTCGTGGAAGGACCTTGAAAGCCACCGCGGCGAGCGTGCGCAGCGCGGCGCGGTGCTGTCGCGCAACTACCGCAAGGTGGACCGGCTGGAAGTCGCTGCCGACTGAGCCAGCGACGTGGATGCGGGCCGCGGTCAGGCCCGCTCCGCCATCACGATCTCTTCCGGCGCCTGGATCAGGAATCCTTCCAGGTGCTGCACGCCCAGCTGCCAGAGCACCGCCATGGTGTTGGCATCCTCCACGTTGGCGGCAATCGTCTCGATGCCGCGCTCGTGCGCGGCCTCCACCAGCGCCTCGACCTTCGACTGCACCAGCGTGTCGCTCTTCACGCCCTGGATCAGCCCGCCGTCGATCTTGATGAAATCCATTGGCATCGCGCCCAGCAGCGACAGGGGGTCGGGCCCGATACCGAAGTGCTCCAGCGCGAAGCGGGCGCCCATGGCCTTGATCACCTGCGCCTGCTTGCGCACACGAGCGCGGTTGTTGGTGGCGACGGCTTCAGTGACCGTCAGGCACAGCTGCTTCGGGTCCAGCTTCACTGCGGCCAGCTGTGCGCCCAGCCAGCGGGGCAGCTCGTCGTCGATGGCGCTCTGGCGTGACAGGCGCACGAACAGGCAGCCGGCCTTCGATTCGGCCGCAAAGCGCGCGGCGGCGCTGATCACCCAGCGGTCGATGGGCGCCATCAGCTCGTTGCGCTCGGCCGCGGGGAGGAATTCATTCGGCAGGATTTCCCGGCGGCTGCGATCCAGCATGCGGATCAGCAGGTCGAACATGGGCACGCCACCGCCCAGGTTGGTGATGGGCTGCTGCACCAGGCGGAAGCGGTTCTCCAGCAGCGCGGCCTGGATGTGCTTCACCCATACAGCGTCGTATTCGCGCGCCCGGTCATCCAGCTGTGCAGGCGTGATGCTCGACTCGAGCGGGGCCACGAGCGGCGGTGTGGCCCCGAGCGTTGCCGCGGGGCCGGGCCCTGGCGCCACTGGGACGGCGTCCGGCACCGGTGCGGGTGGGGCAGGAGCTGGTACTGCAGGTGACGGGGATGCCCCAGGGGGCGCCTGCGTGACTGCAGGCGCGGGGGCGGCTCCACTCTTGCGGATCGGCACCATGATGCGCACGCAGGGCTCGCCATCCCGCTCACCCAGCGTCAGCAGCAACTCCACCGCTACGGTGCTGCCGCTGCCAGTGCGTGCCGTAGCCAGCAGCGCGTGGTCCTTCCACTGGCCCTTCAGGCACGCCGTAAGTGCGCCCTTGAGGGCGATGTGGCTGGCCTTGTCGAACACATCCATCACCGGCTGGCCGACCACCGCCTCGGCATCGTCCATGCCCGTGAGTTCCAGCCAGGCAGCATTGGCCTCCACCAGGATGCCTTCCTGCACGTCGATGATGGCGTCATTGGAGCGGGTGAGCACGGAGTCCAGCTGCTTGCGCGACTCCTTCACCGCATCCTGCATTTCATTGAAGGCGCACTGCAGGCGCCAGGCCTGCAGCTCGCGCGCGATCACCTGGTAGGCGCGCTTCGGCTGGCCGAGGTTGATGGTGTCGCGCGCACCGGCGGCCAGGTCTGCCTCGAGCAGCTCCTCGGTGATGGCCGGGCGGATGGCCAGCAGTGGCACGCCGCTGCTGGCGGCGGCCTCCGCCACGGCCGCCACGCTGACCGGATCCGCGGGCACGCACAGCAGCATCTGCGCGCCGGACTGCGCCAGTGCGTCGGGCAGGTCATTGAGGGCGGCGATCCAGCTGCAGTGCGCGGCAATGCCCTGCCGGCGAAGCAGCACATTGACCGCCTCCACCGGATCGCGGGCACTGCTGACGACGATGAGGGGAACGGCGGCGGAATCGGACAAAGGCACTACCTCGGGCTGGCCCCGATAATAGTGCCGTGCGGCGTGCAGTGGGTTATGTGAACCCCGGCACAGTCGGCAAGTCCGGCAGTGCCTGATTGCGCTGCGCTGCGACAAGCGTCGCCAACGGCGTCTTTCCGGGCTCTCCCGGCAGCTCGCGTACGAGTCGCGGCACCAGGTAGCCCGGCAGGCGCGCGATCAGCCCGGCATGCAGGCGCAGGGCCGTTGCGTCGTCCACGGCAAAATGCGCGGCGCCCTGCACGCGATCCAGCTGGTGCAGGTAGTACGGCAGCACGCCGGCCGCAAACAGGCGCTCGGACAAGGCCGCGAGGGCGCTGCTGTCATCGTTCACCCCTGCCAGCAGCACCGACTGGTTCAATACGGCGGCGGCATTTGCCGCCAGGGCGCGCAGCGCCGCTGCCACCGTCGCGTCGATCTCCGCGGCATGGTTGGCGTGTACCACGATGACCAGCCGTTCGCGCCACGGCGCGAGCAGTGCCAGCAATCCCGCATCCACACGTTCCGGCAGCACCACTGGCGTGCGCGTGTGCAGCCGCAGGCGCTTCAGGTGGGGCAGGGCCGCCAGCTTCGCCAGCAGCGAACCCAGCCGTGCATTGCCCAGCGACAGCGGGTCGCCGCCGGAGAGGATCACTTCCCCTGTCGCGGGATCGGCGGCCAGGTGTTCCAGGGCAGGGTTCCAGCGCGGCTGGCCTTCCTCCTGGTCGGCGCCATAGTCGTAATGGCGACGGAAGCAGTAGCGGCAGTGCACGGCACAGGCGCCCGTGGTGACAAGCAGGGCGCGGCCGGCATATTTCTGCAGCAGGCCCGGTGCATCGCGTACCCGGGATTCCTCGAGCGGATCGGAGGAGTAGCCATCCACTGCCGCCAGCTCATCCGGCAGCGCCAGCACCTGGCGCAGCAGCGGATCGCGGGCATCGCCGCGCCGCATGCGGCCGATGAAGCCGCGCGGCACGCGCAGCGGGAAGGAACGTGTCGCGGCCACCAGGCTTTCAGCCGTCACCCCGGGACCCAGGTCGGATGGCGCCAGGTCGAGCAGGGCCAGCAGTTCCAGCGGATCACGAACCGCCGAGGCCAGCTGCTGCTGCCAGGCCGGCACAGCGGCCGTTTCATGCGTGGTGGCCGCAGCCCCGGTTTGGCGGGCGTCCGCGTCTGCCGCTATCATTCGCCGCCCGCTATTCATGCGGTGCGCATTTAACCAGAGAGACTCATGGCCAGCTATAGCACCAATGAATTCAAGTCCGGGCTGAAGATCCTCATCGACGGCGAGCCCTATTCAATCGTCGAGAACGAGATGGTCAAGCCGGGCAAGGGCCAGGCTTTCAACCGCGTGCGGGTGCGCAACCTGAAGACCGGCCGCACCATCGAGAAGACCTGGAAGAGCGGCGACTCGGTCGACGCCGCCGACGTCGTCGACACCGACATGCAGTACCTCTACTCCGACGGCGACTTCTGGCACTTCATGGTGCCCGACAGCTTCGAGCAGTACACCGCCGGCGCCGCCGCGGTGGGCGACAATGCCAAGTGGCTGAAAGACGGCATCACCTGCATCGTCACGCTGTGGAATGGCCAGCCGCTGGTGGTCATGCCGCCGGCACACATCGACCTGAAGGTGGTCGAGACCGATCCAGGCGTACGCGGCGACACGGCCACCGGCGGCCAGAAGCCCGCCAAGCTGGAGACCGGCGCGGTGGTGCGTGTGCCGCTGTTCATCAACGAGGGCGAGGTGCTGAAGATCGACACCCGCACCGGCGAGTACATTTCGCGCGCCAAGTAGGCTGCTGGGTGGCGGCAAGCTCCGCCAGTCCGGCGGCGCTCCCTGGTCGGTTCAGGCCAGATCCCAGTCGAAGGCCATCACCTCGGCGATGCTGCCCGCCCCCAGGGCCAGCATCGCCGTGCGATCGAACCCCAGGGCGACGCCGGCGCAGGGAGGCAGGCCGGCCTCCAGTGCCCCGATCAGCCGTTCATCCATCGCCGGCTCGACAAGTCCCCGCCGGCGGCGTTCGGCCTGGTCCACCATGAAACGCCGGCGCTGCTCGCTGCCGTTGGCGAGTTCCACGTAACCATTGGCCAGTTCCACCCCTTCGGCGTACAGCTCGAAGCGCAGCGCCGTGCGTGGATCGACGGCATCCAGCTGCGCCAGCGCCGCCTGCGAAGCCGGAAAGTGATGCAGGCAGGTGAGCTGCCCGCGGCCCAGGGTGGGGCCGACCTGCGTGGCGACGAGGAATTCCAGCAGCTCGTCGCGCGTGGCGGTGCCGATGCTGGATTCCACCAGCCCGTGCCGGGTGGCCAGCGCCGCAAGCCGGGCCTGCGGCGCGGTGAGGGGATCGCAGTCCAGTACCCGCTCGAACGCCTCGGCGTAGCCAACTTGCCCGACCGGACGGGTGGGATTGCCGCCGGCTTCGAGCAGCCGCGCTGCCAGCGCCGCGGTTTCGTCCATCACCTGCGACAGGTCCATGCCCAGCCGGTACCACTCGATCATCGTGAATTCCGGGTTGTGCAGGCGGCTGTGCTCGCCGGCGCGGAACACGCGGCAGACCTGGAAGATGTCGCCACTGCCGGCGGCCAGCAGGCGCTTCATCGGATATTCGGGGGAGGTCTGCAGCCAGCGCCCGCCTGATGCCGCGTCCAGGCGCAGCGAGTCGATCTGCACATCGGTGACCGTGTGGCTGAGCACCACCGGTGTCTCAACCTCCATCACGCCGCGTTCGCGGAAGAACGTGCGGGCGGTTTCCAGCAGCGCGGCACGACGGCGCAGCGTCTCCACGCCAGCGCCCGGCCGCCACTGCATGCTCACGTGGAAAGGCGGCCGAGCCGCTGCCCCAGGCGCATCGTGGCGCCCGGCGCGATTTTTTCCAGCTCCACCAGCTGCGGCCCGAAGAGCAGCACGACGGTTGATCCCATGTTGAAGCGGCCGACTTCCTCGCCACGGGCGCGGAAGCGGTCGGATTCCGGGGGCAGCGGCAGCGCCGTGACCACGCGCGGGCGGCGCGGTGTGACATCCCCATGCCATACCGTGGCCATGCTGCCCACGTTCAGGGCGCCCACGAAGATCACCGCGAAGGGACCGGCGGGTCCCTCGAACAGCAGCACCAGGCGTTCATTGCGCGCGAACACCGCCTGCACCATGCGCGCGGCGGTGTTGTTCACGCTGAACAGGCGGCCGGGCACGTACCAGATCTCGCGCAGCGTGCCGTCGGCGGGCATGTGGATGCGGTGGTAGTTGTAGGGCGCAAGATAGATGGTGGCGAAGCAGCCGCCGGCGAAACGCGGTGCCCACAGGCCGGCCGCACCGGCCAACAGGGCCTCGATGGTGTAATGCCTTCCCTTCGCCTGCAGCACCTGGTTGCGGTCGAGCGGGCCGCACTGGCTCATGGTGCCATCCACCGGGCTCACCAGCGTGCGGGCATCGCCGGCCAGTGGACGTGCACCGGCTTTCAGCGCGCGGGTGAAGAAGGCGTTGAAGTGTTGGTAGGCATAGGGGTCGGGCTGCTCTGCGTCCGAGAGATCCGGCTTGAAGCCGGCCACGAACAGCCTGGTGAAGGCGTTCTTGAAGGGGCGCCAGCGGATGCGCGTCAACCAGCCGACCAGGCGCGAGATCGCATGGTGCGGCAGCACGTACTGCAACAGGATGTTGAGGTTGGAGAGCATCAGTAGCCGCTGGCCAGCAGGGTGGAGATGTCCTGGGCGAGCAGCCTGGGGTCAAAGGGCGGCGTGAACGCCGCGCTCCAGTCACCGCGCGCATTCAGGTAGTACAGCGCAGAGGAGTGGTCCACGGTGTAGCCGCCACCCGGCAAGGGCTGTGTGGAATGGGCCACCATCAGTCCCTGCAGCAGCGGTTGCAGCGCCGCCTCCTCACCGCGCACGCCAGTGAATCCCTCCCCGAAGGCATTCACGTACTGGCGCAGGGCCTGCGCATCATCGCGCGCGGGGTCTACCGTGACGAATACCAGGCGCAGTCCGGCCAGTTTCGGGTCACGACGCAGCTGCGCCATCTGCGCCAGCGTGGTGGGACAGACATCCGGGCAATGCGTGAAACCGAAGAACAGCAGGGAAGGCTTGCCCGCCAGCTGCGCCTTGCCGAAAGGCGCACCATCGTGGCTGGTGAGTGCGAACTGCGGCAGCTGGCGCGGCTGGGGCAGGGCGCTGCCGCTGGCCAGCTGCGGCACCGCCCGGGCAAGCTGCCTTGAAACCATGTAGCCTGCCGCCGCCGCGGCCAGGATCATGGGCAGCGCGATGAAAAGAAGCGTGGAGCATTTTCGCGTCATGAATCGATTATCCCACAGGCGGCGTGCCGCTCCCGATGTCGACGGCCTCACCACGGCAGACCTGCTCAAGCGCGGCACTGCGCGACTGGCGCGTGCGCGGCTGGAATATGGCCATGGCACCGAACGCGCCGTTGACGACGCAGCCGCCCTGCTGGCGCATGCCAGGGGCATGGCACGACCGCTGGATGCGCGCGACCTGCGGCGGCCGGCATCGGCACGCACGGTGAAACGTTTCGATGAGCTGCTCAGGCGCCGCATCAAAGAGCGCATCCCGGCCGTGTACCTCACCAACCTGTGCTGGTGGGCCGGGCTGCCGTTTTACATCGACAGCCGCGTGCTCGTGCCGCGTTCTCCCATCGCCGAGCTGATCGAGCGACGCTTCTCGCCCTGGGTACGGCCGGAAGGCGTACGGCGCATCCTCGACCTGGGCACCGGTTCCGGCTGCATCGCGCTGGCCTCGGCGGCGTACTTTCCCGACGCGCTCGTCGATGCAGTGGACATCGATGCCGCCGCGCTGCAGGTGGCGCGCATCAACCGTGCCGGCCTGAAGTTGGGCCGCCGCGTGCGGCTGCTGCAGGGCGACTTTTTCAGCCCACTGAAGGGGCAGCGCTACGATATCATCGTGAGCAATCCGCCCTATGTGGGAACGGCGGAATTCAACGGTCTGCCGCCGGAATACGCGCATGAGCCTGCAGGGGCGCTGCGCTCGGGACGCGATGGCATGGATGCGGTGCGCAGGCTGCTGCGCGAAGCCGCCCGCCATCTCACCGACCAGGGCGTGCTGGTGGTTGAAGTGGGCAATACCGAGACGCGCGTGCGCCGCGCGTTCCCGAAGGTGCCCTTCGTGTGGCTGGCATTCGAGCGTGGTGGCGGCGGCGTGTTCCTGCTGACAGCCGCGCAGTTGCGCAAGGTGGCAAGGTGAGCGGCAACAGCTTCGGCAAGTCCTTCGTGGTGAGCACTTTCGGCGAGAGCCACGGCCCGGCACTGGGCGCCATCGTGGATGGTTGCCCACCGGGACTGCCCATCACCGAAGACGAGCTGATGGCCGACATCGAGCGCCGCCGCACCGGCACCTCGCAGTTCACCAGCCAGCGCAAGGAGCCGGACCAGGTGCGCATCCTGTCTGGCGTGTTCGAGGGCGTCACCACCGGCACGCCCATCGGCCTGCTGATCGAGAACACCGACCAGCGCTCGCGCGACTACGAGAAGATCAAGGACCGCTTCCGTCCGGGCCACGCCGACTACACCTACCAGCAGAAGTACGGCCTGCGCGACTACCGTGGTGGCGGGCGCTCCTCCGCGCGCGAGACAGTGATGCGCGTAGCCGCCGGAGCGATCGCGCGCAAGTACCTGGCCACGCGCCTCGGCGTGCGCATCCACGGTTACGTAAGCCAGGTGGGCGACCTGCACCTGGATCCGGTGGATCCCGAAGCCGCCTACGACAATCCCTTTTTCTGTCCCGATCCCTCACGCGTGAAGGAGCTCGAGGATCTGATCTGGAAGCTGCGCAGCGACGGCGATTCGGTGGGTGCGAAGCTCACCGTGGTGGCGCAAGGCGTGCCCACGGGCCTTGGCGAACCGGTGTTCGACCGGCTCGACGCCGACATTGCCCATGCGCTGATGAGCATCAACGCCGTGAAGGCGGTGGAGATCGGCGACGGCGTCGCTGTTGCAGCGCAGCGAGGCAGCCGGCACCGCGATGAGCTGACTCCGGCAGGCTTTGCCTCCAACCACGCCGGCGGCATCCTCGGTGGCATCTCCACCGGCCAGGACATCATCGCGCACGCCACGCTGAAGCCCACCTCCAGCATCCAGGTGCCGGGCAAGACGATTGACCTGGGCGGCAATCCCGTCGACGTGGTGACCACTGGCCGCCACGATCCCTGCGTGGGCCTGCGCGCCACGCCCATCGCCGAGGCCATGCTGGCCATCGTGCTGCTGGACCACTACCTGCGGCACAGGGCGCAGAACGCGGATGTGCGATCATCCACACCTGCGATCTGACATTTTCCACTTCAACAGAGGGTCATGATGAGCAAGGGTTGGAGAGTAGCCGTGCTCGGGGCCACCGGCCTCGTCGGCGACACGATGATCAGCGTTCTCGAGGAACGCGATTTCCCGGTCAGCGAACTGTTTCCGCTGGCGAGCAACCGCTCGCTGGGCAAGACGGTGCAGCTGAAGGGCAAAACCTACCCCGTGCTCGACGTGGAGACCTTCGACTTCTCGCGCGCCGACATCGGCCTGTTCTCCGCTGGCGCAGAAGTGTCGGCCAAGTACGCGCCCATCGCTGGCGCGGCCGGCTGCGTGGTGATCGACAACACCTCGCAGTTCCGCTACGACGATGACATCCCGCTGGTGGTGCCCGAGGTCAACCCCGAGGCCATCGCGCAATACAAGAACCGCGGCATCATCGCCAACCCGAACTGCTCGACCATCCAGATGCTGGTGGCGCTGAAGCCGCTGCACGATGCAGCCGGCATCACGCGCATCAACGTGTGCACCTACCAGTCGGTGTCCGGCGCGGGCAAGGAAGCCGTGGATGAGCTGGCGCAACAGACCGGCGACCTGCTCAACGGCCGTACCACCGAAGCAAAGGTGATCGCCAAGCGCATCGCCTTCAACGTGGTGCCGCAGATCGACAAGTTCCAGGACAACGGCTACACGAAGGAAGAAATGAAGATGTTCTGGGAGACCCAGAAGATCCTCGACAAGTCCATCGTGGTGAATCCCACCTGCGTGCGCGTGCCGGTGTTCTTCGGGCATTCCGAGGCGGTGCACATCGAGACGCGGCGCAAGCTCACCGCGGCCGAGGCCACCGAACTGCTGCGCAAGGCGCCCGGCGTCACGGTGCTGGATGAGCGCGTGCCCGGTGGTTATCCCACCGCCGCCACCGAGGCTGTTGGCAACGACTCCGTCTACGTCGGCCGCATCCGCGAGGACATCTCGCATGAGCGCGGACTGGACCTGTGGGTGGTGTCCGACAACGTGCGCAAGGGTGCCGCCACCAATAGCGTGCAGATCGCCGAAATACTGGTTCGCGACTATCTGTTGCGTTAAGTTATATTCGTGTGACTTGCGTCAACGCGGGAAGACGAATCCAAGCATATGTTTTCCGTCAGGATTCGTAATTGATGGGTCTCTCGGGGAGTCCTGATGCGTTTTAGACTGGTGAGCGCGGCGGCACTGCTGGCAGCAGTGCCTGGCATTTCACAGGCCCTTGGCCTGGGAGATGAGACCGTCAGGTCCTTCCTCAATGCCCCGCTCAACGCGGAAATCGAACTCTTCGCCACGCCCGACGAGCTGGCCTCCATGCAGGTCACGCTGGCCTCGCGCGACGACTTTGTCCGCCATGGCCTTGAATATCCGGGCTTTTTGAGCGCCATCCAGCTCAACACCGAGCGCCTGCGCGACGGCCGCAATGTCGTCCGGCTGACCTCCAGCCAGCCGGTCGTCGAGCCCTTCCTGGTGGTGCTGATCGACCTGCGTGGCAGCGGCACCCGCCTGCTGAAGGAATACACGCTGCTGCTCGATCCGCCTGCCTTCCAGGCCGCAACCTCGCCGGCCCCGCCGGTGGCGGCGCCCGTAGTGGGCGACAGCGGCAACAATGTGCGCCCGGCACCGGCACCCGCGCCGGTGGCTCCCCCACCCGTGCAGGCTCCGCCGCGTCCCGCGCCCGCGCCCGTCCAGCCCGCCCCGGCAGGCGGTGGCGGCGGCTACACCGTACAGCGCGGCGACACGCTGTCGAACATCGTCACGCGTGAATACGGCGAGCAGGACCGTACGCGCGCCATGGTGGCCGTATATCGGGCCAACCCCGCGGCTTTCGGTGGAAACATCAACCAGCTGCGTGCCGGTGCCCGACTCGACCTGCCTGATAGCAGCGCCGTGACCGCCATCGACCGCGCCGAGGCGAGCGCCGAAGTGCGCAGCCAGATGGCCAGCTGGCAGGCTTCCGTGCAGCAGCCTGCCGGCGGCGAAGATGCCCGCCTGCGGCTGGTGCCGCCGAGTGAGCCGGCCGGCACGGGCCAGCCCGGAGAGGGCGCCGGCGCTGGTGCGGGCACCACACCCGCCCCTGCGTCCGATCGTCCGCTGGCCATCGACAGCCCGGAACTCGCCAACCTGCAGCGCGGACAGACGCCTGCCACGCCGGCCGAACCCGCGCCTGTCGAGACGGCTCCGGATGCTGCCGACATCACCGCCGATGCCGGCGATGATGCACAAGACACTGCGGCCACGCCGGCCGAGCCGGCACCCGCCGAGGCCAGTCCGGCACCGCCTGCGCCGCCTGCCGAAGAGGCACCCGGCCTGCTCGATACGCTGAAGGCCTACTGGGTATACGCGGCAGGCGCCCTGGTGCTGGTGCTTGCGCTGCTCGCCCTGATGGCACGGCGTCGCCGCAGCGCGGCCGCTGCCACCTTCGCACCGGCCACACCATCTTTCGACGACTTCGTGCTGCCAGGTCAGCGCGACTCCTCTTCCGACACCTTCCCGCTGCGCAAGCCCGCCGATGCGCGCGACACCGACATCCTGGTCGAGGAGGGCACGGGACAGCACGAGCGCCCCGCGCGCCGCGAAACCCGCACCGTCGATCTGGACGAGGGCAGCTCCGCGGCCACGATGGGTACCATGGCGCTGGAGCAGGGCGATCCCCTGGCCGAGGCCGATTTCCACATGGCCTATGGTCTCTATGACCAGGCCGCCGACCTGGTGAAGGCCGCGCTGAAGCGCGAGCCGGAACGCCGCGACCTGAAGCTGAAGCTGCTTGAAGTCTATTTCGTCTGGGGCAACAAGGAGCAGTTCCTGCAGACCGCGCGCGAGCTGTCGCAGTCGCGCAGCAGCGGTCCGCCGGGCGAGTGGGAGAAGGTCGTCATCATGGGCAAGCAGCTTGCCCCCGAGGACGTGCTCTTCCACCAGTCGCAGCTGGGCGCACAGACTTCCGTCGACCTCAACCTCGAAGGCGGCCAGAACCTGGTCGACTTCAACCTGCCCGAGAGCGGCACCGATACCGGCGACACCGGCATCGACCTGAACCTCGGCGGCAGCACCGACTCCTCGCTGCGGCCGCTCGATTCCGAGGGCGGCCTCGACTTCATGTTCGATGACCTGCGCGGCCCGGACGACCAGGCCCCCACGGCCACCACGCGCCAGATGGCGCAGCCAGGGCTCGACGCCATCAACGCGCCCACCATCGAGCAGCCCGCACTCGACATCGAGAACACGCTGGCCGGCAAGATCGACGCGCACGCTCCCTATACCGGTTCGCCCGACCAGACCGCCGAGCTGGCGCTGGATGACCTGGGGCTGGATCTCGGCAAGCTCGAGGCCACCGGCACGGGCATGGCGCCGCCAGACGCTGGCGAAGCACCCGCCGACGCACCCACCCTCGTGGCGGGCATGGACGAGACCTCGCGCGAGCTGCTGGCCAGCGCCGATGCCAGCCAGCGCACCGAGATGCTGCCCATCACCGACCTGGACCTGGGCGACGGCTCCACGGGTCTCGACATGGACCTGGGTGCAGGTGACACCAGCCTGGCTCCCATGCTCGACGTGGGCGCCTCTGACCTCGATCTGGATGTCGGGGCTCCAGGGAAACCGGCGGACGACTGGCAGAGCACACAGAGCTTCGACCCGGGCGTACTCGATTCCACCATCGTGGATCAGGCGCCGAAGGAGCTCGAGCCGGTCACGATGAGCGAGGTCGGCACCAAGCTCGACCTGGCCCGCGCCTACATGGACATGGGTGATCCGGATGGCGCCCGCAGCATCCTCAACGAGGTGCTGCAGGAAGGCTCGGAAAGCCAGCGCCAGGAAGCCCAGCGCCTGCTCGATTCCATCCCCGGCTGATACCGCGCGCTCATGGCCAGGATCGCCGTCGGCATCGAGTACGACGGCGGCGCCTTCGCCGGCTGGCAGCAGCAGGTCGAAGCGCCTTCAGTGCAGCAAGCCCTGCAGCAGGCCATCGGCCGCGTCTGTGACCATGGTGTGAATCTCACCGCCGCGGGCCGCACCGACACGGGCGTGCACGCACGCGGCCAGGTGGCGCACTTTGATACGGAAGCGACGCGCAGCGAACGTGCGTTGCTGCTCGGGACCAACAGCGCGCTGCCGCCAACGGTCGCGCTGCGCTGGGTGCGCGAAGTGCCAACGCATTTCCACGCGCGCTTCAGCGCGCTGGCGCGCACCTATCGCTACTGCATCCTGAATCGCGGTGCACGCGGCGCACTGACGGCGGGCAGGGTGGCCTTCCACTACCGCCCACTGGATATCGCACCCATGCGCGAGGCTGCGCGCCACCTGCTCGGCAGCCATGATTTCAGCACCTTCCGTGCTGCGGAATGCCAGGCGCGCTCGCCGGTGCGCAACCTCACCGCGCTGCGCGTGGAGCGAAGCGGTGAGTTCGTGCTGCTGGAAGTCACCGCCAATGCTTTCCTGCACCACATGGTGCGCAACATCGCCGGCCTGCTCATCCACATCGGACAGGGCGCAGCGCCGCCGCAGTTCGCCGCTGAAGTGTTGGCCGCGCGCGACCGCCGTGTCGCTCCCGCAACGGCCCCTGCCGCGGGCCTGTATTTCTGGCGCGTGCACTATCCACCGGTATTCGGACTGCCCGGCGATTCCGATATCATTCCGGACCCGGCCGGCTGTCCGGCCGACCTTCTGGGGTAGGCATGTCCTGGTTCGAAAAGATCGTTCCCTCGCGCATCAAGACCGAGCGCCGCGTGCGTTCCGTGCCCGAGGGCCTGTGGAGCAAGTGCCCGGCCTGCGACGCGGTGCTGTACCGCGCGGAGCTGGAGCGCAACCTGCACGTCTGCCCCAAGTGCAGCCACCACATGCGCATGCATGCGCGCGAGCGGCTGACGCGCTTCCTGGATCCGGACACCGGCGTGGAGATCGGCGCCAGCGTTTCGCCCGAGGATCCGCTGAAGTTCAAGGACAGCAAGAAATACAAGGACCGGCTCGCCGCCGCGCAGAAATCCACCAATGAGCGCGATGCGCTGGTGGCACTGGCCGGGCGGCTGCATGGCGAGCCCATCGTGGCCTGTGCCTTCGAGTTTGCCTTCCTCGGCGGCTCGATGGGATCAGTAGTGGGCGAGCGCTTCCACCGCGCCGCCATGCGTGCGATTGCGGACCGTGCGTCGCTGGTTTGCTTCTCGGCCACGGGCGGCGCGCGCATGCAGGAGGCCCTGCTGTCGCTGATGCAGATGGCCAAGACCAGCGCCGCACTTGCGCGGCTGGCCGCGGCGAAGCTGCCCTACATCTCGGTGCTCACCGATCCGACCACCGGCGGTGTGTCCGCAAGCCTGGCCATGCTGGGCGACATCAACATCGGCGAGCCGCGTGCGCTGATCGGTTTCGCCGGACCACGCGTGATCGCACAGACCGTGCGCGAGACCCTGCCGGAGGGATTCCAGCGCAGCGAATTCCTGCTCGAGAAGGGCGCCATCGACCTGATCATGGATCGCCGTGACCAGCGCGACGGCATCGCACGACTGCTGCGCATGCTGGCCGGCAGGCCGGCCCTGCCGGCTGCCGTGCCCGTCGCCGAAGCCTGATCCGGGATCCGGCATGACCGCAACCCGCAGCCTCGAAGACTGGCTGCGCGTCCAGGAAACCGTGCACGGCACGGGCATCGACCTGACGCTGGAGCGTGTGCGCGCAGTGGCGCTGCGCATGGGGCTGCTGCCCGTGGCAGCACGCACGATCATTGTGGCGGGCACGAACGGCAAGGGCTCCACAGTCGAATGCCTGGCTTCACTGCTGCGCTGCCTGGGCCGCCGCGTCGGCAGTTTCACCTCCCCGCACCTGCTGCGTTACAACGAGCGCATCCGCGTTGATGGTGCGGAATGTTCCGATGCCGAGCTGGTCGCTGCGTTCGAGGCCATCGAGGCGGCGCGTGGCGACATCACGCTCACTTTCTTCGAATTCAACGCGCTGGCCGCGCTGGAGGTATTCCGCGCGCGGAGCGTCGAGTTCGCGGTGCTGGAGGTAGGGCTGGGCGGCCGGCTCGACGCGGTGAACATCGTGGACGCGGAAGCAGCCATCGTCTGCTCCATCGGCCTGGACCACGCGGACTGGCTGGGGACTGACATCGACGGCATTGGAAGGGAGAAGGCGGGCGTATTCCGTGCCGGGCGTATCGCGGTCATCGCGGACCCGGCGATGACGCCGGCCGTGGAAGCCGAAGCGCGGCGCATCGGTGCACGTGCCCTGGTGGCCGGACGCGACTATCATTGGCAGGTCGCCGCCGACGGCGGCCAGTGGAGCTTCTCTGCCGGCGCGTTCGAATTGCAGGACCTGCCGCGGCCTGCACTCCCTGGTGCCAGCCAGTTCGCCAACGCCGCATCGGCGCTGGCCACGCTGCAGCAGATGGGTGTGCTGGATGCGGCCCGTAAGCCACAGGTGGAGCGTGCGCTGCGCCAGCTCGCGCTGCCGGGCAGGTTCCAGATCGTGCCCGGGCGGGTCGAATGGATCCTCGATGTAGCCCACAACGAGCCTGCCGCGCGCACGCTGGCTGCGAACCTGGCGGCGCGTCCCTGCACCGGACGCACGCTGTGTGTGGCCGGCATCCTGGGCGACAAGGATGTCGCCGCCGTCGCCACGGCACTGCAGCCCGTGGTGGACCACTGGTTCCTGTGCGGCATCGCTGCGCCCCGCGGCCTGACCGCGGCGGCGCTGGCGGCGCGTTCGCCGGTGTTCGGCGCCGCCACGCAGGCCGAAGACATCGCTGCTGGCATGCACGCCGCCGCCGCAGTGGCGCGGCCAGGCGATCGCATTGTGGTCTGCGGGTCGTTCCTGACCGTCGCACCCGCACTGGCACTGCTCGGCCTGCACTGACGACGTCTATACTCCGTCCGGTGGAAGGGGCCAGCAAAGAACGACTCACGGGCGCGGTCATCCTGGTGGCCGCGCTGGCGATCGCCGTGCCGGAACTGCTCTCCGGGCCCGGCGAGAACGCCGCCGCAAAGGCGGGCGCAGGTGCGGTGGCAGATGCGGGTCCGCCATTGGCGACCTATGAGCTGGCCATCAATCCCGGCGCGAGCAGCGGCGCCGCGCGCCAGCAGGAGCTGGCGGCCAGCGCGGCACGGGAACAATCCGAAGCCATCGCGCAGGCAGTGCCGCCACCTGTCACCGCGCCGGTGAAAACCGTGGCGCCCGAACCAGCGCCCGCCGCACAGCCGACACCGGCAGTCGTGCAGCAGCCAGCATCCCCGCCAGCGGAGCGACAGTCTCTGCCCGATGCAGCACCTGTCACGGTCGCACCGCCCGCCACAACGGCGAACCGCCAGGCGGCGCCTGCCGCACCCGCGAAGGCCGCAGCCCCGAGCCAATCACCGGCCGCTGCGCCGGCGAAGCCCGCCGGAAAGTGGTGGGTGCAGCTGGGCAGCTTCTCTTCCGCCGACAACGCCCAGCGCCTGGCGCGCGAACTGCGTGGCAAGGGCTTCAGCGTCGAAGTATCCGCCGTGAAGTCCGGTGGCAAGGAACTGCACCGGGTCCGGGCCGGTCCGGAGGCAGACCGCAATGCCGCCACCGGCCTGCGCACGCGTCTGGCGGCCGCCGGGCAACAGGGAACGCTGGTCGCGCCCTGAGTGTGCGCACTTCGCTGTTTAGGGGTGTCTCTTAGGCGTCCTGTCGTGCGTACAGTGTAGAATTGTGTGATCAACGGTCGCCGGCCCGCCGATGGTCACGCTCGACTACATCCTCCTCGCCATCATCCTGCTCTCCGCTGTCGCCGGCCTGGTGCGGGGATTCCTCAAGGAAGTCTGCTCGCTCATCACCTGGATACTCGCCATCTGGCTGGCGTGGCGTCTGGGACCCTCGCTCGTACCCCATCTGGGTGGCGTGCTGGAGCGCGAGCCCTACGGCCTGTGGGCCGGGCGCGCCATCGTGTTTGTCGCCGTGCTGGTGGTGGGCGCCGTCATCGGCTTCGCCGTGGACCACTTCGTGCGGCTGTCGCTCTTCAGCGGCCTCGACCGAATGCTGGGCTTCCTGCTCGGCCTGCTGCGCGGGGTTGTAATCACCGGTTTTGTCGTCATATTGGCCCAGGCCGTGAGGCTGGATGGCGAGAGCTGGTGGCAGCGGTCGAAACTGGTGCCGATCGTGGCTCCGGTGGCCTCTGTGCTGCGTGCGGTGGTGGGTGAACACCTGCCTGCGCGTGCGGCACGAAACCCGGGCTGACCGGCGGAGACAGGCATGTGTGGCATTGCAGGCATCGTTGGACGCGGACCGGTCAACCAGCAGCTCTATGACGCGCTGACCGTGCTGCAGCACCGCGGGCAGGATGCCGCGGGCATCATGACTGCCGATGGCGGCGAGCTGTGTTCGGTGCTGGGCAAGGGCCTGGTGCGCGACGTGTTCAGCCAGCGGGGCATGGAGTCCCTGCGGGGCAACCTGGGCATCGCCCATGTGCGTTATCCCACCGCTGGTGGCGACAGCGCCTCGGAGGTGCAGCCCTTCTACGTGAATGCGCCTTATGGCATCTGCCTGGGACACAACGGCAACCTCACCAATGCGCAGGAGCTCACGCAGGTGCTGGCGCGCGAAGACCGGCGCCACCTGAACACCCGCTCCGACTCCGAGGTGCTGCTCAATGTCTTCGCCTCCGAGCTGCAGCGCGTGGGCGGGTTGCGCGCCACTCCCGCCGACATCTTCGCCGCGCTCAGTGCCGTGTACCGGCGCTGCCGCGGCGCCTATGCCGTGGTGGCAATGATCATTGGCCATGGCGTGCTGGGCTTCCGCGACCCGCACGGCATCCGGCCGCTGGTGCTGGGCCAGCGGCGCACCGCACGCGGCATGGAGTACATGCTGGCCTCCGAGAGCGTGGCGCTGTC
The DNA here is from genome assembly GCA_030852845.1 of Pseudomonadota bacterium. Taxonomy (GTDB): domain Bacteria; phylum Pseudomonadota; class Gammaproteobacteria; order Steroidobacterales; family Steroidobacteraceae; genus ZC4RG30. The sequence goes on from JALYWF010000090.1 coordinate 35,637, forward strand.
GATGCTCTCCTTCGAGGTGTTGCGCGACGTGGCGCCGGGCGAGGCCGTGTTCATCGACGAGCTGGGCCGGCTGCACAGCAGCCAGTGCGTGCCGGCGCTGGGACACACACCCTGCATTTTCGAATACGTGTACTTCGCCCGTCCGGACTCCATCATCGACAACATCTCGGTGTACCGCGCACGCATGCGCATGGGCGAGAAGCTGGCCGACAAGCTCAGGCGCGAGCACCCCGACCACGACATCGACGTGATCATCCCCATCCCCGATACCAGCCGCACCTGTGCGCTGCAGATGGCGCAGAAGCTGGGCATCAAGTACCGCGAGGGCTTCAACAAGAACCGTTACATCGGCCGCACCTTCATCATGCCGGGACAGGAACAGCG
>JALYWF010000102.1 GCA_030852845.1 Pseudomonadota bacterium
CAGCGTCGATATTCGCCGCTTCTACAAACTGGGCAGCAAAGTCCCGAGACCGGAGCACAGCCAGCGGAAATTCTGAATTCGATTCACTTGGAATCCTGATGCCAGCCAGGCTTGCGAGCCCCCCCAATTGGGACAGACCGCCTGAAATCCCCTTTTGACTGGATTGCATCAGAACGCTATCAGCTTGAAAGAGGTGGCGGGCATTCAGGATATAAATCAGCGCTGCCACAGCGAACACGATGGTGACCAGGGCTATACGCCACTTCCCCACCCAAAGTACACGGGCCAATTCGAACAGGTCCAACTCCTCGCCTGTCCTTTTGGGCATCTCGGATCCCATGACCTTATTCCTGACTGTCGCCAGAAAGCCCCGTCCCGCCCGTGATGGGCATGGAAAGAGGGAGCGTAATGGCAATGGTCGAATTCACTCCATTGCCTCAGAACGAATTGACTGCGGCCACGGAAACAGCCACGTTGTAGAGAATCTGGGTCACCGCCTGCCAGAACGGCAACCTCGGCATCCTCTCGGTATCGAGAGGCACAACAATCGTGTCTCCCGGCTTGATCGCCACATCGTAATTGCGAGAAAGCAACGATCGTCCTTTTGTAGCAACGCTGCCGTCAGCGCGCACGACGTAAATCAGTTTTCCATCAGCTCGCTTGGTCCTTCCGCCGCTCTTGGCTATGTAGTCATCGCGCTTCAGTCCCGGCTGGAAAAGGTGTGAGGTGGCGTTCTGCACCTCGCCAATTACACTGACTTCTTGACGCTGCTTTAGAACGAGAAGCTCATCCCCGTCGCGCAGAAGCACGTCCTTGGGTCCGCCGCCGCCTTCGGCCAGTAGCCCGGGAAGGTCTATGACGAAGCGCCCGGTGGCTCTTGCGGACAGGAGGTTTTCCTGGATCAACTGCAAAGACTGGAGCGTTTCGGTTGTCCCGGCACGTCCTGCATTTGCAGCCTGCAGTGACATTGCTGCGAGGCTGCTGCGCGTGCTCTCTGCCAGGCGATCCAGCTGCTTCTGCTCCAGCTCACGCAAGTCACGCCGAGTGAAAACGTTTCCGTCTGGAAACGCCTGAGGCGTCAAGCCGCCGGCACGTTCAAGTACCTGCCACAGGGTTTCTCCATGGCGGATGGAGTACGTCCCGGGAAACCGTACCTCGCCACGCAGGGTCACGGATTGCTGCTCCCGCCAGTCCGGAGTCTCCTTGACCATCAGGTAGTCGAAGGGTTGAACTGGTACGTCCGCCCCCGGGTCGCCGCGCAAGATCGCCGCCAGGTCTATGTTGATGAGTTCCGTCCGGCGTTCGCCGGATGAATTGATCGTCTGACGGGTCAATTCGGCCGTGCCGCCGAAAGCCGAAGCAGCCAAGCCCCCGCCCGCCCGAAGTAGATCGCTCACACGCATGTCTGGCTCACGGGGATATTTCCCGGGCACCTTCACATTGCCGCCGACTTCAACAACATCCGTTGGCCGGGTCGGATCTGACTGCAGTGCCAGCTCTTCAAGCAACGGTTGGATGATGCGCTCCCGCCCAGGAGCCAGCTCAAACACCGTAATCCTGTCGCGTCGTTCCAGCAAAACGTCGGCTGCCGAACCTGGCGCGTCAAGTGCGGCGACCAGGTCCGCCGAAATCGAACTCACTCTTCGATCTGGTCCAATTTCCCGACGTATGAGTATGTAGTGCTGGTCGGCACTCGGCATCAGCTCATCTATCGAGGTGATGACTTGACTGAGGCGCAGCCCCTCGCGCCAGGAAACAGGCCCCGGGCGATAGACGAATCCTTCCACCTCGACACCCGAGTCGATTTGCGGGCGCAGTCGCGCCACGCGTAGCACATCCCCGTTCGCAATAGCCCGACCGCCCGCATTTGGCTGGGCGAGATCCACATCCACAACCGTGCGCCCACCAGCAGCAATCGTAGTGAGGCTGACACGGGTCCGATCAGCTTCAGGGGTGAGCCCGCCAGCAATGGAGACCAACTGCGTCACGGTAGCTTCCCCACGCAGCTCATAGATGGCAGGACGCTTGACTTCGCCATCGACCGAAACCGTGGGACCCACGGGCGGAATGAAAATCACGTCACCGGGTAGCAGCTTGGCGTCGTCACTGGTATCGCCATGTATAAGCAGGTCATACAAATCGAAACGGCGCACCACCTGCCCCTGGCGTATGAGCTGGATATCGCGCAGCGAGCCAATCTCATCGACACCGCCAGACGCATACAGGGCGGTGATCATCGTGGCGAGACCATCGACGGAATAGGATCCGGGTCGTTTTGCCATCCCGGAGACCAGCACCCGAATGGCGCGGGTATCGCCTACTGATACGCTGACCTGTACGCCGATCATTTGCTGCGCGACGCGTGACTCGATTGTCCGTGCCGCGGCGCTGAAAGTCAGCCCGCCAACCCGGATCGGGCCAAGCTCTGGGAAGTTGATCAAGCCCTCCCGTGTAACCGTAAGGGTCTGCGTTCGATTCTGGCTGCCGTAGAGCTGGATCCTGAGTTCGTCGCCGGGGCCAACTACATAGTCCGCGGGGACGGGAACGTCCGTCACGGGAGCAAAGGTGGAAGGTGCGTTGTCGAACAGGTCATAGCCATAACGCTTCAAGCCCTCAATGCCAGTCTTGGCAAGGGGGAGTCGCGTAACACGCACCTTCAACTGAAGGAGGGATGGTTCGAGCGATAGACGCTGTGTGGCCTGCTGTTCGGTAAGCCCCCTGAGCTGAATTGGGGCAAAGCCGGGAAGATTGAGTTGGGCTTCCCGATCGAGCTGATAGGGATTACGTGAATGAATGAGTTCCGCCAGGCGCTCGAGGCGCTCGCGGGCTGCCGGATCGACCTGCTCGGACTCCGTCGCCTTTACCGCCGCTTCGATGAGCACCGTATCCCGCGCGTCCATGACCGGGATTGCCGGTGGGGCCGCAGGCCGCTCCTCGGTACGGTCACGTGCGACACCGGGATCGCTTGTCGCCCGCCTCTCGTCGCGTATATCCGATGCCGGGGCTCCATCCTCAGAAGACGAAAACTCCTCCATCACGGCCTGCTGCTGCTCTGGAGTGAGGTTGCGAAAGAGTTCGAGCTGCTCCGGCGACGGAGCCTGCCCCGCAGTTGCAACTGCGCTGAGCAGCCAGAGCGCTCCCACGAGGAAATTGCGGACCATACGCTTCATGATTCCGAAGGATACGCGAATCGCATCAGGGGGTGTCGAAGCGCTTGCGCCATTGGATGAAGCCAAAGACGCCATCGGCATCGCCAGCACTGTCAGGGCTCTGCTCTTCATAACCCAACTGGACCTCGAGACCCTGATTGCGAACTCTCCCTTCCCAGGAAAGTTCCGCCGACTTGTAGCTGCTGGGGCCAGAGCTGATCCGGCTGTTTGCCCCTTGCACGCAACAGCGATCCAAGCGGCCCTTGCGTACCTTGGCGGCCCACCGGTGTCCTTCACCAGTCGTCAACGACAGCATCAACGATACAGATTCGGAATCGCCATCAGTTGTGTGACCGATGTTACGTCCACGATAGCGATAACCTTCTGTAAAAATGCCTTGAGTGTAGGCGGTGTCGTATTCGATTTCGGAGTCGTACCACTTGACCTTTGTATTTGCGTACTCCACGTGACTGCGAAGCACCGAGCCCGCACCGAGCATGAACCACATCTCGCCTCCGAATAGCCCAAGGTAGCGCTCCGGAATGCCAGTACTGGAGTTGTCTTCACCGATTTCCTGGGCATACAGGGCAATTGGCAGCTGTTTGAAAGGCGAAACAACTCGCACATCGAATCCAGCCATCTGGTTGCCAGGTTCATCCAACGGATCGTCCAGACCCCGGATTCCCGCGTTGTCCTGGCCGATCAGCACCCGACCGAAAGTCTCAAGGTTGCACTGTCGGCCCTTCCCACAGAACTGTGCCGAGCGCGACATGCCGAATTCAAAGATTGGCGCGGGTTTGAAGACCAGACGCATGCCCATGAATACCGGCCGGTCAACGTCTGATCGTTCGTTCTCCATCAGGCCAAGAAACCCCGAGAATCGCCAAGGCCCCAGCCATCGCAATACTGGCACGTCCAGCGGCAGGCTCCGCACACGATCCAGCGAAACTGCTGGCATCGGTCGCGCATTGCTCGACAAAATCAGGCTTCCGTCCCGACCCGGCCCCCACCAGCGGTCCATCTGGTTGACGCTGAAGATCCAGTTGCCCCATCGGACGCTAATGTCGCTGCCGTCGAACCTAATGTCCTGGCCATCGCTGGCATCGACCACCCCGGTGGCGGACAGCGTGATGTTGTAGCGGTCAGTAGTCGCGCCACCCACAGAGGTCAGCTCGCCGTTCTCCCGACCCAGCGTGCCTTCGTCTCGCAGCAGCGCGGGCTGGCCCGTGCTCGCCGAGATTTCGCGGATCTTCCAGCTGGCGGCATCACTTGCTCTCGTCGTGGCTGCGAGCACCCGTGCAAGGGCGTTCTGGAGCGCTGGCTCGTGAATCTCCGATCCGTCAATCGGGGCGAGTGCCGCCGCCACGTCGTGGATCGCCAATGGCCACTCATTGAGCGGAAGGTTGATGACACCCTCGTCCACGAGAAGCATGAGGTCGTCCCGCAGGCGCACGTCGCCTGCGGGAAGGAAAAATCCTTGTGCCGCCGCGCTGATGGCAACGGGATGCATCAGCAGGAGCACGGCCATGACGGTCATCCTGTTAATCATGATGGCGAATATACCGGAAGCCACCCTTAGCATGCTTTTCCCGCCGGCCAAGTTTCTAGCTTCGTAAGCTTTGCAGTCGTGTCAACGTCGCGCGCAATGCGCGGCCGCTTGCATGCCCCTCCCCTCGAACCAGCGGCGCAATTGAAGTCGCCAGCTTCTTCCCGAGTTCCACCCCCCACTGGTCGAACGCATTGATCCCCCAGACCACGCTCTGGGTGAACACCTTGTGCTCATACAGCGCAATCAACGCCCCCAGCTTTGCCGGATCCAGCCGCCGGAACAGGATAAGGCTCCCAGGCCGATTGCCCTCATGCACCTTGTGTGGATCGCTGACTTCCTGCCCGAACGCAAAGGCCTCGGCCTGTGCCAGGCAGTTGGCGATAGCGAGGTCCTGCGCTGGCTGGTTGTCGCAAGATGACGCCACTGGCAGCAGGAAATCCAGCGCTGCGCGTGCAGTGCCCTGGTGCAGCATCTGGAAGAATGAGTGCTGGGCGTTATTCCCCGGCTCGCCCCAGATGACTGGCGCAGTGCCAGTCGATACTGGCGAGCCATCGACACGAACACGCTTCCCGTTGCTCTCCATCTCGAGCTGCTGGAGATAGGCAGGAAAACGCGCCAGCCGGTCGTCGTACGGCAGAACCGCAAGCGTGGGTAGCCTGAGGAAGTCGATGTTCCATACCCCTGTCAGGCCCATCAGGGCCGGCAAATTGCGTTCCCAGGGGGCATTCTCGAAATGGTCGTCCATCTCCGCCGCTCCAGCGAGGAATCGCTGAAACCCCCCGGCGCCGATGGCCACCGCCAGCGCCACGCCGATCGACGACCAGATGGAATAGCGTCCGCCGACCCAATCCCACATGGCGAAGCGGTAGTCGGGGTGAATGCCGAACGCATCCATGGCGGGCGCATTCACCGAAACTGCGGAGAAATGGGCAGGCACGGCGGCGGTACCGATCTTCCCGCTGAGCCAGGCTTTTGCAGTCTCCGCGTTGGTGCGGGTCTCCAGCGTCGTGAACGTCTTGGAGCAGACAATGAACAGGGTGCGATGGGGATCTGCAGTGGCCAGCGTATCCGCCAGCCGACATCCATCAATGTTCGAGACAAAGGCAATCCTCGGCGCACCGGCAGTGAACGCCCGAAGCGCCTCCACCGCCATCGCCGGCCCGAGATCCGACCCCCCAATCCCGATATTGACCACCAGCTCAAACGCCTGCCCGCTGCTGCCGCGGATGCGCCCTCCGCGCACATCCTCCGCAAAAGCCAGCATCCGCTCACGCTCCGCCTTCACAAGCTCCGCGTAAGGCGCTCCCTCGCGCCGCAACGCCGTATGCAGCACCTGCCGGTTCTCGGTGGGATTGGCGATATCCCCCCGGTACATCCCCGCGATCCGCTCCCGCAGCCCCATCTCCTCCGCCAGTTGCGAAAGCAACGTCAGTACCTCGGAACTGGCCCGCTGGCGGGAGAAATCCAGTGTCAGCCCCGCACCCTCGACAATGCAGCGCTCGCTGCGGTCGGGCTCTGCGGCGAAAAGATCAGCGATGGAAGGAAGAGGCGCGGCTGCCAGCGCCTTCAGGCGCTTCCAGGCTTGGGTCGTGGTGGCATCCTTGTGCATGCCCGCCAGTCTAGCTAACTGCCCGCCGTGGCGAACCGGCAGAACGGCCAGCCGACACTGGCCGGCAACCCGTCAGACCTTGTAGTAGCTGCGGTACCAGTCCACGAACCGGCGCACGCCCTCTTCTACCGAGGTCGCAGGCTTGTACCCCACGTCGCGCACCAGGTCTTCCACATCCGCGTACGTATCCGGCACATCCCCCAGCTGCAGGGGGAGCAGATTCCTCTCCGCCTTCTTCCCCAGGCACTTTTCCAGGGTCTCGATGTAGTGCGACAGGTCCACCGGGCTGTTGTTGCCGATGTTGTACACCCGGTATGGCGCCGAGCTGGTGGCCGGGTCGGGGTTCCTGCTGTCCCATGCCGGATCGGGCGTCGCCACCCGGTCCAGTGCCCGCACGACACCCTCGGCGATGTCTTCCACGAACGTGAAATCCCGCTTGTGGTGCCCATGGTTGAACACGTCAATGGGCTTGCCGGCCAGAATATTCTTCGTGAACAGGAACAGCGCCATGTCCGGCCGCCCCCACGGGCCATACACCGTGAAGAACCTGAGTCCCGTGACAGGCAGCTTGAACAGCGCCGCATAGGTATGCGCCATCAGCTCGTTCGCCCGCTTCGAGGCGGCATAGAACGACAGGGGATGGGTGGCGGCCTGGTGCACCGAGAACGGCATGTTGGTGTTGGCGCCATACACCGAGCTGGTGGAGGCGTACACCAGGTGCTGCACCCCATTGTGCCGGCAGCCCTCCAGCACATTCAGCGTGCCGGTGATGTTGCTGTCCACATAGGCCTGGGGATTCTCCAGCGAATACCGCACGCCCGCCTGCGCAGCCAGGTGCACCACCCGGTCGAAGCGCTCGGCCTTGAACAGAGCCGCCATGCCGGGGCCATCGGCCAGATCCAACTTCGCGAATTTGAACCCGCGCTGCGGCGTCAGCCGTGCCAGCCGCGCTTCCTTCAGCGTGGGGTCGTAGTAATTGTTGAGGTTGTCGAGGCCAACCACTTCGTCGCCACGGGCCAGCAGCTTCTGCGACACATGGGAGCCGATAAACCCCGCGGCGCCGGTAACCAGTACCTTCATGAACAACTCCCTATTGCCACAGCGCCTTGCCGCCGCTTGCCTTCATCACCCGCTGCATGAACTCCTCATGCGCGGCCACCTCGGCCTCGTTCGCCGCCACCACCTTCAGCGGCAATTCCCCGATCGTCACCTGCAGCGCCCCGGCAACCACCACGGTGGCCCCCGCCCCGCCTTCATCCAGCGCCAGCGCACTCTGCCCGCCAGTCATCGCCAGGTACACATCCGCCAGGATGCGCGCGTCCAGCAGCGCGCCGTGCAGCGTGCGATGCGAGTTGTCGATGAAATAGCGCTTGCACAGCGCATCCAGCCCGTTGCGCTGCCCGGGGTGCATCTCCCGCGCCAGCGCCAGGGTATCGAGTACCCGGCACTTGCCGCGCACCGTGCACAGCTCCACCGCAGCCTCACCGGCCCAGCGCGCAAACTCGGCATCGAGGAACGCCACGTCGAACGGCGCGTTGTGGATCACCAGCTCCGCGCCATCGATGAACTCCAGCAATCGCGGCGCCACGTCGCAGAAACGCGGCTTGCCGGCCAGGTCCGCCAGCGTCATGCCGTGCACCTTCGCCGCCCCGGCGTCGATCTCGCGCTCGGGGTTCAGGTATTCGTGGAAATGCCGGCCCGAGGGCCGCCGGTTCACCAGCTCCACGCACCCGATCTCGATGATGCGATGACCTTCGCCTGGCTCGAGGCCGGTGGTTTCGGTATCGAGGATGACCTGTCTCAAATCGCTCGCCTCATCCGGTCGATCTTACGCGAAGCATCGCGTCGATGGCTTGGTTGGCCAGCAGGTCGACATGCTCATTGCCGGCATTGCCGGAGTGCCCCTTCACCCAGCGCCACTGCACCTGGTGGCCTGCGCAGGCCGCATCCAGTGCTTCCCACAGGTCCTGGTTCTTCACCGGCTTCTTGTCGGCCGTGCGCCAGCCGCGCGCCTTCCACTGCGGCAGCCACTCGACGATGCCGGTGCACACGTACTTCGAATCGGTGTAAAGCGTCACGCTCACCGATCGCTTCAGCGCCTTCAGCCCCTCGATGGCCGCGGTGAGCTCCATGCGGTTGTTGGTGGTCAGCGCCTCGGCGCCAGAGAGCTCGCGGCGCTGGTCCCCGGCAATCAGCAGCGCGCCCCATCCGCCCGGACCCGGGTTGCCGCGGCAGGCGCCGTCGGCGTAGATCGTCACGTCCGTCACGATGGATTGCGGCGCGTGGGCTCGGGCAGCGCGGTGCCGAACACGGGCCGGCGCTCGCGCTGGAAGAAACGATGCCTGAGCGGTGTCAGGCGATAGACATGCTTGCGGGCCTTCAGCAGCCAGGCGGCTGCCGGCAGGGGATTGAACAGGCCCCGCCGCAGGATGCGCCGCGGCGCGGCGCTGTCTGCGGCCCAGGGGCGGCTGAAGAGATAGCGCTTCTGCAGCACCACCTCGTAACCCAGCAGCTCCAGCCAGTCGCAGACACGCCCCATTCCCAGCATCTGCTTCAGGGCCGGCGGAAATCCCTCGCGCGAGGCGGAGGCGCGCAGCCCCCAGAGGCTGGTGGGCCTGAAGCCCATCACGATCAGCTGTCCCTCGCCGTGCAGCACGCGGTCGGCCTCGCGCACGATGGCATGGGGATCGGAGGCAAATTCCAGCGTATGGGGCAGCAGCACTGCATCGACGGAGGCGCTCTGCACGGGCAGCGCGGAAAGCTCCGCCAGCACATCCACTTCGCAGCCCGAACAATCCCGCGAGGGCGCGATCACGGTCTGGCGGCGCGTGCGGCAGCTGGAGAGCCATTCGCGCGAGGCGCCCCAGGTGCCCAACTGCAGCAATTCCAGGCCAAAAACGTCATCCAGCAGCCCCCGCAGCAGCTGCGCCTCGCCTTGCAGCAGCTGCCGTCCGAGGGAAGTTGAGAGCCAGTCGTCAGGTGGAGGATGCGGCATTGCGTTATGGAAAAAAGCGTGGCTATTCTGTGACTCGGCCGGTTAAATACGGCCCGGAAAAATCATAGGCTCTTCTCTCGCCCGAGGCCATCCGCCCCGCCGCCCCGACTGGAGGTACAACCGAGGTGAATCGACGCTGGTATCTGCGCCGAAGCCTGGAACTGATCGCGCTGACCGCGTTGGGCGGCTGCGTAACTGTGCCGCAGGCAGACATCACCCCCCCGACGGTCGACGAGGCCAGCGGCCCGGCTGTGGTGGCCACCATTCCCGAACCCGTGCCCGTGGAGGTCCCACCTGAGGGTGAGGCAGCCCTGGAAGCGGCCAACCTGGCCGAGGCGGTCGAGCAAGAGCCTGTTCCCGTCGGCAACCTGCTCGACCGGGTGCGTGCCGGCCTGACGCTGGGCGAGCACTACCACTCGCGCATCGACAAGGAAGCCGACTGGTTCGCCCGCAATCCCGAATACGTGGAGCGTGTGTTCACCCGCGCCGCCCCCTACCTGCAATACATCGTCAACGAGGTCGAGAAGCGCGGCCTGCCGATGGAGCTGGCGCTGCTGCCGGTGATCGAGAGCGCCTTCCAGCCCTTCGCCTACTCCAGCGCCCGCGCCATGGGCCTCTGGCAGTTCATCCCCGCCACCGGCACGCGCTTCAACATGAAGCAGGACTGGTGGTATGACGGCCGTCGCGACGTGGTGGCCGCCACCCAGGGTGCGCTCGACTACCTCACCTACCTGAACGACATGTTCGGCGGCGACTGGCTGCATGCCATCGCGGCCTACAACTCTGGCGAGGGCAACGTGTCGCGCGCCATCCGCCGCGCGAAGAACGAAAAGAAGCGCATCGACTTCTGGAACCTGCGCCTGCCCAACGAGACCAAGGCCTATGTGCCGCGGCTGCTGGCCATGGCCCGCATCGTCGCCGAGCCGGAGAAATACGGCCTGTCGATCGAGGGCATCCCCGACCGCCCCTACTTCGTGGAAGTGGAGACCGGCGGCCAGATCAGCATCGAGGTGGCGGCGGAGCTCGCCGGCATCACCACCGAGCAGATGTACGACCTGAACCCCGCGTATCACCGCTGGGCCACCGATCCCACTGGCCCCCATCGCCTGCTGGTGCCGGTGGAATCGGCCGAGACTTTCCGCGAGAGCCTGCTGCTGCTCACCCCGGACCAGCGCCTGCGCGTGGAGCGCTATTCCGTGCGCGAGGGCGACACGGTGGCCAGCATCTCCCAGCGCTTCGGCACGACGGCGCAGCACCTGCGCGAGCTGAACCAGCTGGGCAGCACCGGCACCGTGGTCATCGGCACCGAGCTGCGGGTGCCGTCGAAGGTGTCCTCGCTGCCCGAGGTGGTGCGCGTGGCTGCGGCGCGTGTGGACGCACGCCAGCCCGGTGCGGTGCGCGCGGTGCACGTGGTGCGCAGTGGCGACACGCTTTCGGGCATCGCCAAGCGCTACAAGGTGGGCGTGAGCACGCTGGCGCGGCTCAATGGCATCAGGACCACTTCGATCCTGCGCGTCGGGCAGCGCCTGAAGCTGCACTCCGACTCCTCCGGTGGCAGCAGCGCTGGCGGCGGCGGCCAGGTGACTGTCAGTGATGACGGCGCGCAGATGACCTATGTGGTGCAGCGTGGCGACACGCTGTCGGCCATCGCAAGGGTGCTGAAGGTATCGGTGTCCTCGCTGCAGAGCTGGAACAACCTCACCGGCAGCGCCATCAAGCCCGGCCAGCGCCTGGTGGCGTACAAGGCGCAGGGTTCCTGAGCTGATATCATCGCGCCCCATCCTTTTCGGGAATGGGGCACACATGGGAATCCTCTCCGGCAAGCGCGCGCTGATCGTCGGCGTCGCCACCGACCGTTCGATCGCCTGGGGCATTGCACAGGCCATGCACGAGCAGGGGGCCGAGCTGGCCTTCACCTACGGGCACGAGAAGCTCAAGGAACGCGTGGAGCCGCTGGCGGCCTCGGTGGGCTCGAAGATCGTGCTGCCGATGGACGTCACGGTCGAAAGCGAGGTGGCAGCCGCCTTCGCGGCCGTGGCCAGCCAGTGGGGGTCGCTCGACATCCTGGTGCATGCCGTGGCCTTCGCGCCGCGCGAGGCACTGGCCGGGGACTTCGTCGACAGCACCACGCGCGAGGCGTTTGCCATTGCCCATGATGTCTCAAGCTACAGCCTCACCGCCCTGGCGCGTGCCAGCGCGCCGCTGATGGCCGGACGGGCCGGCGCCATCCTCACGCTGTCGTACCTGGGAGCGGTGCGTTCCGTGCCTGCGTACAACGTGATGGGGCTCGCCAAGGCCAGCCTGGAGGCCAATGTGCGCTTCCTGGCGGCAGACCTCGGGCCCAAGGGTATCCGCGTGAATGGCATCTCCGCCGGCCCCATCAAGACGCTGGCGGCAGCGGGCATCCCCGGGCTGCGCAAGATGCTCTCGCACGTGGCGCAGGCTTCGCCCCTGCGCCGCAATGTCACGCAGGAAGACGTGGGCAAGGCCGGCGCCTTCCTGTGCTCGGACATGGCCAGTGGCGTGACCGGCGAGATCCTCTACGTGGACGGTGGTTTCAGCACCGTCGGCATGAGCTTCCCCGCGGAATAGGCGGGGGACGGCTACTGGATGAACGCCGAGAGGTTCTCGCGCACCTTGGCGTCGCCCACCACGCTGTTGATGTAGGCCTCGATGTCGCGGCGCGTGTAGCGCTGCAGCTCGCGCTCGGTGCGCAGCTCCACCAGCTGGGGAACGTCGAGCACCGACTGCACCCTGGAGGCAGTGACCTGGAACAGGGCGACGGTGCCGTCCTCGGTCTTCAGCGCCTGGCGCACGGGCTCGGCATCCTGCGGCCGCGGGGCCGCGAACACCGCATCGCGCAGCTCCACCGGCAGGTCCGGCGAACCGCGGCCGATGAAGCGCGCGGGCTCGGCCTTCACCTTCAGGGAGGCAGCCACCTGCTCGAAGCTCTTGCCGCCGGCCAGCTCATCCACGGCCTTGTTGGCGACTTCCAGGGCAGCGGCGGCGCCGCGCTCGCGCAGCAGCGCCGCGATGATCTCCCCACGCACCTCTTCCAGCGGGCGCGTGGAGGCCGGCCGGTGCTCTTCGACGCGGAAGATGGTCACGCGGTCTTCGGCCAGCTGCACGGGACCGCCGATGCGGCGCTGGTTGATCAGCGCGTCGCTGAACACTTCGCGGTTCAGGGTGGCGTCAGAGCCCAGTGGCAGGCCGCCGGCGCCGCGCGCGAAATGCTCCACCTCGCCAGGGCGCAGGTTGAACTCCTGCACCAGCGTGTCGAAATTGGCGCCGCCGGTCTCCAGCTGTTCCTGCAGGCGGTCCTGTTCGCTGTTGAAGCGGGCACCGGCCTTCTCGTTGCGCACCTTGGCGAGGATCTCGGCACGCACAGCCTCGAAGCTGCGTCCGACTTCCGGACGGATGCCCTCCAGCTTGATGATGTGGTAGCCGAACTGGGTCTTCACCGGCTCGCTGACCTCACCCTCGCGCATGGAGAACAGCTTGTCGGCAAAGGCCGGCACGTAGGTCTCACGGCTGGCCCAGCCCAGCTCGCCGCCATTGGCGGCCGAGGCCGTGTCACCCGAATTGGCGCGCGCGAGCTCGGCGAAATCTGCTCCGCCCTGGATCTGCGCATGCAGTTCCTGCGCGCGGGCGGCCTGCTTCGCATCTTCCGCCTCGTCGGCCACGGGGATCAGGATGTGGCGCGCATTGCGCGTTTCCGGCTGCACGTACTGCGCCTTGTCCAGTTCGTAGCGGGCCTTGAGCTCGTCTTCGGTGACTGTGACCGTGGCGGCCACGTCGGTGAGCAGCATCTCGGCATAGGCCAGCCGCACGGACTCGGGAATGGCGAAATCTTCCTGGTGGGAGTTGTACCAGGCCTCGATGGCGGCGGGCTCCACTGGTGCATTGCCGGCGAACTTCTCCGGATCAAGCAGCAGGTAGCGCACTTCGCGCTCCTCATCGAGCAGGCCGAGGATGCGGCGGGATTCCACCGGCGTGAGGAAGTCGGTGACGCCGATCACGCCCAGCAGGCGGTTGGTCAGCAACCGGGTGCGCAGCTCGTCCAGGTATGCCTGCTCGCTGATGCCGGCATTGGCCAGGCGCGCGCGGGCTTCGTTCAGGCTGAACTGGCCGTCGATCTGGAACGACTCTTCTTCGCGGAAAGCCTTGGCGAGCTCGGGGGAGGACACGCGGAAGCCCACTTCACGCGCATGTTGCGTGGTGGCCAGTTCACGCACGGCCATGTTCAGCAGGCCGCGCTGCAGTTCCGTGCGCTCCTCGGCGGGAATGTCACCGCCATACGAGGCCATCAGCTGCGGCTGCTGGAGCTGCCACAGCTCGTTCATCCGGTCGGCTGAAATCTTCTCGCCGTTGACCTTGGCGGCATAGCTGCCCGGACCGAAGGACATGTCCATTACCGTGGTCGGGCCCCAGGCCACAAAAACCAGGGCCAGGATGCCGAGGATGAGATACCAGCCCCAGCGATGACCGCTCGAACCTGAACCGCCCTCGCCTTTGAGCTTGTCGCTGATGTTCTGGAGCATTGCTTGACGTGTTCTCTTCAGTCGTGGAGGGGCCGGAGCGGGACGGAAGTCTACTGGCCGAAGGCGGCTTCGTCACGCCGCGCGGGCCTGTCCCGGCACCTGCGGGGCGCGCGGGTCGGGTTGCAGGTTCCGATGCGCTAGGCTTATGGCATGCAGCGCTCCCCGGTGATTTCGGTATCAGGCTCTCCGTCGCGCCTCCTGCTCGCCGCAGGCCTCGCCCTGCTGTGCGCAGTGGTGGGCGGTGCCGCGGGTGCGGAGGATCCGCTGCCTGCCCAGCGCATCGAATTCAGGCAGGCCATGGCATCCCTCTCGGGCTCGGGCCCGGGCCCCGCCTCCACCGCGGACAGCCCCCAGCTGCAGCGCTACGCGCTCTATCCCTATGTACAGGCGGCACGGCTCGAGCAGGCCCTGCGCGCCGCCGGGCAGACCGTGCCGGCCACGCTGGATGAACAGATCGCGACTTTCCTGCGCACACAGGGGGATGCACCAGCGGCCAGGGACCTGCGCCGTGCGTGGCTGCTGTCGCTGGCCGCACGGGCGAGCTGGGCGCCGTTCCTGGATTTTCACCAACCTGCGGGCGATGACGCAGCCTTGCGCTGCCATGGCTTCTCGGCACGGATTGCACTGGGACGGGAGACGGGGCTCGCTGCCCCGGTGAGACAGGCCTGGCTCACACCGCGGAGCCAGCCGGAATGCGAGCGGGCCTTTGCCTGGCTGGAGACAAGCGGCGCCCTCGATCATGCGCTGATCACGCAGCGGGTGCGCCTGGCGCTCGAGGCAGGCAACGCCGGCTTTGCCCGGCAGATCGCGGCGCGGCTGCCGGCGGACCAGGCCGCTCCGCTGCTGCAATGGGCGGCGCTGCTGGAGAATCCCCGGCGCGAACTGGATGCGCTGATCGCAGCGCCCCGGCGCAAGGTGGAGCCGGCAGCGCTGCTGGCCGGCTGGACCAGGTTTGCGCGTGCGGACCGGAACGCTGCGCGCCAGCGCTTCCCGAAGTTGGTCCAGGCTCGACGAATGGACCGCGGGGCGGCCAGTCCGCTCGCCCTGGCGCTGGCACTGGCGCTGGCCTGGGATCGCCACGCGGAGGCACTGCCCTACTTCGCACGTGTGGAAGAGTCTGACTTCGATGACAACGCGCGGGAATGGCAGGCGCGGGCCGCCTTGTGGGCGGGCGACTGGAAGCTGGCCGCGCGCAGCATCAAGGGCATGTCCGAAGGCACCCGCCGCAGCGCGCGCTGGCGCTACTGGGCGGCTCGCGCCACGGAGCAGGAGGGAGAGGCAGCCACCGCGCAGAAGCTGTACGAATCGCTGCTGCCCGATGACAACTACTATTCCGCGATGGCAGCGGCGCGGCTGCGCCGGCAGGCGATGCCCAACCCGGTGGCGCTTCCCCTTGATGCCGCCATGCTGGGTGGCCTGCAGGACCAGCCTGCCTTCACGCGCGCCCGCGAATTGTTGCTGGCGGGGCTGGCTGAAAAGGCGCGGGTCGAATGGCGCCTGGGTCAGGACCAGTTGCCACCGCTGGCGCGGCCGCAGGCTATCCACCTGGCGGCCCGCTGGGGCTGGTATCACCAGGCCGTGGCGGTGGCCACCGGGGAGCAGGTGTTCAACGACTATGCCTTGCTCTACCCCCGCCCCTACGACGCCGAGGTGGCGGCAGCGGCCGAGGTGTCCGGACTGCCGGCGCCACTGATCTATGGCGTGATCCGCCAGGAAAGCCTGTATCGCAGCGATGCGCTCTCCTCCGCCGGCGCGCGCGGGCTGATGCAGCTGCTGCCGGAAACCGCGCGGCGCACGGCGCGGCAATGGGGCCGGCCCGCGCCGACACCGGATTCCCTGTTCGATCCGGCAGTGAACGTGATGCTGGGTGCGGCGCACCTGAAGGACCTGCTGGCGCGCTTTGATGGCCAGTGCCACTGGCACTGGCGGGGTACAACGCCGGACCGGGAGCCGCGCAGCGCTGGTTGCCCGAGCGGCCGCTGGACCCGGACATCTGGATCGAGAACATTCCCTACAACGAGACGCGCGCCTACGTGCAGCGCATCCTCTGGCACACGGTGGTGTTCGGCTGGCTGCCCGGCCAGCAGGCGCAGGACACCCGCGGCTGGCTCGCGGCGGTGAAGCCGTGAGCCGCGCCGCAGGTTTGCGGCCTAGAACCTCAGGTTGACGCCCATCACATAGCGGCGCCCCACCAGGTCGTAGTTGCCAGCCGTCTGGCCGATGCCCTGCAGTGTGCTGACCAGCGGGGGATCACGGTCGAAGAGGTTCTGCACGTTGCCGAAGACCTCGGCTTCTACGCCGCCCCCGGTGGTGAACCGGTAGCCCAGCCGCGTATCCCAGTACACCGATGCGCCGGTCGTGTTGTCGGCCACGTTCCAGGTGGCGACCACACCGTTCGTCTCGATGTTGTTGAACACGCTGTTGATGCCACCATCGTCATACCGGCCGCTCACGTTCCAGCTGAAGCCGCCACGCATGTAACCGAGGCTGAGGTTCATCCTCTTCTCGTTGTTCTGCGGTGCGATGGCTCCGGTGTTGTCCGTCTTCACGCCGGCATAGTTGGTCGTGGAGGACTCCATCAGGTAGGTGCCGAACAGGCGCGCTGTCAGGCGCTCGGAGCCGCCGAACAGCCGCACGCCCCGGCCCCACGAGAATTCGAAGTCGACGCCCTCGTAGGTGGCCTTGCCGATGTTCTGCACCTGCTGGTTGATGAAGGTGATGCGGTCCTCACCGGTACCTGGATCGACGGCGCGCGTGATGCGCGCGCACTGGTCCTGGTCGCCCTGCAAGTAGCACAGGTCGATGATGTTCTGCGGGGTCAGCAGCTCGATGGCATCCTTCACATCCACGCGCAGCCAGTCCACGGACATGCTGAAGCCGGTGAACCAGTCGGGGCGGTAGACCAGGCCCACCGTGAAGGTATCGCCACTCTCGGGGGCGATGTTCGGATTGCCGCCGCGCACGATGGTGAACGCATACGGGTTGACCGTGGGCACGGGCGGATCACCGGGCGCCGCGGTCTTGCGGTCGGTGGCCGTGGCGACACCACCGGTGCGGTCGAAGCGATCGGCGAGGTTGCCGGCGCGCGTGTCGCGGGAATAGGTGCCGCGCAGGCGCAGCTCGGAGGTGAGCTGCGCGTCCAGACCGCCCTTCCAGGACCAGATCTCGCCGGATCCCTCGTAATCCGCCCAGCGCACCGCACCCTGGAAACTCAGAGACTGCATCCAGCGGGCACCGCTCAGCAGCGGCACGACGGTCTCGGTGAACAGCTCCTTCACGTCGTACTGGCCCTGCACGAAGGGCACGTTGGAGAACTGGGTCTCGACGAGGTTGTTGGCCACGCCGGCCGGCACACCGCGCACGCCGATCACGCCCGCCGGCCGGTAACCGGCATTCACCTGGGTGGCCAATGCCGCAGCCGGGCACTGGGGACCGAAGCCAGGGTCGTTGCAGAACACCGGGAACCAGTCCGGATTGGCCGCGGGATTGCCCTGGGAAGCCTGCACCCGCTGGTCGAGCTTCTCCTTGCGATAGTTCGCGCCCACTGCTGCCGAGATCGGGCCGGCCCAGCCTGCGAACAGCTGGCCGCTCGCCGAGACCTCGGCCACCGTCTGGTCCAGCGTCACCAGCCTGTGCTTGGCCTCGTCACCAACATAGCTGTAGGTCCAGTCGGCAATCGACTGGTCGCTGGCCACATAAGGATTGACGTTCACAGCCACGCCGGGATCGAACCCGGTGACCCAGTCGATCGCGCCGGTAGAAGCATTGCCGCGCCCGAACAGGTTCAGCGGCTGGCAGCCCTGCACCAGTCCCGGGCTCACCACATCAATGCGGCAACGGATCACCCCGTCGGCATCGCGCACGGCATCGACGGCGAGGAAGATGCGGTCCTGCCGGCTGCCGCCGGCCTGCTCGGCGTCCAGCTTGGTCTTGCCCTGCTGTACATAGCCGTCGAGCGACCAGCCGCCCGGCAGCGAGCTCTTGAATCCCAGCGTGCCGGCATTCATCTTCGACTTGTTGCTGAACTTGCCGATCGCGCCATCGGCCGGGCTCAGCATGCGCCCGAACCCGAACGACGCGATGGAGTTGTCCTGCATGTACTCACTGACCGACTCGGGCAGGAAGGCATTGTCCTGGTAGATCGTGAAGGGATGGAGCGCGATGGGCGGTCCGCCGTGGTTGCCCACCAGTCCAAGGCGTGTGAGATCCTGCTTGCTGTACACGCCCTGCACGTAGACGTTCACGTTGTCGGTGACGTCATAGTCCAGGTAGAGGTAGGCGTTCTTGCGATTCTGGCCGGGCAGTATCACGTTCAGCACATCGGCGAGGTCCTCGCCGCCGCCACCGACCTGGTAGGTGCCGGCCGACTGCGTGCCGGCGGCGAAGGGCACCGCGACTCCGTCGGGAGTGAAAGTGAGCCGGCCAAGCGCGCCGGCGTTGAGCACACCGTCGATGGAGGCGCGGTTGTCACGCAGGTTGCAGGCCGGGATCAGCTGCGGGTTCGTGGGCGAGGTGCCTGCGCCTGGGGCCGTGTTGTTGATGAGGCCGCAGCTCCGGTACCAGTCGCGATCCCCGGTCTGGCTGATGGCATCCTGGTTCAGGTAGCTGGCGGAAAACAGCAGGTGCATGCGATCGGTGAGCGCATGACCCACCGACAGAGAGTAGCGCTGGCTCGCACCGTCGCCCCGTTCGCTGCGCCCGAACTGCGCACTGGCGCGCGCGCCCTCGTAACTGGTGTCGAGGATGTAGTTGATCACGCCCGACACGGCGTCGGTGCCGTAGGCGGCGCTGGCACCGCCGGTCACGGTCTCGATGCGCCGGAGCAGCTGGTCGGGAAAGGTGTTGATGTCAGGGCCGCCGAAGATGGTGGCCGGCGGCATGCGGCGGCTGTCGAGCAGCGTGAGCGTGCGGTTGCTGCCGACGCCGCGCAGGTTCAGGCTGCCGCCGCCGGGCGAAGTGAAGAAATTGTTGGCGGCGCCGCCGAAATTCTCCGCCGTGGCGCTGCTGGAGAACTGGGGCAGCTCGACCAGCGCCTCGGTGACCGAATTCGGCGCCATGGTGAGCAATTCTTCGGCTGCCAGCGCCATCACCGGGGTGGGCGTGTCCATGCCGGTGACCGTGCGGATACGCGTCCCGGTGATCGTCACCTCCTCCAGCTCGCTCTCGGCAGGGGCATCTGCATCCTGCGCCAGGGCGTGCGGCGAGCACAGCGCAAGACTGATGGCCACGGCCACCGGCGTGCGACACAACAGCGGGCGAGGATGCGGGCGCACGATTCGCGCGCGCGGATGGATAGACATGCTGGACCCCCTGGAATTCGACTGGCGATGCATCGCAATTGCGCGATGCGAACGGGGGCGCACCGTACTACCGGCCCTGTTAACAGGCACTACCGCTATGGGCTATTAGACTCATCCATGTGAAGTTATGACCAAGGTTGCAGCAGCACTGATCACGTGGCGTACAAGCTTCTTTTTGCGGCGCTGGAATGCGCCGGTCAGCGCGCCTTACTGCTGGGTGGCTGCGCGGTAACGCCGCGTTGCTTCCTGTTTCACGGCGTCGGCATCTTCACGCAACATCAGTCGCTCGCGGACGAGTCGGTCTGCGGCAGCACCGACACGCTTCACGTAGTCGGCTTCGTCCTTGTACCGCTCTTCGACAGACAGGCGCGGATCACCGGCGGCCATGCGCTGTGCGCGCGTCGGAGCGAAGGCGATGCTGAGGCCGGAGGCACCACACATGCCGCCGGAGCCCTGGCCTTCCCGTCGCGTATTCCAGCCGGTGTTAGTGGCCAGCGGCGCGGCCATGAAGGGGTGCCGGATGCCGCCCAGCATGTTGCCGTCCGCATCTACCTGCGGTGCCAGCGCCGGATAGGGCTGCAGCCGCACCGGTGGCTGCACGCCCAGATCGATGAAGTACTTCTCCGCAAACGGCGCGCTGTAGGGCATCTGCGAAAGCTTCGGGAAGGCGTAGTCACGCAGCGGCACCAGCGTGCCTGCCGCCACCGTGGGGTAGCTGCTGCGCGGCGGAGCGCGTCCCTTGATGGCCCACTCATCCAGCGCCAGCAACAGCGCGCGATCGAAGGGCCGCCAGGGAATGGTGGACGATTCGGCGATGGTGCAGTTGGTGCGTCCGCCGGGCTGCGCGGCGTGCTCGGTGCCGGCGAAGGCATAGATGCGCACGTTGTCGGGCATCTTCAGGTCGCGGCCGGTGGTGTCGATGAAACTCAGCGTGCCGGCCTGCCAGAGCTCCTGCTCGGAATCCAGGTGCATGATCTTCGGGCAGCTGCCATCTCCGACACACCTGGCGAGGATGCCATCGGTCCTGCGGCTCAGCGGATCGTAGGTCACCGGATAACTGAAGGGGAAATCGTCACCACGTACGCCCCAGGCGGTATGGCCGCCATCCTTGATGCCCGGCCGGGCGAAGGCCACGTTGGCCGAATTGCGGCCCGCGCCGGAGATGTGGGCCATCGCGCCTTCGAACAGGGGGCGGCCCTTCTCGTCGATGGTGAATTCGTACACCAGCTCCTTGAGTACCCGCCCGGTCTGCGATGCGCCGTAGGCCAGCACGCCGTCGATCGGGACGCTGCTGTTGCGCGCCAGGGGATTTGCGGGCGTGGTGTCGTAGCGCAGGAAGGAGACGATGTCGCGCATTGCCGCCAGGCCCAGTCCGTATATGACGGGATCCTTTGCGGTGTACACGAATTCGTACAGCGCCCCTTCGGTGGCACCAGCGGGCTTGGTGATCTCCACGCGCCAGGGATCAAGGTAACGGTAGTCCAGCGTGGGCGGCGTCTGGCCCTGGGCGGACCAGACTTCGCGCACATTGATCAGCGCCTTCTGGCTGCTGTCGACGGCCGGATAGGTGAGGTAGCCGATGAAGGTAGGCCGTCCGGCGCCGGATGAAGTGAACTGCTCACGCGTGACGCCGGTGAGCGGTGAGCCATCGGAATTGCGCGGCAGTGGCAACCGTGCCATCAGCAGGTCGGTGTTGCCGGTGCCGGCACTGAGCCGGCTGCCGATCGCAATGCTCATCACCGGCGCCTCGGCAATGGGATAGTCCGGCTGCCAGCCGCTGACCACGAGGGTGTAGCCCTGCTTCATCAGGAAGCCGTCACCGGGCATGCTGCCGGTATTGCCCAGGGCAAGGCCGCGACCCCGGTTGGCCATCTCGTAGATCATGCGGCGGTTGGTTCTTGCGGCATCCACCGGCCGGTAGATGATCACGTCTGCATCGAAGGCCACGCGGCCGTCACGCTCGCGCGGGGCCTTCTGGATGTTCGCGATGCCGGCATTGAGCGGCGCGGCGGGATCCACGCGGTAGTGCGCCGTGGCGCGGATCTCCTCGTAGGCACCCACCTCGCCGAAACGCTGTCCGGCGAAAGCCGGACGGGTTGAATGGATATCCAGGCGCACCACTTCGGCGAGGGCCGGCGCGCACAGGCTGCAGCCCGACAGGATCGCGGCGGCAAAGCGGGTAACCAGCAGCAGTCTCATCGGTTCTCCTGCGCCGGCGGGGAGCCGGCGGTGATGGCGAGATAGGCTGCCGCATAACGCCGGCCCAGTTCGCGCGCGGCGGATGCATCGAAGTGCAGCACATCGCCCTTGTGCGCGAGGCCCTGCGAGCTCACGAAGCGCACGCCGGGCATGGATGCGGCGACGTCCCTGTGCGCCTGGTCGACCCGCTTCCATGCATCATCCCACGGCCGCTCAGGCCATTGCCCCAGCCCGCCGATCAGGAACGGCGCACGGGCATCGCCGAATTCGCTGCGGAACCTCTCGATCAGGGTGCGCAGCCGTGCCTCGTACAGTGGCGCGGCCCGCGGATTCGCATCGCTCTCGCCCTGGTGCCAGAGGATGGCGCGCAGCTCGCCATGGCGAAGTGCATGGCGTGTGCGCAGCAACGCGTCATCGTAGGGTCGGGTGCCGGTTTCGGGATAGAGCGCGCCGGGCTCCCAGGCCGTGATGGGTGAGCCGCCGACGGCCGCCGGGATCAGCCCGATCACCGCCTCGCCATTCTGCGCGGCAATCGCGCGCGCAAAGCTCAGGCCAGGACCGACACCGGCCACCGGCTTGTCGAAATGCAGGGGATCGGCGGCCGGCACCCATTCCAGCTGGCGATTGAGCGCGAAGATGCCGGGCGGAACCAGCTTGTCTTCGGGCGCGACGTCGCCGCGGCCGGCCATGTTGGACTGTCCGGCAAGCAGGAAGAGCTGCATTTTCGTGGCAATCCTTTTCGCAGCGAAGCCCTCGCGGCCCCCTCGTTGACTGTACACCGAAGTGCCGCCGGAACGGCGATCGCGGCGTTGTCCGACATTCACAGGCAGGGGCAAATGTGATACTCACGCAAGATATTCAGAAGAATGTGAATGGCCTCAGACACGTCTCCCCCGATCGCCGCCAGCGGCGATTTCGCAGATTCCGTCCGTCTCGACACGCGGCTGCCACCGCGGCTGGTGCTGGGCGTTGCGGCGGCCATCGTGGCCATCGTGCTCATCGCTGCGCTGTCCATGCGGGCAATCAGCGAGCAGAACCGCAACCGGTCCGAAACGATGCACACCATGGATGTGGTGGCCGCCATCAACCTGGTCTTGTCGGGACTGAAGGACGCCGAGACGGGCCAGCGCGGGTACCTGCTGACAGGCATCGAAGACTATCTGCAGCCCTACAACACCGGGCGCGTGCGACTGCCTGCCGACATAGAGCGCCTGCAGACCCTGCTCATGGACGACCCGGAACAGGCACGGCGCGCCGAGAGCCTGCGATCGGTTGCGCAGGAACGCCTGGCGGAGCTGCAGCGGGTCATCGACCTGCAGCGCGACCGTGGGCAGGATGCGGCAACCGAGCGGATGGTGCAGGGACGCGGCAAACAACTGATGGACCAGGTGCGGGAGCTCGGCGCGACGCTGGTCGGGCACGAGCAGGCGCGGCTGGATGTGGGCTATCAGTCGCTGGAGCGCTCGCGCCACCAGTCGACAATCACGGTGATGGGCGGGCTGGCGATACTGCTGCTGCTGGTGATCCTGGCCGCGGCCTTCGGAGCGCGCGAGATCCGGCGCAAGGCGCTGGAAAGCTGGCTGCGCGATGGGCAGGCCATACTGGCGCGCGCCCTGCAGGGCGAGCAGCGCCTGGAATCGCTGGGCGAGCAGGTGTTGCGCTTCATGACCCGGCAGCTGCACGCGCCCGCAGGTGCGTTCTATGTGCTCGAAAGAGGCGGAATGGTGCGCCGGGTGGCAGGCTTCGCCCTCGCGGGTGATCCACCGGAGATGTTCCAGCCGGGCAGCGGCCTGGTCGGCGAAGCGGTGCGCGCCGATCGCATCATGGATATCGCCGCCCCCGCAGAACACCTGCGGCTGGAGTCGGCCCTGCTTTCCGCGCCTCCGCAGCGTGTCGTGGTGGTGCCCGTCTCCTACCACGGACGCGTCAACGGTGTGGTGGAGCTCGCCCTGGATGCAGCTCCGGGTGAAGCCGGCATGGAAATGCTGGAGCGCAGCCGCCAGACGCTCGGCATCGCCATCAACGCTTCCATCGACCGCTCGCGGCTCGAGGAGCTCCTGGAGGAGACGCAGCGTCAGTCCGAGGAACTCCAGGCACAGCAGGAAGAGCTGCGCGTGGCCAACGAGGAGCTGCAGGGACAAAGCGACGCGCTGAAGGGCTCGCAGGTGCGCCTGGAACAGCAGCAGGCGGAGCTGGAGCAGACCAATGCCCAGCTGGAAGAGCAGACCCGCGCGCTGGAGGAACATGCCGACCAGCTGGAGCGGGGCGAGGCAGAACTGCGCCGGCACGCCGAGGAGCTGCAGCGGGCCAACGCGTACAAGTCTGAGTTCCTGGCGAACATGAGCCACGAGCTGCGCACGCCGCTGAACTCATCGCTGATCCTCGCCAAGCTGCTGTCGGAGAACAAGGATGGCAACCTCAGCGACGAGCAGGTGCGGTTCGCGCAGACCATCCACGCCTCCGGCAACGACCTGCTGGCCCTGATCAACGACATCCTCGACCTGTCGAAGATCGAGGCGGGGAAGATGGAAATCCTGCGCGAGAATGTTCCCGTGCAGCGCCTGCTGGACAGCGTGCAGGAAAGCTTCGCCGAGGTGGCGCGCGCCAGGGGCCTGGGCTTCGACGTGGCCGTGGCGCCGGATACGCCGGAGCGGCTGGAGACCGACAGCCAGCGCGTGATGCAGGTGCTGCGCAACCTGCTCTCCAATGCGTTCAAGTTCACCGCCTCGGGCGAAGTTCGGCTGCGCGTAGGGCCCGCCTCTTCGCCCGATGGCAGGGACAGCGGCATCAGCTTCGCCGTGCGCGACACCGGCATCGGCATTGCCCCCGAGCAGCAGCAGGTGATCTTCGAGGCTTTCCGGCAGGCTGACGGCAGCACGCACCGCAAGTACGGCGGCACCGGCCTGGGACTTTCCATTTCGCGCGACCTCGCACAATTGCTGGGCGGCAGGGTCACTGTGCAGAGCGAACTGGGGGCGGGCAGCACCTTCACGCTGTGGCTGCCGGAGCGGCTGCCCGAGGTGGAAGCCGCAGCGGCCGCAGCGCCCGCAGCGCCGCCAACGTCCGCCCCGGCTCCCCCGCAGCCAGACAGGCGGCGCCGCGCCGACGGCAGCGC
>JALYWF010000167.1 GCA_030852845.1 Pseudomonadota bacterium
AAGCCGCTGCGGCAACTGCCGGGCGATGCAAAGGCGCTGGAAGGCAAGTGGTCGCTGGTGTACGTGGGTGACGGCAGCTGCGGGGAACCCTGCCGCAACGCGCTGCACATCGCGCGCCAGACGCACCTGCTGCTCAACAAGGACATGGACCGCGTGAACCGCGCGCTGCTGGCCACCGACCATTGCTGCGACCTGGCCTTCCTCGATGCCGAGCACATGGGGATCAAGGTGTTTGATGTGAGCGAGCCCGCCGCGCGCAGCGAACTGCTGGCGTTGCTGCCGCCTGGCGAGCACGCGCACGACCTGTTCGTGGTCGATCCACTGCTCAACGTCCTGATGCGCTTCGACACGCGCGAGAATCCCAGGGGATTGCTCGATGACATGAAGAAGCTGCTGAAGCTTTCGCACATAGGTTAGCCATGCATCGCAGCATCATCATCCTGCGTCGACTCTCACTCGCCGCCACCCTGCTGGCCTTCTGCGTGGTGGTGTTCGGCGCCTATGTGCGCCTCACTGATGCGGGGCTGGGTTGTCCCGACTGGCCCGGCTGCTACGGGCACATCACGCCTGCGGGAGCGGTGGAGTCGGTGGCCGCCGGACGCCTCGAGGCAGAGGTGCATGCCGGCAAGGCGTGGAATGAGATGATCCACCGCTACATCGCTTCCACGCTGGGGCTGCTCATCGTGGCGCTGGCAGTGCTGTCGTTGCGCTGGCGGCGGCACATCGGTGTGCCGGTGGTACTGCCGTGGATGCTGCTGGCCGTGGTGTGCTTCCAGGGACTGCTGGGCATGTGGACGGTGACGCTGCTGCTGAAGCCGCTGATCGTCACGCTGCACCTGACCTTCGGCATGCTGACACTGTCGATGCTCTGGTGGTTGTGGCTCACGCTGCGGCGCCGCTCTTCCAATCCCTGGTCGGGAACGGTGAAGGCGCGCGGTGGCGGCAGCGCCGCGGCATTGCTGCTGCCGGCGCCGCATGCATTGCGGCGGCTGGCCCTGGTCGGGCTGGTCGCGCTGGCGGTACAGATACTGCTTGGCGGCTGGACCAGCAGCAATTATTCCGCCGTGGCCTGTCCGGACTTCCCGCGCTGCCAGGCTGCCTGGTGGCCGGACGCGGACTATGGCGAGGCCTTCGTGCTGTGGCGCGGGCTGGGCATCAACTACGAGGGCGGCGTGCTCGACCATCCGGCGCGCGTGGCCATCCATTTCACCCACCGGCTGGGCGCCATCGTGGCCACGCTGGCGTTGCTGGCGGCGGCCATCACGGCATTGGTGCGCAGGCGCGAGGGCAACAGCCGGCTGGCTGCGGCGCTGGTGCTGGGCGCGCTGGCACTGCAGCTGAGCTTCGGCATCTTCATGGTGCTGCGCGGGTTTCCGCTGTGGCTGGCCACGGCCCACAATGCCGGCGCCGCGTTGTTGCTGCTGGCCACGCTGGCGCTGAACCGGGCACTGCGCAGGGCGTAGTCCACCGGGCGCAGGCGTAGGAATGCTCCGACGGAGTAATCCTACATCCATATTGCCGTTTCCTTCCTTCTCGACCTCCTGCAACGCGGAGAGATTGGCGCTGTTCGTGCGCTCAATCACGGCCGCGGCAGGAGGGGTCCCGCCGCAGGCCACTGCGGGGGGAAAATGTCCAAGCTGAACCAGTGCGCGGGCCTTGCGGTCCGGACTTCCGTTGCGGCCGTGCTGGGCACGGCCATCGCCAGTTACATCGCGCCAGTGGCCAGTGCGGCCGCTGCGGCCGATGAGCCACTGGCCGAACTCGAAGAGGTGCAGGTCACCGGCACGCGCATCCGGCGCGAGGACTACATCTCGCCCAATCCCGTGCAGACGCTCGACGCAGAGCAGCTGGAGCAGATGGGCATCGTCAATCTTGGCGATGCGCTGGCGCAGATACCGGTGAACGTCTCCAGCTTCCAGCCGGCCAACCAGGGCGGCAATCCCTTTTTTGTGGGCTCGACGCTGGCCAACCTGCGCGGCCTGAATCCCTACTTCGGCACGCGCACGCTCACGCTGGTGGATTCGCGCCGCTTCGTGCCCACCAACCAGGGGCAGAGCGTCGACCTCAACTTCATTCCCACCGTGCTGGTGCAGCGCATGGAGACGGTGACGGGTGGCGCCTCCGCCGCCTACGGTTCGGATGCGGTGTCGGGCGTGGTGAACATCATCCTCGACAAGCGCCTGGATGGCTGGAAGTTCGATGGCAGCCTCGGCATGACCGAAGAGGGTGACGGCGAGAACCAGAATTTCGGCGTTGCCTTCGGCACGGATCTCTTCGAGGGCCGCGGGCACCTGGTGCTGGGAGGGGAGTACCAGAACTCCGAGTCCATCGATGACTGCTCCACGGCGCGGCGCTGGTGCGGCCGCTCTTCTGGCCTGCTGCAGAACGGCGGTGGGCCATTCGACGTGGAGGGCAGTCCCTACGCGCCCGTCGACCCGACTCGTCCCTATCGCTTCCGCGCCCAGGACCTGCGGGTCAACCAGGTGAACCAGTACGGGGTCATCTACAACGGTGCACCGGGCGCCGGCACTGCCATCTCCGCTGATGCGGCGGGAACAGGCACCGGCAGCTTTGCCATCGGACAATATGGCGACCTCAGCCCCACGCAGACCGTGATCGGCGGCGACGGCGTGCCCACCACGGCCATCACCTCGCTGTATCCGCAGATCGAGCGCAAGACCGCCTTCGGACACCTGAGCTTCGATCTCACGGATTCCGTGCAGGGTTTCGTGGAAGCATCGTTCGGCAATGTCGATGGTTTCGTCACCCAGGGCGGACCGGGCTTCGTGCTCACCTCGTATTGCGTGCGACCGGACAATGCCTACCTCACCGGTGACCTGGGCGCAGCCGTGCTGGGCGCGGCCGGCAACGATGACCGCGCACCACCGCCCTTCGGTGCGGGATGCCTGCCCGACCAGACGCTGGTGCGCAAGGACTGGTACTCGCAGATCGACCGGCGTGTGACCACCGACACGAAGACCTGGCGTGGCGTCGCCGGCCTCAACGGACAGCTGGGCTCCTCGGGCTGGAGCTGGGACGCCTACTACCAGTTCGGCCGCACCAAACGCACGCAGATCCTCTACGACAACAACACCAGCAAGCGCATGGACATGGCGCTGGATGCGGTGCTCGACGGTGGCGGCAACGCGGTGTGCCGGGTCACGCGCGATGGTGTGCAGGCGCCCCCGGGCGGTGTGATCGATCCGGCACGCGTGGCGCTGGCGGAAGGCTGCGTGCCGCTGAGCCTGTTCGGCAACCAGCCGCTCACCGATGCGCAGCGCAATTACGCCTTCGGCGAGCTGTTCGAGCAGAACGTCATCAAGCAGAACGTGCTGGCGCTGAATGTCTCCGGTCCGCTGTGGGACGGGTGGGGATACGGGCCGCTGTCCGCCGCGGCGGGCGTGGAATACCGGCACGAGAAACTGACCAACGAGGCCGCCGACCTGCCCTTCTACCAGCGCACCGACTTCGCAGCGCAATATGGGGATCCCTTCGCCGGCACCACGCAGGTGAGCGAAGGCTTCGTGGAGCTGGAGATGCCGCTGCTCGCCGGCGTGCGCTTCGCCGAGACCCTGCAGCTGAACGCCGCGGCGCGCCGCACCAGCTACAAGACCGAGGATGACCTGGTCGCCACCAACCCCGACACCAAGGTGGATGTCACCACCTGGAAGCTGGCCGGTGTGTGGGATCCGGTGGGCTGGCTGCGCATCCGCGGCAGCCGCTCGCGCGACCTGCGCGCGGCCGGCTTCCGCGAGCTGTATTACTCGCAGAGCATTCCCGCCGATCCGCCCGGAACCGGCTTCGGCTTCGGCGGTGCCACCAATCCCTGGCTGCCGGATGGTCCCTTTGGCGACCCGTTCGATCCAGCGGTGGTCGTGCTCTCGGGCAACTCCTCACTGCGGCCGGAGAAGGCAACGACGACCACGGCGGGTTTTGTGCTCAGCCCCGGCGGCAACGCCGAAGGCATGCACTTTTCCATCGACTGGTATCGCATCAAGCTGGTCAATGGCATCTCCGGCGGCCTGATCCAGCGGACCATCTCCAACTGCTACAACGGCGATGCGTTCTACTGCAGCCTGATCGAGGGCACGGCCGGCGTGGCCGGTACACCCGGTGATCCCGGCGTGACCGTGCCCGGGCCCGATGGAAGCCAGGGGTTCTTCGACATCACCGCGCTGCGCGCGCCCTACGAGAACGGCCGGCCCTATCGCGCGGAAGGCCTGGACATCACCTGGGACTACGCGACGCCGGTGGACCGTTTCTTCTCCAGCGGTGCGGGCCGTGTCTTCCTGCGTGCCTCGGTGACCAATGCGCTGAAGACGCAGCTGGAGTACCTGGAGTATCCGAACTACGAGGTGCGTGATGTGGTGGGCCAGGTGGGCAGCGCCGGCTTCCTCGCCGACTATGCGCCCACGCCGAAGTGGGTGGGCACGTTCTCGGCCACCTACAGCCTCGCGCCGGTGACGGTGACGCTGCTGTCGCAGTGGACCGGCTCGGGCAAGCTCAACAATGAAGTGCCATGGACGGGCCCGGATGATCCGGACTACGACCCGGCGCTGGTGGGCAGCGTGGATGACAACACCGTGGGCAATTACTTCGTGTTCGGTCTCAACGCATCTGTGGACCTGCCGCTGGGCAATGCGAAGTCCTCGCAGCTCTATGTGTCCATCAACAACCTGCTGGGCCGCGATCCGCCGTTTTCCAACGGCGGCATCGGCGGCGTCAACGGCGTCTTCTACGACACGCTCGGAAGGACTTACCGGGCGGGAGTGCGACTGCGGTTCTGAGCCGGGCAACAGCGCCGGTCCGGGTGAAAAAGGGAGTATTCATGAGCACCATTGACGTATCCGTACGAAAGATCCTCGCGCGTGGCGCCTGCACGGCACTGGCCGGAACGCTGGCCGCCGGTGTGACACCGGCGGCCGAACAGCAGGTGGTCGAGCTGGAGGAAGTGATCGTCACCGCGCAGTACCGGGAGGAATCCCTGCAGGAGACGCCCATCGCCATCACGGCGATCACGGCCGAGGACCTGGAGGCGCGCGCCGTCACTTCCGCCTATGAAGTGGCCTACACCGTTCCCAATGCCTCCTTCCGTCCCGCGCAGGCGGCGTTCGGCAACACCATGACGGCCTTCGTGCGCGGCATCGGCCAGAACGACTTCGACTTTGCCTTCGAGCCGGGCGTGGGCATCTACATCGATGATGTGTACCACCCCTTCACGCTGGGTTCCTCGATCGAACTGCTGGACCTGGAGCGCGTGGAGGTGCTGCGCGGCCCGCAGGGCACGCTGTTCGGCCGCGGCTCCATCGGTGGCGCGGTGCGTTTCGTCACCAGACAGCCGCGTGGCGATGACACCGGTTCGATCAGCCTCACCGTGGGTGAATACGACCGGCTGGACCTGCGCGCCTCGTATGACTTCGCGCTCTCCGAGCAGCTCTTCGCGCGGGTGACCGGTATCTCCTCGAGCCGCGGCGGCTACCAGGACGTGATTGATTTCGCCTGCGCCTTTCCGGCCCAGGCGGGCACCCTGCCCGTGATGCCGGTGAACCAGGCACGCGGCTGCAAGCGTGGCACGCAGGGCGGTGAGGATGTGCTCGGCGGCCGCGGCACCCTGAGCTGGCTGGCCAACGACAGCTTCGAGCTCGGCGTCACCGCCGAGTTCCTGAAGTCCGACGCCGAGCCGAAGGCGGATGCCCTCGTCAATGTGGTGCCGGACAGCCCCTGGTCGTTGAATCCGGCGGTGCCCTACGACGAGCGGTTCATTCCTCCCAATCCCTATGTCACCTACGCCACGTACAACGATCCGCAAAGCGGGCTGACCTTCGAGCCCCGCAACACGCTGGAGAAGAAGTTCTTCTCCGGCCGTGCGGACTGGGACCTGGGTTCCGGCATGCGGGCCTCGCTGATCGGCGCCTACACCGAGATGACCACGTCGCTCGTGTCCGATGCGGATGGCTCGCCGCTGAATGTGCAGCAGACCTATGGCGTGCAGACCGTGGATTTCCACACCGTGGAACTGCGCGTCAGCGGGCGCGCCATGGACCGGGTGAACTGGACGGCAGGCGGCTTCTACTACAGCGGCGACTCGGTGAATGACCAGATCGTGAGCATTCCCTTCCTGAGCCTGGTTTCCGACGGCGTGCCCCCCACCGACCCCAGCCAGCCCTTCGTCAATGCGCACAATGTGCATGACAGCCGCAACTATTCGGCTTTCCTGCACTCGGTCTGGGACATGACGGAAACGGTGTCGCTCACCGCCGGCCTGCGGTACTCGGACGACCGGAAGGTGGTGGCCTTCGACAACTCTCGCGTGCAGAACCCGCGCGTGGTGGTCGCAGGCGACAAGCTGGACTGGCGCGTCGGACTCGACATCAAGCTCAGTGACGACCTGATGACCTACGCCAGCGCCTCCACCGGCTACCGTCCCGGCAGCTACAACCCGCGTCCCTTCCAGTGGACCCAGGTGGTGGCGGTGGACCAGGAAAAGTCCACGGCCTATGAGGCTGGCGTGAAGGCAGACCTGCTGGGGCGGCGCCTGCGGGTGAATGCCGCGGTGTTCTACACTGATTGGAAGGCGCGCATCCTGCCCGTGGCCGGCACCGAGTGCCTGGTCACCAACGATGCGCCCCCGCCGGCATACGACACGGTGGATCCTTCCACTCCGGGCGCCGTGCAGGACTCGCTGGGCAACTGGTGCATGACCACGGTGTCGCGCACCTTCTACGACAACGAGCCGGGCGAGGTGATGGGCGGTGAGGTGGAATTCCTCTGGCAGCCCTGGCGCGGGCTCACGCTGAACGGCGTCTACGGCATGCTCGACTGGAAGTCCGACGACATCGACTCCGGTGGTACCCCTTTCTATGTGCCGGACTCCAACTGGTCGGTGGGCGCCGGGTATGTGATCGGCCTGGCCAGTGGCAGCACGCTGACGCCGCGGTTGGATCTCTATGGCCAGTCGCAGGTGTGCACCAACTCCACCGTTGCCAGCTGTTCCGGTGGCTACGGGCTGCTGAATGCGCGCGTCGAGTGGGCGAATCCGGGACGCACCTGGACCATTGCAGCCGGCGCCACCAACGTGACCGACAAGCAGTACTTCCTCAACAAGTTCGACCTCACGGCCTTCGGCCAGCCGCACACCGAAGGCCAGCCCGGCCGACCCCGCGAGTGGTACCTGAGCTTCACCCGCAACTTCAACTGAGGTTCAGCCGGCGATGAAGCCGGCCAGCACCAGGATTCCCACCCAGTTGTTGTTGAGGAATGCCTTGAAGCAGCCAGCTGGCTCGCGCTTGCGCGTGAGCCACTGCTGCCAGGCGAACAGCAGCGCGGCGCTGGCCAGCGCCAGCCAGAAGGGCCAGTGCAGCAGCAGGGCGCGGCCGGTGAAGGCCAGCCCTGCCAGCACCATCAGCTGCATGGCGCCGATCAGCACGCGATCCATGTCACCGAAGGCAATGGCCGTGGATTCCACGCCGATCTTCAGGTCATCGTCGCGGTCGACCATGGCGTATTGCGTGTCGTAGACACCGGCCCAGAGCAGGGTGACCACGAACAGCAGCCAGCCGAGCTGGGGCACGCCGCCCAGCGTGGCGACAAAGGCCATGGGCACCGCCCACCCGAAGGCTGCACCAAGGTAGAACTGCGGCAGGGGGAAAAATCGTTTCATCAGCGGATAGCTGATGGTGAGCGCGGCGCCGACGAAGGCGTATTGCACGGTCTTCCAGTCCAGGCGCGTGACCAGCCACAGCGCCAGCAGCACCAGCACGGCGAACAGGGTGAGCGCCTCCTGTGGCGAAACCACGCGCAGGGAGAGCGGGCGCTCCCGGGTGCGCTTCACATGCGGGTCGATGTCGCGGTCGGCGAAATCGTTGATCACGCAGCCGGCCGAGCGCATCACCACCGTGCCGGCGATGAAAATCCACAGCAGCTTGGCGGCAGGGAACTGCGGCCCATCGGGCAGGCCGCGCGCGGCCACCCACAGGGCCCACAGCGTCGGCCACAGCAGCAGGCCGATGCCGATGGGCCGGTTGAGCCGCATCAGGCGCGCGTAGTGGTCGAGGCGTCGCAGCAGCGGCGCGCCCGGCCAGCCATAGAGGATTTGCCTAGCCGATGCGGCCATATGCTCCAGCGTTTCCGATCCAGCGCTGCTGCAGCGGCGCAATGCAGGCGGCATTCTCGCGCAGCAGTTCCTCGGCGGTCGAGCGGATTTGCGGCAGCAGGTCCGCGTCACGGATGAGGTCGGCCACCTTCAGTTCCGCCAGTCCCGTCTGGCGCGTGCCCAGCAGCTCGCCGGGGCCGCGCAATTCCAGGTCCTTCTGCGCGATCACGAAGCCGTCGGTGGAATCGCGCAGGATGGCAAGGCGCTCGCGGCCCAGCTGCGACAGGGGTGCGCGAAACAGCAGCACGCAGGTGGATTCCACCGCGCCACGACCCACGCGGCCGCGCAGCTGGTGCAGCTGGGCCAGGCCCAGTCGTTCGGCGTTCTCGATCACCATCAGGCTGGCGTTGGGCACGTCCACGCCCACCTCGATCACGGTGGTGGCAACAAGCAGCTGCACCGCGCCGGACTTGAACGCCTGCATGGCCGCATCCTTGGCGCGCGCGGGCATGCGGCCGTGGACCAGCCCGATGTGGATGTCGGGCAGGGCGGCAGCCAGTGCGGCGGCGGTTTCCTCGGCGGCCTGCGCGCGCAGTTCCTCGGATTCCTCGATCAGCGTGCACACCCAGTAGGCCTGCCGGCCTTCCTGGCAGGCGGCGTGGATGCGCGCCACGATCTCGCCACGCCGCTCTTCGGGCACGGCGATGGTGCGGATGGGCGTGCGCCCCGGCGGCAGCTCGTCGATCACCGAGACGTCGAGGTCCGCGTAGGCCGTCATCGCCAGTGTGCGCGGGATGGGCGTGGCCGTCATGATCAGCTGGTGCGGCGTGCGGCCGTCGCCCTCGCCCTTCTCCTTCAGCTGCATGCGCTGCTGCACGCCGAAGCGGTGCTGCTCGTCGACGATGGCCAGCGCCAGCTGTCTGAAGCGCACCCCTTCCTGGAACAATGCATGGGTGCCCACCACGATGTGTGCTTCGCCGCTGGCCACGGTCTCCAGCGCGCTGCGTCGCGTGCGCGCCGGCTGCGAACCGGTGAGCAGCACCACCGTGATCCCAAGCGGGCGGAACCAGGCATCGAGCGTGCGCCAGTGCTGTTCGGCCAGCAGTTCGGTGGGCGCCATCAGGGCGGCCTGGGCGCCGCTGCCCACGGCGCGCGCGGCGGCGGCGCCGGCCACCACGGTCTTGCCGCAACCCACATCGCCCTGCACCAGGCGCATCATCGGCCGCGCGCCGGAAAGGTCTGCGTTGACCTCCGCCAGCACACGCTGCTGCGCGCCGGTGAGCGTCCATGGCAACGAGGCGAGGAAGCGCGCCGCCAGCCCATTGGCATCGGGCAGTGGCTGGGCGGGTTCGGACTGGATGCGTTGCTTGAGCTGTGCCAGCGAGAGCTGGTGCGCCAGCAGTTCCTCGAAGGCCAGGCGGCGCTGGGCCGGATGCCGGCCGGCGGCCAGCGATTCGAGCGAGGTGCCGACCGGTGGGTGGTGCATGAACTCCAGCGCCGCGCGCAGCGTCGGCAGGTCGAGCTGCCCGACGATGTGCGAGGGCAGAAGGTCTTCGGCCGGATTGGCCGCAAGGCGGGCCAGCGCGCGATTCACCTGCAGGCGCACGCGCCCCTGGGTCTGCCCCTCGCGCAGGGGATAGACGGGTGTGAGCAGCTCATCCAGCGGTTCCGGCGTGCTGCCGATGCGGCGGTATTCCGGGTGCACCATCTCCAGGCCCTGCGGGCCGCGGCGCACCTCGCCGAAGCAGCGCAGCTGCGTGCCGCGCGCCAGCTGCTGTTGCTGTGCGCGCGAGAAGTGGAAGAAGCGCAGCGTGAGGAAGCCGGAGCCGTCGGACAGCTTCACCAGCAGGGCGCGGCGGCGGCGGTAAACCACATCCGCCAGCTGCACCTCGCCTTCCACCACCGCCCGCATGCCGGCCAGCAGCGATCCCACCGCCGTGACACGCGTGCGGTCTTCGTAGCGATGCGGCAGCAGGAAAAGCGGGTCGGCGCCGGCGGCCGCTTCCGCTACAGGCTCAGCACGCACTCCACTTCCACGCGGGCGCCGCGCGGCAGCGCTGCGGCCTGGATCGCCGCCCGGGCCGGGTAGGGCTGGGTGAAGTAGCGCTGCATGGCTTCATTGACCTTGCCGAAGTGGGCGAGGTCGGTGAGATAGACGTTCACCTTCACCGCATGGTCGAGGCTGGCGCCGGCGGCTGCGGCCACGGCCTTCAGGTTGTCGAAGGCGCGCGCGATCTCGGCATCGATGTCACCGGTCACCAGCTGCATGGTGGCCGGGTCGAGCGGGATCTGCCCGGAACACCACACCGTGTTGCCGACCCGGATGGCCTGCGAATAGGTGCCGATGGCGGCGGGGGCGTCGGGCGTGCTGATGACCTGTTTCATTAGTCCTCGCGGCTGCGTCGTGATGCCAGGTGGCGCGTCACGCGCAGCACCTCGGGCATCTGGCGGATGGTACGCACGATGCGCGCCAGATGCCTGCGATCCTTCACTTCGACCTCCAGCTTGATCAGCGACACCTCGCCGTCACGCTGTTCCACCGCGGCCTGCCCGATGTTGGTGTCGGTGCCGGCGATGGCCGCCGACACGCTGGCCAGCATGCCGATCTTGTTGGCGGCCTCGATGCGCACCTCGGCGCTGAAGTAGCGGTTCAGCCCCTTCTGCCAGGTGACCGGCTGCCATTTCTCCGGATGCTTGTGGAAATCCTCCACGTTGCCGCAGGCCTCGCGGTGGATCACGATGCCGCGTCCGGCCGAGAGGTAGGCAATGATGGGATCATCCGGAATCGGCCGGCAGCAGCGCGCGTAGGTGACCAGCAGGCCTTCCGTGCCGGCGATGGTCAGCGGCGTGATCTTGCCCTTGTCGTCGTGGCCGCCGGGCAGCAGGCGGCGCGCCACCAGCGGTGCCAGGCGCTCGCCCAGGCCCAGCTGTGCCAGCAGCTCGTCGCGGTCCCTGGCGTTGAATTCCTGCAGCGCCTGCTGCATCACCGCCGGCTCGATCCTGTCGACGCTGAGCTGGAATTCCTCCAGCGCGGAGTTCAGCAGCTGCGCCCCAAGCTCCACGGCCTCGGAGCGCTGCAGCGCCTTGAGATAGTGGCGGATGGCGCTGCGCGCCTTGGCGGTGGCGACAAAATTCACCCAGGCCGGGTTGGGCGAGGCGCCCTTGGCGGTGATGATCTGCACCGTCTGGCCATTGCGCAGCACGGTGCGCAGCGGTGCCAGGCGGCGGTCCACCTTCGCGGCCACGCAGCGGTTGCCGATGTCGGTGTGCACGGCATAGGCGAAGTCGACCACGGTGGCGCCGCGCGGCAGGCGCAGGATGGTGCCCTTGGGCGTGAACACGTAGACCTTGTCCGGGAACAGGTCCACCTTCACGCTCTCGATGAATTCCTCGGCGTTGCCGCTGGCCTGCATCTCCATCAGGTGGCTGATCCAGGCACGTGCGCGCTCCTGCTGCGCGGAATCCGCGCCGCCGGTCTTCGTGCCCGTCTTGTATTTCCAGTGCGAGGCGACGCCGGCCTCGGCCACGGTGTGCATGTCGCTGGTGCGGATCTGCACCTCGATGGGCACGCCATTGGGCCCGAACAGCGTGGTGTGCAGCGACTGGTAGCCATTCACGCGCGGGATGGCGATGTAGTCCTTGAAGCGTCCGGGCATGGGCCGGTACGCGGCGTGCACCACGCCCAGGGTGCGGTAGCAGGTGTCGGGCCTGTCGACCAGGATGCGCAGGCCGTACACATCGACCACCTGCGCCAGCAGCGAGCGCTTGCGGCGCATCTTCTTGTAGATGCTGTAGAGATGTTTCTCGCGCGACTCCACGGTCGCGGTGATGCCGGCCTTCTCCAGCGCCTCGCGCAGCACCTTCTCGATCTTGCCGAGGAATTCCTTCTGGTTGCCGCGCGCCCTCTTCAGCGCGCGCTCGATCACGCGGTAGCGCTGCGGATACAGCGCGCGGAAGCCCAGGTCTTCCAGCTCCAGCTTGATCTTGTAGAGGCCCAGGCGCTCGGCCACCGGCGCGTAGATCTCCAGCGTCTCGCGCGCGATCTGGCGTCGCTTGGGCACCGACATGGCGCCGATGGTGCGCATGTTGTGCGTGCGGTCGGCGAGCTTGACCATGATCACGCGCAGGTCGCGCACCATCGCGAGCAGCATCTTGCGGAAGGATTCCGCCTGCGCTTCCTCGCGGTTCTTGAACTTGATCTGGTCGAGCTTGGTGACGCCGTCGACGATCTCGGCCACGTCCTTGCCGAAGCGCCGCTCTATCTCATCTTTGGCGACCGGCGTGTCTTCGATGACGTCGTGCAGGATCGCGCCGATAATCGTGTCGGCGTCCAGGTGCAGGTCGGCCAGCAGCTGCGCGGCCGCCAGCGGGTGGGCAATGTAGGGTTCACCGGAGAGGCGCTTCTGGCCCTGGTGGGCCGTGGCGCCGAAGTCGGCCGCGTCGCGGATGCGGTCGACCTGCTCGGGAGGAAGGTAGAGCTCGGCCTTGGCGAGCAGCTCCTTGAGGCCGGGGGTGCGCCGGGCGCTGGTACCTGGGATCAGGCCAAGCAGCGATGACGCATAGTCCATAGGCGCGGCGGTCTTATTCCCCCACCAGGCCGAACTGCGGCGCGCGGAAATTCTCGAGCTGGGCGTCGATGTCGTTCACGACCGGCTCTGGCACCGGCTCTGGCTCGACCAGCATCTCGGGGGTGATGTTGCCCTCGGCGATCTCGCGCAGCGCGATCACGGTGACCTTGTCGTTGTCGACGGGCACGGTGGGCTCGGCACCATTGGCGAGACGGCGGGCGCGGGCAGCCGCCAGCAGCACCAGCTGGAAGAGGTTCTCGACGTTGGGCAGGCAGTCTTCGACGGTTACGCGGGCCATGGTGTTCCGGGTGGGAAATAGGGTCTAAGGGACTGGAAATTCTAGCAGATTTGCCAGCACCGGGGCCAGTTCCGGGCGGCCGGCGGCCAAGGCGTCGCCCCGCCCGCCGACGATGGCGGCCAGGTCTTGCACGGCGCGTCCGAAGTCATCGTTGACCACCACGAAATCGAATTCCCGCCAATGGGACATGTCGGCCACCGCGTCGGCCAGGCGCCGCTCGATCACGGCGGGGCTGTCGGTGGCCCGGGCCGTGAGGCGCTGCCGCAGGGCCTCGCGGGAGGGGGGCAGGATGAAGATGCTGCGGCAGCCGGGCATGGCCTCGCGCACCTGGCGGGCACCCTGCCAGTCGATCTCCAGGATCACGGCGTGGCCGGCGGCGAGTTTTTCACGCAGCTGGTGGCGGCTGGTGCCGTAGTGGTTGTCGAACACCAGGGCGTGCTCGAGGAAGGCCCCTTCGTCCACCAGCTGGCGGAACGTGGGCACATCGACGAAGAAATACTCGCGCCCCTGCTGCTCGGCGGGGCGGGGCGGGCGCGTGGTGTGCGAGGTAGAGACGCGCAGGTCGGGCAGCCGCTCCAGCAGCGCCTTGACCAGGCTGGTCTTGCCGGCGCCGGAGGGCGCGGAGATGACGAACAGGCGGGCATTCATGAGGGGCGGGATTTTCGCATGCCCGGTGCCGCCGCAGGCGCAAAGCGGCGAAGCGGGCCGCTAAACTGCCGGGCACGTTTTCATAGATCGCAGGGGGTCTCCATGTCCTTCGCCTGTCGTCCGCTGCTCCTTGCCGCGCTGGCCACCACGGTGCTGGCTGGCTGCCAGAAGAAGGGCGAGGCTGTTGCCGATGCGGCGCCCGCCTTCCGGCTGGATGAGGCCGGGTTGCTGCAGCCCATCCGTTTCGCTGCCACCGACATCGATCCTGCCATCAATGCCTGCGTGGATCTGGGCGCGCATGTGAACGCCCGGTGGCTGGCGGCCAATCCCATTCCGGCGGACCAGACGCGCTGGGGTGCATTCGGCGTGCTCGCGGAGCGTTCGGTGCAGGTGCAGCGCCAGCTCGCCGAGCAGGTGGCGGCGAAGCCGGCGCCGTCCGGCATCGAGAAGATCGTGGCGGACTTCTGGGCCACGGGCATGGATGAGGCGAAGCTCAATGCCGACGGCATCAAGCCGCTGGCCAGCCGGCTGGCCGAGATCGAGGCGCTCACGGACGCAGCCTCCGTGGCCGCGCACCTGCGCACGGTCGCCGCGCGCGGCGAGAACCCGGTGTTCGAGTTCGGCCCCGAGGCCGACTTCAATGATTCCACGATGAACATGGGTTATGCGATGCAGGGCGGCACCAGCCTGCCCGACCGCAACTATTACTTCGATGCGGACAAGAAGGACATCCGCGACGCCTACGTGACGCATGTGGCGAAGGTGCTGGAGCTGTCCGGTGTTCCCGCCACCGATGCGGCCCTGCAGGCACGCGATGTGATGGCGATGGAAACGCGGCTGGCGCGGGCATCGAAGTCGCAGGAGGAGATCTCCCGCGATGTGTCGCTGTACTACAACCCGGTGACGCTGGTCGAGGCGGACAAGCTGGCGCCCAACTTCCCCTGGAGCAGCTTCTTTGCTGCGCAGGAGATCCCGGCACCGGAGAAATTCTCGCTGGCGATTCCCGACTTCCACCGTGAGGTGAGCCGCATGATCGCGGATGTGCCGGTGGCGCAGTGGAAGAGCTACCTGCGCTTCCACCTGGTGGATGCCGCCTCGCCCTACCTCAGCGACGCCTTCACGCAGCAGCGCTTCGAGTTCTACAACAAGACCCTGCGCGGCCAGGCCGAGCAGCGGCCGCGCTGGAAGCGCGTGCTGGCGGTGCTGGAGGATTCTGCCGGCGAGGCGATGGGCCAGCTGTACGTGCAGGTGGCGTTTCCGCCCGAGTCACGCGCGCGCATGGATGAGCTGGTGGCCAATCTCTCGGCCGCGCTGAAGACGCGCATCGAGAACCTCAGCTGGATGAGCGATGCCACCAAGGAGCGGGCGCTGCAGAAGTGGGCCGCCTTCACGCCCAAGATCGGTTATCCGTCGAAGTGGCGCGACTGGTCGGGACTGGCCACCACGCGCGACAGCTACTTCGAGAATGCCATGGCCGCGGCCGCCTTCAACTACCGCTGGCAGATCGGCAAGGTGGGCAAGCCGGTGGACAAGACCGAGTGGGGCATGACACCGCAGACCGTCAATGCCTACTACCATCCGCTGCTGAACGAGATCGTGTTCCCCGCGGCCATCCTGCAGCCGCCGTTCTTCGATCCGCAGGCCGATGATGCCGTGAACTACGCGGGCATCGGCGGCGTGATCGGCCATGAGCTCACGCATGGCTATGACGACCAGGGCGCCCGCTTCGGGCCCGATGGCAAATTCGAGCAGTGGTGGACGCCGCAGGACGAGCAGCGCTTCAAGGCGCTCACCGGCCAGCTGGTGAAGCAGTACAACGCCTATGAGGTGGCGCCGGGCCTGAAGGTGAATGGCAACCTCACCCTGGGCGAGAACATCGCGGACCTGGGCGGCTTGTCGATTGCCTGGGATGCACTGCAGCGGGCCAGCGAGGGCAAGGCGGATCCGAAGGTCGACGGGCTCAGCCGGGAGCAGCGGTTCTTCTACAGCTGGGCGGCGATATGGCGTTCGCAGGACCGGCCGGAAACGCTGAAAGTCCAGCTGGCCTCCGATCCACATGCGCCTGCCACGACGCGGGTGAATGGCCCGGTGACCAATCACCCGGCGTTTGCCGCCGCCTTCGGCTGCAAGGACACCGATCCGATGGTCAACGCCGGGGAAAAACGCGTCTCGATCTGGTAAGCGGCGCACCTGCGCCGGCCCCGTAGGCGCCATCCCACAGCTGTTTTGTCGCGCGGGCGATCCACGCCCGCCTGCGCCACTTCTATTCTGGTGACCACTTGTCCCCGCGAGACAGGAGGTAGCCATGGCCAGCAAGCCGAAGACCAGCAGCAAGCGCTCCATCTGGAAGGGCGCGATCAGTTTCGGGCTGGTCCATATTCCCGTGAGCCTGCATCCGGCCACGGGCGAGACGGGCATCGACTTCGACTGGCTGGACAAGCGCAGCATGGA
>JALYWF010000133.1 GCA_030852845.1 Pseudomonadota bacterium
GAGGCGCAGGTAGAGCTCACGTACAACTGGGATCCGGAGACCTACACCGGTGGCCGCAATTTCGGGCATCTGGCGTACGAAGTGGATGACATCTATGCCACCTGTGAGCGCCTGCAGCAGCACGGCGTGCAGATCCTGCGCCCGCCGCGCGACGGCAGGATGGCCTTCGTGCGTTCGCCGGACCAGGTCTCCATCGAGCTGCTGCAGAAGGGTGAAGCGCAGGCGCCCAGGCAGCCCTGGACGCAGATGCAGAACGTGGGGAGCTGGTAGGGGCATAGAATCGCCCCGGGGGCTGGATGCCAGCCAGAAATCCGATCGCCCGGAAAGCACAAGGAGCCGCCATGTCTGTCGAGAAGTCCGCAAGAGTTGGCACCGTCGTTGCCGCCGTTGCCGCCGTGATGGCGCTGGCAGCCTGCAGCAAGTCACCACCACCCACCGCCGATGCTGCCAGCGACGTGCCCTGCGATCGCCAGTGCCTGGTCGCTGCCACCGACCAGTACGTGGCCGCGCTGGTGGCGCATGACCCTTCCCGTGCACCGCTGGCTGAAAACATCGTGTTCGTGGAGAACGTGACGAAGATGCAGCCTGGCGAAGGCCTGTGGAAGAGCATCGTGAAGGGACCAGACACCTTTGCCATCCACGTGCCCGACGAGATCAACCAGACGGCGGGCCTGCTGGCCATGGTGACCCACATGGGTCCGCCGGCCGCGCCGCAGAATGCCTCACCGGAACAACGGGCCGAGATTGCGAAGGGCGCGCCCGTGGAGCAACCGGCGATCATCGCCCTGCGCCTGAAGTTCAACACCGAGGGAAAGGTCGTTGAAGCCGAGCACCTCATCTCCGGCGTGCGGGAGGCACAACTGGCCAACCTCGGCACTCCGCGGCCGGGCATCTTCACGGAAATTCCCGAAGGGAGCCGCATGTCGCATGCCGAGCTGATCCGGATCGGCGAGTCCTACTACGACGCGCTCGATGACAACAATGGTGAACTGACACCCTTCGCTCCGGACTGTGAGCGCCACGAGAACGGGATGATCACGGCCGGCGGCAAACCTTCAAACGCACCAGTGATTCCCGGCACGAACGCCACCCCGCAGGTATCCAGGGACTGCCGCGAGCAGCTCAACAGCAATACCTTCCAGTACATAGACCGCATCGAGAACCGGCGGGTATTCGCGGCCGATCCGCAGACCGGCCTGGTGATGGGCCTATCCCACTTCCGCCATCCGATGGACAACCTGCCCTACAAGGTGAAGGCACTAGATGGTTCAAGCATCGAGCGCAACAAGGACAACCTGACGTTTGCGCCCTTCGACCTGCCGGCGGCGCATGTCTACAAGATCGGCGCCGATGGCCTGATGCACGAGATCGAGGCGATGGGATTCACCGCGCCCTACAACTCACCCACCGGCTGGGAGTGAAATCCTGGCCGCGCGGGAGTCACGCCCCGCGCGGCCTGGCTGTTCCTACTGGAGCCCCTGCGCCCTCTGCACGTAATCGCTGTAGGCGGGAATCGCGATCGCCGCCACCACCCCTATCACAAAGAGCAGCGGCATCAATATTCCCAGCACCTTGACGATGGTGGTGTTCGGTGGCGGCGGATTCCCGAAGCGGTTCTCACCCTGCGTGCCGCGCTTGAACAGCCAGATCAATGCCACCAGCGGAATCAGCATCAACAGCACCATCCAGCCGCTCCAGTCCATGTCGTGGCTGCGCTTGATGGCCTGGATGACCGAAAACACCAGCAGCGCCAGATAGATGGGGATCAGGATGACGCCCGCGAGTTGCGGCAGGGCCGCACCCGCAATTCCCGCGATCACACCCAGCAGCAACTGGAAGCCGAATACGTACGCCAGATAACGCAACCTGCCGATGCGCCCGGTGGGCGACCAGAGACGAATCTCCTGGTATTCCTGTGGGGCCGCGATGTCGCGCACATCAGCCTGCGGCGCCGCATATGGATTAGTAGCCATGGCTCTCCCTTGTCTGGTTGTAGTTATTCAATGAACCGGCAGGTCCGGGACGGTGCTGCAGCAGCATAGCCCCCCACTTGACCCTTGAGGAAGCAAGGCTTGATGTGCGTTGGACAATTCCCGGCCAGCAGCTAGTCTCGGTCATAACTTTTGCTTTCTGGGGGCGGCCATGCGGATTTCCGGACACAAGACAATGCTGCGGTCGACGCTGCTGGTGGCCGCCGGCCTGTTGATGCAGAGCTGCACCACCACGCCGACCACCCTGAAGGACGACGGCGCACCGCTGCCTCCCATCAAGGTCGCCGGCGCCCGCTGGATCGAGCTTTCACCGGTTCTCGTGGCCGCCAACAGCCTGTATCCCCAGAAGCTTGAAGTGCCCTCAGGTGGCGTGGTGAGCATCACCTCCGGTGCCGCTGACCTGGCGACCAATGCCGAGACGCAGCTGCTGCGTGAATCGGTCACCAACCCCGACCTGCGCATCATCATGACGGTGTCGGAAAGCTTCTATCGCCTGGTGGCGCGACGCTCCGCCGGCATCAGCAAGCTGTCGGACCTGAAGGGCAAGCGCGTGCTGCTGCCGCGCCAGACGTCCGCGCACTACTACTTCGTCGCAATGTTGCGCAGCGCTGGTCTGGACGAAAGCGATGTGACGTTCGTCAGC
Organism: Pseudomonadota bacterium; assembly: GCA_030852845.1. Classification (GTDB taxonomy): domain Bacteria; phylum Pseudomonadota; class Gammaproteobacteria; order Steroidobacterales; family Steroidobacteraceae; genus ZC4RG30. The sequence continues at coordinate 2,635 of JALYWF010000133.1, forward strand.
CAGGCCCCGCGTGCACCGGCGCCGGCTGGGCAGGCTGCGGCCGGTGGCCCGCCAGCCCCTGCTGCCCCACGCAGCCGCTTCGGCACCGCCGAGGCCCTGGCCCGCGGCGAGGCCGACGTGATCGCCACCTTCGAGCCCGAGCCGGAGGTGGCCATGCATCTTCTTGGCAGCGACGGCATCGTGCTGCAGGATCGCAAGGTGTACCGCGAGGCCTTCAACCTCAATGCCCGCGCGCAGGATCTGGCCGACCCGGAAAAGCGCCGCGCCATCGTCAGGTTCGTGCGCGCAGTGGCCGATGCCAGCAAGCTGCTGAAGAAGAATCCGGACCCCTACCTGCCGCATATCTCCAGCGTGCTTGGCTTCACCGAGGAACAGATCCGCTGGGGCTGGCCGGAGACCGAGTTCCCGGTGCGCATCATCCCCGACATGCTGGACGTGCTGGAGGTGGAGGAACAATGGCTGGCGAA
>JALYWF010000196.1 GCA_030852845.1 Pseudomonadota bacterium
GTGCTCGATGATTTCGGCACCGGCTATTCCAGCATGCACTACCTGAAGAAGTTCCCGCTGGATGCGCTGAAGATCGACCACGAATTCATCCGCGACATGCTCGATGACGCCAACAACTCGCGCATCGTGGCGGCCATCATCGGGCTGGCGCGCAACCTGGACCTGCGTGTGGTGGCCGAGGGCGTGGAAAATGCCCGGCAGCTGGCGTTCCTGCGCCGGCACGGCTGCAACGAGGCGCAGGGATTTGTCATTGCCCGGCCGCTGTCCGTGGCAGACACCACCCGCCTGTTCACCGAGCGGCGGCGTTTCAGTTTCATCGGTGCGCCGATGCCGCGCCGCCAGGCCACCTGACGCGCGGTTGCCGGGGCCCCCGCGCGGGGCCAGAATGCGCCGGTGTGGCCCTCCACTGACACGAGAAGGCACCTCGCCGGCAGTCTGCTGGCCCTGATGCTGTGCGGCCCTGCTGCCGCCCAGGCCGCGGCGCCGCCGGCGGCACCCAATCCGGCCATCCGCAGCCAGCTCGACATCCCCTTTGCACGCGTGGGCACGCACACCCTGCTGCTCGACCTGCACATGCCCGCCGGGGTGCCAAACCCGCCGCTGGTGGTGTACCTGCATGGCGGCGCCTGGCGACTGGGCGACAAGGAAGAGGCACCCCCGATCCTGGTGGAGCGCGGTTATGCCGTGGCCAGCCTCAACTTCCGTTCCAGCGATGACGCGCGTTTTCCGGCCAATGTGCACGACATCAAGGCCGGCATCCGCTTCCTGCGCGCGAATGCCGCGAAGTATGGCTACCGGGCCGATCGCATCGCCGTGTCCGGGTCCTCATCCGGAGGGCACCTTGCCGCGCTGGTGGGCGTGACCAACGGGAACAAGGAGCTGGAGGGCACCGTGGGCAATGACCTGCGGGAATCCTCCGATGTGCAGGCCATCGTCGCCTGGGTGGGCGCATACAACCTGGAAACCATCATTCCGCAAACCACGCCCGAGGGGTTGAAGCTGCGCGTGCCGGCGCTGCAATCGCTGCTGGGTGGATCGCCGGAACAGGTGCCGGATCTCGCGCGCCTCGCCAGCCCGGTGGCGCATGTGGACCGCAGCGATCCCCCGCTGATCATCCTGCATGGCGACCAGGACACCAACATTCCGGTGAACCAGGCGCTGGAACTCGACGGCGCCTACCGGAAGGCGGGCCTGGTTGCTGAACTGGTCATCGTGCCCGGCGTGGGGCATGTGGCGCGGCCCTTCTTCGGGCCCGGTGAGGCCGCCGACCGCGTGATCGGATTCCTGCAGCGCACGCTCGGCCGCTGAGGCCATCTGGAGTAGGCTCTCGCGCATGAGTGGTTCCCGCCTGCAATCCCTTGTCCGTGCCGCCGAGCCGCCCCAGGGCGACCCTGCGCTGGTGGCGGTTGATCGGGCGCTGGCGGAACTGCGCCGTGGCCGCGCCATCGCCGTGCGCGAGGCTGCCGGCCGCGCCTGGCGCCTGGTGGTGGCGCTGGAGACTGCCGAGACCCCGCTCGTTGAACATGCGCTGGCCCAGGCCGGTGCCATGCTGGTGGTCACCGGTGCGCGTGCCGCCGCGCTGGGTGTGCCCTGCGAATCCGATGAGGTGCTGCTGCTGTCGCCGGCCGGGCGCACTGCCGCGCAGCTGCAGGAACTGGGCCGGCACTGGGAAGCCGATGGCTGGCGCCGCGCGCTGGGCGACGGCGTGCCGCATGTCACCTGCGCCGATGCGCTGAGCATGGCAGCCGTGCAGCTGGCCAAGAGTGCGCAGCTGCTGCCGGCGCTGCTGGTTTCCGATGTGGTGGCAGGCCCCGTGCCCGCTGCCGTGCTGTCGGTCAGCGTCGATCAGGTCGAACGGCACTCCGTGCCCGCGGCTGACGACCTGCTGCGCGTCAGCGAGGCGCGTGTGCCGCTGCGCGAAGATGAGAACAGCAGGCTGGTGCTGTTCCGCGACCGGCGCGATGCCAGCGAGCATGTGGCAGTGGTGGTGGGCAATCCCGATCCCGCATCCGTGGTGCCGGTGCGTGCGCATTCCTCCTGTTTCACCGGCGATCTGCTGGGCAGCCTGCGCTGCGACTGCGGCGAGCAGCTGCAGACCGCGGTGAAGCGCCTGCATGACGAGGGCGGCGGCGTGCTGCTGTACCTGGCGCAGGAAGGCCGCGGCATTGGCCTGGCCAACAAGCTGCGCGCCTACCAGCTGCAGGATTCCGGCCTCGACACCGTCGATGCTGACCGCCACCTGGGTTTCAGTGCCGATGAGCGCAGCTATGCCATTGCCGCGGCGATGCTGCGGCAGCTGGGCTTCATGCGCATCCGCCTGCTGACCAACAGCCCGCACAAGGTGCGCGAGCTGCGCGCACGCGGCATCGACGTCGAAGAGATGGAATCACTGCTGGC
>JALYWF010000015.1 GCA_030852845.1 Pseudomonadota bacterium
GGTGCACCCCGGGGTGCAAGTCCCGGCGCTGGCGCAGGTCCTGGCGGCGGGGCCCCGCGCGGCGGCGCTACTGCACAGCCTGTGTCCCTGCAGATCGCTCCGGGCGGCGGCCGCATCCGCGGTACGCCCGCTCCCTCCGGCCCGCCGGTGATCCTCAGCCGCAATGGCAAGCAGTTCACCGCAGATGGAGAAACCAACGTCCGGGCGGGCACCACATACAAGGTGACCACCGAACGGCCCTCCGTGAACATCAATGTGAAAGAGCTGGATGCCGGCTCGTGGGTGATGTTCGAGCTGCCGGGATTCAACAACGCCAATACCGGTGCGGCGGTGGACAGCCTGGATGCGCTGCGCAAGGCCACGGCCACCTCGTACTTCAAGGGCAACGGCTCGCTGTGGGTGAAGGTGGTCTCCACTGGTGACCTGCCGGCCAACCAGTCCAGGGGTCCGGGCGCCGGAGACAGCGTGCAGATCAGCCGGTAAGCGGCACTGCTTCATCGAAGGCCCCCGGCCGTCCGGTCGGGGGCCGCAGACAACAACCCATCGCCATGACTGGCCAGCGCCAAGCGCAATCCTCGCCGCCCACGGCCCCTGCCCCCTCACCACAGGGTTCCGCGCGCGAGCGCGAGATCGTCGATGCAAGGGTCATCGTCACCTGTCCCGGGCGCAACTTCGTCACCTTGCGCATCACCACACGTGCGGGTGTGACGGGGCTGGGTGATGCCACGCTCAACGGACGGGAGCTGGCGGTCGCCGCCTACCTCACCGAGCACGTGGTGCCGAACCTGATCGGCCGCGACGCAGGGCGCATCGAGGACACCTGGCAATTCCTCTATCGCGGTGCCTATTGGCGGCGCGGACCCGTGACCATGAGTGCCATCGCCGCGGTGGACGTGGCACTGTGGGACATCCTCGGCAAGATGGCCGGCATGCCGCTGTACCAGCTGCTGGGCGGCCGCTCGCGCGAAGGTGCCCTGGTTTATGCGCACGCGAACGGCGTCGATATCCCGGGCACCAGTGAGGAGGTGGCGCGGTACCGCGAGATGGGATTCCTGGCCATCCGCGCCCAGTGCGGTGTGCCCGGCGTGAAGAAGGCCTATGGCATCTCCACTGGCGGCAAACCCTATGAACCTGCCGAAAGCGCGCTGCCGCTGGAAACCGTGTGGAACACACCGCGCTACCTGGAGACGGTGCCGCGGCTGTTCTCGCAGCTGCGGGCCGACCACGGCAACGAAGTCGAACTGCTGCACGATGTGCATCACCGCCTCGCGCCGATCGAAGCCGCACGCCTGGCGCGGGAGCTGGAGCCCTTCCGCCTGTTCTGGCTTGAAGATGCCACGCCAGCGGAGAACCAGGCCGCGTTCGAGCTGATCCGTCGGCACTCGGTGACGCCGCTGGCCGTGGGCGAGGTGTTCAATTCCATCTGGGACTGCAAGCATCTGGTCGCGCACCAGCTCATCGACTACATCCGCACGACCATCGTGCATGGCGGCGGCATCACCCACCTCAGGCGCCTGGCGGATTTCGCCGCCCTGCACCAGGTGCGCACCGGATTCCATGGCGCCACCGACCTCTCGCCGGTAACCATGGGCGCGGCACTGCACTTCGACACCTGGGTGCCGAACTTCGGCATTCAGGAATACATGTTCCACAGCGAAGAGACCAAAGAAGTCTTCCCGCACGACTACGTGTTCCGCGATGGCCGGCTGCACGTGGGCGACACCCCGGGACATGGCGTCGATCTCGACGAAAACTGGCGGCGAAATACCCCTACTCGCCGAAGCAGCTGCCCGTGGCGCGCCTGGAAGACGGCACGATGTGGGACTGGTGACGGAAGGACATGGCACTGCCTTCCAGCGGCGCCGGCCGCGTCGTGTGTTTCGGGGAGATGCTGCTGCGGCTTTCGCCGCCCGGTCGTGAGCTGCCATTCCAGTCACCGCAGCTGGCAGCGCATTTCGGCGGTGCCGAAGCCAATGTGGCCGCATCGCTGGCCATCCTCGGCCATGAAAGCGCAATGGTCAGCGCGCTGCCCGACAATCCCCTGGGACAGGCTGCAGCGTGTGAATTGCGGCGCCACGGCGTCGACACGCGTGGCATTCGCCTCGCGCCAGGCCGCATGGGCCTCTACCTGCTCTCCCCGGGCGCGATGCTGCGTCCGGCCGAAGTCACCTACGATCGCGCCGGCTCGGTATTCGCGCTGACTGCCGACTACGACTGGCCGCGCCTGCTGCAGGGTGCGCGCTGGCTGCACCTGTCGGGCATCAACCTGGCCCTCGGCGAGGCAAGCACCGCCGCAGCTCGCGCGGCAGTGCGCGCTGCACGCGCCAACGGCACAGCCATCTCCTTCGACTGCAACCATCGCACGAAGCTCTGGGGCGGCCGCGCCAGCGAGGCGCCTGCACTGCTGCGCGAGATGCTTTCTGTCGCCACGCTGGCCTTCGGCGACGCAAGGGATGTGGCGCAGGCACTGGGCGCATCACCTCCGGGGGACAACGGGCACCAGCAGTTCGAATCTGCCGCACACGCGGCCTTTGCGGCGTTTCCGCAGTTGCAGGTGCTGGCGGCCACGGCACGCGGGCACGAAGACGTGGACAACCAGGCGCTGGGTGGACACCTGGCCACGCGCGAAGGCTCATTCGCCACCCATACGCACCCCCTGCGCGGCATCGTGGACCGGATCGGCGCCGGGGATGCATTTGCCGCAGGCCTGCTGCATGGCTTGTTGCGCAGCCAGCCGGCACAGCAGGCACTGGAGTTCGCCACCGCCGCCGCCTGCCTGAAACATTCCGTGCCCGGTGACGTGAACCTGCTGCGCGAGGCCGACATGATGGCAATGGTCGCCGGCGAAGGCCTGCACGTGCGACGCTGATGATGGCCAGCGCCGCCCTGCCACGCCTTGGCGCGACGGCCCTGCTGCGCCTGCCACCGGAGGTGCAGCGCCCGGACTTCGACCCCGCGGCCATCCGCATTGGCGTCGTGCACATCGGCCCCGGCGCCTTCCACCGTGCCCATCAGGCCCTTTACTTCGACGATCTGCTGGCAGCTCACCCGCAGTGGGGTATCTGCGCGGTATCGCTGCACACCGCGCAGGTACGGGATTCACTGCGACCGCAGGACGGCCTGTATGCGGTGCAGCTGCTGGCCGAGCGGCCGGTGCTGCGCGTGGTCGGGTCCATCCGCGAGCTGCTTTTCGCGCCGGAAGAACAGTCGGCAGTGCTGGCCCGGCTGTCCGATCCGGCAGTGAAACTGGTGACCCTGACGATCACCGAGAAAGGGTATTGCCTGGCCGGCGAGGACCTGGACCTGGCGCATTCGGATATAGCGCACGACCTGGCGACACCCGCAACCCCACGCAGCGCCATCGGCTACCTGTTTGCCGGCCTGCGGCTCCGGCACGCACATCATGCTGCGCCCTTTACCGTGCTCAGCTGCGACAACCTCGCCAGCAACGGCCATCGGCTCCGGCGTGCCGTGGTGCAGTTCGCGCGGCGTGTCGATCCAGTGGTAGCGGACTGGATCGACACACAGGTCGCCTTCCCCTGCTCCATGGTCGACAGCATCACCCCGGCCACCGGCGCCGACCTGCGCGAGCGCGTGGCAGTCGCACTCGGACATACCGACGCATGGCCGGTGCAGCGCGAGGCCTTCACCCAATGGGTGGTGGAGAACCGCTTCTGCAATGCACGCCCACCGCTGGAACTGGCGGGGGTCACGCTGAGCGATGACATCGCCGGCTACGATCGCGCCAAGCTGCGCCTGCTCAATGGTGCCCACTCCACCCTCGCCTACCTTGGCGCACTGCTGGAGCTGCAGACCGTGGGGGACGCCATGCAATGCGTGCCGCTCGCCGCATTCGTCGAGCGGCTGATGCGACAGTCCATCGCCCCGGTGATCAGGCTGCCGGGTGGCCTGGATGCGCCCGCCTACATCGAAGCCATCCTCGCGCGCTTCCGCAATCCTGCCGTGCACCACCGCCTGCTGCAGATTGCCTGGGACGGCTCGCAGAAACTCCCCGTACGCCTGCTGAGCACGATTGGCGAAACGCTGCAGCAGGGCCGTGACGTCGAACCTCCCTGCCTGGCCATCGCCGCCTGGCTACGATTCGTGCGCCGGCAGGCCCTTGCGGGTGTGCCGCTGGTGGATCCCCTGGATGAATCGTTGCGTGCCATTGGCGCAGGCACCAGCGGCGAGGCCATGCACGATGTGCTCGCCTTCCTGTCACTGGAGGCGGTATTTGGTGCGCTGGCAAAAGACCCCCGATTCGTGGCCTCCCTGCAGCGCGCCTATGCCTCGCTGGGGGATGGTTCACCCGCAGCGATACTGCGCGCACTGCAGGCTGCGCTGGCGCGCTAGAGCCTGTAGGCCTCCTTCGGCAGGCGGTAGGCCAGGTCGGCCGCCACTTCGCCGGCCTCGTCTTCGTCCATCCGGTGCTCGGCCACCAGCTTTGCCAGCACTGCGCAATCGATTCGCCGCGCCACGTCATGGCGCGCCGGTATCGACAGGAATGCGCGCGTGTCATCGTTGAAGCCAACGGTGTTGTAGAAGCCCGCCGCGCTCAGCGTCTGTTCGCGGAAGCGCCACATGCCCTCGGGCGAATCGTGGAACCACCAGGCAGGCCCCAGGAACAGGCAGGGATAGTGCCCCGCCAGCGGCGCCAGCTCGCGTGCGTACGTGCTCTCATCCAGCGTGAACAGGACCAGGCGGAATCCGGCCGCGTTGCCGAAACGGTCCAGCAACGGCTTCAGTGCGCGCACGTATTCAGTGGGCAGCGGGATGTCGGCGCCCCTGTCGCGCCCGTAGCCGGCGAACAGGCCGGCATTGTGGTTGCGGAAACAGCCCGGGTGGATCTGCATCACCAGGCCGTCATCCACGCTCATTGCGGCCATCTCGGTCAGCATCTGTGCCCGGAACAGTTCGGCATCGGCCGCATCGGCCTCGCCGGCCACCACGCGCGCAAACAGCCGCCGTGCGGCCGCGGCACCCAGGTCCGCGGTGGCCGCAGTCACGTGCCCATGGTCGGTGGAGGTTGCACCCATCGACGCAAAGAACGCCCTGCGCTGGCGATGCGCGCGCAGGTAACCATCCCAGTCGTGCACATCCTCGCCAGTGATTTCACCGAAGGCCCGCAGCGCGGCGGGGAATTCCTCGTGCTCCGGGTCGATCACGGCATCCGGCCGGTAGGCGCTGACCACGCGGCCGCGCCAGCCGCTGGCGCGGATGGCCTGGTGGTGCTGCAGCTGGTCCAGCGGGCCCTCGGTGGTGGCGATCACTTCGATGTTGAAACGCTCGAACAGGGCCCGCGGCAGGAAAGCCGGCGTCTGCAGGGCAGCGGTAATGGCGTCGTAATAGTGATCGGCAGTGCCGGCCGCAAGCCGCACGCGCAGGCCGAATACGTCATGGAATACGTGGTTCAGCCACAGCGCCGACGGCGTGCCGCGATAGAGGTGGAAATGACTGGCGAAGATGCGCCATGCCTCGCGCGGGTCCACTGCAGCGCGTGAACCGTCCCGGCGTGGAATGCCCAGGGCATCCAGGGGCACGCCTTGGCTGTAGAGCATGCGCACCACGTAGTGGTCGGGGACCAGCAGCAGTTCGGTGGCATTGGCAAAGGGTGCGTTGCCGGCAAACCATCCCGGATCAGTGTGTCCGTGGGGGCTGATGATGGGCAGGTGGCAGACGCCCGCGTACAGGCGCCGCGCAATGCTCCGCTGCGCCGGATCGGACGGGAACAGCCGCTTTTCATCCAGCCGCAACGCCAGGACGGCCGAGTTGTTCATGGCTGGCCATCCTGCGCCGTGGTGCCAACCTCCCCGAGCCGCGCCGGCTGCATCCGCGGCACGAGCAGATGCACCACCAGCAGGGCGAACAGGTAAGCGCTGCCGGCAATGAGGAACAGCGGCACGTAGCTGCCGGTGGCCTGCAACAGCAGGCCCGTGGCGCTGGAGACGAATATCCCGCCCACAGCGCCGGCGAAGCCTCCGATGCCCACCACCGAACCCACTGCCCGGCGCGGGAACAGGTCCGAGGTGAGCGTGAACACGTTCGCGGACCATCCCTGGTGCCCGGCGGTGGCCAGTCCGATCAGCGCCACCGCCAGCCACAGGTTGTCCGCCTTCGCAGCAAAGATCACCGGCACCACGGCCAGCGCGCACAGCAGCATCGTGGTCTTGCGCGCGCGATTGACGCTCCAGCCGCGCCTGATGAAGCGGCCGGCGATCCAGCCGCCGGCAATGCTGCCCACGTCGGCAAACACGTAGATGGCGATCAGCGGCGGCCCGAGGCCCAGCAGCGTGAGGCCGTATTCCGCATCGAGGAACTTCGGCAGCCAGAAGAGGAAGAACCACCACACCGGGTCAGTGAGCAGCTTCGCGGCCACGAAGGCCCAGGCCTGCCGGTGGCGCAGCAGCCCGAGCCAGGGCAGCCGCTCGGTGCTCACCGGCTCGTCTCCGATGTGGGACCGCTCGGCCGCGGAGAGGTTCGGCTGGCGGTCCGGCGTGCGGTACCAGAGCAGCCACGTCACCAGCCAGGTGGCGCTGAGCACACCAGTGAACAGGAAGGCCGCCTGCCAGCCCAGTGTCACCGCGATCACCGGCACCAGTGCGGGGGCGACGATGGCGCCCACATTGGAACCCGAATTGAAGATGCCCGTCGCCAACGCGCGCTCGCGCTGCGGGAACCATTCAGCCACCGTCTTGATGGCTGCCGGAAAGTTGCCGGCCTCGCCCAGGCCCAGCGCGAAGCGTGCGGCCATGAAACCAATCACCCCGGTGGCCAGGGCATGGCTCATCGCCGCAATGCTCCAGATGCCGATGGCCAGCGCGTAGCCGATGCGGGTGCCGAAGCGGTCGATCACGGTGCCGGCGCACAGCAGGCCGATGGCATAGGCAGCCTGGAAGGCCATCACGATCTGGCTGTACTGCACCTCATCCCAGCCGATCTCATCCTGCAGCAGCGGCGCGAGCACGCCGAGCACCTGGCGGTCGATGTAGTTGATTGTGGTGGCCGCCAGCAGCATCGCGCAGATGCGCCAGCGGTACCGGCCGATCCTGCCTGCGGAAGGATCCTGGACGTTTGTTGTTGTTTGCATGATGCCTTCGCCGGTACGACCGGCAGCCAACCCCCCGTCGGCGCTGCCTGAGTCTAGTGTCCCCGGCGGGCAAGTCCAACTCCGGCGCTCAGCGGCGCGGCAACGCTTCCCACGAGCCATAGGAGGGATTCGGCAGCACGAAGTAGCGCACGCCAAACCCGCGCACGTCGCGGCGGTGCTGCGACAGGCCCGGGAAATCCTCGATATTGTCCCCAAGCCACATCAGCACCTCCAGAGGCGCCGCGCCGGCCGTGCCGGCCTGCACGGCTGCGAACCTGGGATTTTTGTCCGGAGTCTCTGTCATGCAAAGGATGCGGTCATAGGTGATGCCCACGCGCCTCAGGTTCTGCTCCGTGTCCGCGCAAGCCTTCTGTTCCCGGTTGGTGACCAGCACCACCTGGCCGCCAAGTGCAGCCACCGCGGTGGTGAAGCGCACGGCGCCGGGCAAGGCAGGGGCGGACTGGCGCGCGGTCCACACATCCCAGGTGGCGGCGGTGTAGTGCCCGAACTCCACCACGTAACCGGAGTTGTCGAGCAGCGTCTCGTCGACATCCAGGATCACTGCCCAGCTGCCCCGCGGCCGGTCTTGCGATCGCCCCCGCAACTCGCGCGCCGCACTTTCGAAGGTCTGCTCGAAGATGGCCTGCATCTCGGCCGAATTGCGATACCAGTGCACAGCGCCGGACATGGGCGGCGTGGCCTGGCAGGCGACCATGCCCAGAGCCACCAATACCAGCATCGCCTGACTTGCAGCCGACCAGCGCGAGCCGGCACGCACGGCACGGGCACGCCACACTTGATGGAAAATCATGCCGGGCAAGCTAAGGGGGTTCGCGGTCTGCTGCAACCGGCGAGCAGGTTCTGCACGTCGGCATACACCTCGCCCTCCCCGCCGTCGCGTCAGACGGTTCCGACTCCCGTCCCGGCACCGCGACTATGTTGTCTGTGCGCAGCCCTGCCTAAGGTCGGTCGGATGCAACTGCAAAGCTATCCCCGCCCCCAGCTGCGGCGCGAGCACT
>JALYWF010000024.1 GCA_030852845.1 Pseudomonadota bacterium
GTCGCACGGAGCTGCAGAAGCTGCCGGTGCGCATTCCACCGCTTGCGCAGCAGCAGGCCATCCTGCAGCTGCAACGCACCGCCGACGCCGAGCGGGCCCGCCACCAAGCCCTCATCCACAACCGCGAGGCAGAGCTCGCGGCTATCGCCGAGCGACTGCTCGGCTGAGCCACCGGAAACACCATGAACACGCCCGACCTCGCCCAGGACACCATCAATGCCGCCGTCTGGGGTGCCTGCGACACCTTCCGCGGCACCGTCGATCCCAGCATCTACAAGGACTATGTCCTCACCATGCTGTTCCTCAAGTACGTCTCCGACGTCTGGCAGGACCATTACGAGGAATACCGCAGCAAATACGGCGATCATCCGGAGCTGATCGAGGAGATGCTGCGCAACGAGCGCTTCGTGCTGCCGCCCACGGCTCACTTCCGCCGTCTGCATGAGCAGCGCCATGCGCCAGGCATTGGCGAGCGCATCGACAAGGCGCTGCACGCCATCGAGGACGCCAACATCGGCAAGTTGCGCGATGTGTTCCAGGACATCAGCTTCAACTCCAACAAGCTCGGCGACGAGCAGCAGAAGAACGACATCCTGCGCCACCTGCTGGAGGATTTCGCCAAGCCGGCGCTCGACCTCAGGCCCAGCCGCGTGGGGCAGCTGGACATCATCGGCAATGCCTATGAATTCCTGATCAAGAATTTCGCCTCCAGCAGCGGCAAGAAGGCCGGCGAGTTCTACACGCCGCCGGAGGTCTCGACGCTGATGGCGCGGTTGATGGCCCCGCGTGAGGGGGACGAGATCTGCGATCCCACCTGCGGTTCCGGCTCGCTGCTGATGAAGTGCGGCCGGCTGATCCGCGAGCAGTCCGGCTCGCGCAAGTACGCGCTCTATGGGCAGGAGGCCATCGGCAGCACCTGGGCGCTGGCCAAGATGAACATGTTCCTGCATGGCGAAGACAACCATCGCATGGAATGGGGCGACACCATCCGCAACCCGAAGCTGCTGGAAGGCAATGGCCTGAAGCACTTCGACATCGTGGTGGCCAATCCGCCGTTCTCGCTGGAGAAGTGGGGTCACGAGACCGCAGCAGCCGATCCCTGGCACCGCTTCCGCCGCGGCGTGCCCCCGCGCACCAAGGGCGACTACGCCTTCATCCTGCACATGATCGAGACGATGAAGCCAGGCACGGGGCGCATGGCCGTGGTAGTGCCGCATGGGGTGCTGTTTCGCGGCGCGGCCGAGGGCCGCATCCGCAAGCAGCTGATCGACGAGAACCTGCTCGATGTCGTCATCGGCCTGCCGGAGAAGCTGTTCTACGGCACGGGAATCCCTGCCGCGGTGCTGGTGTTCCGCAAGAAGAAGGCGGACGACAAGGTGCTGTTCATCGATGCCAGCCGCGACTACCAGGACGGCAAGAACCAGAACTTCCTGCGCGAGGCGGACCTCACCCGCGTGCTGGAGGCGGTGAAGGCGCGAAAGAGCGTGGACAAGTACGCGTATCTGGCGAGCCCCGCGGAGATCGCGGAGAACGACTACAACCTCAACATTCCGCGGTACGTCGATACGTTTGAGGAGGAGCCCGAGATCGACCTGATGGCCGTGCGCAGGGAGCGGGTGAAGCTGAAGTCGGAGCTGGAGAAGCTGGAAGAGGAGATGGCGCGGTATCTCAAGGAGCTGGGGTATGAGTGACCAAGAGCCTGATGTGATCGCCGGGGTGGACAAGGGACTGGCGGCCTTCGGCAGCAGCGTTGTGCGGCGCACCTGGCACGAGGATCAATGGTGGTTCGCGATCGTCGACGTGGTGGCTGCACTGACGGATTCCAGGGACCCGGAGAACTATCTCAAGGCTTTGCGTAGGCGGGACAACGGGTTAGCTGAAGGGTGGGTACAGATTGTCACCCCCCTTCGTGTCACGACCCCGGGCGGCCCGCAGCTGCTGAACTGCGCCACCGTCGAGGGCGTGCTGCGCCTGATCCAGTCCATTCCTTCGCCAAAGGCCGAGCCCTTCAAGCGCTGGCTGGCACAGGTGGGGTACGAACGTATCCAGGAACGCCAGTCCATCGACTTCGGTGCCCTGAGCGAGGACCAGCGCCGCCTGCTGATGCGGGACGAAATGTCCCGGCACAACAAGGACCTCGCAGCTGCCGCAAAGCAAGCGGGCGTGGAAACACCGCTGGACTACGCAATCTTCCAGGAGTTCGGATACAAAGGCCTGTACGGCGGTCTGGGTGCAAAAGACATTCACGCCCGCAAGGGCTTGAAGAAGAGCCAGAAGATCCTCGACCACATGGGGAGCACCGAGCTGGCCGCCAACCTGTTCCGCGCCACCCAGACTGAAGAAAAGCTCAGGCGCGACAAGATCAAGGGGAAGACGGCTGCCAACCGGACACACCATGAGGTGGGGCAGACGGTTCGCCGGACGATCCAGGAGCTGGGTGGCACCTTGCCGGAGAACCTGCCGAAGCCGGACAAGAGCATCCGGCAGATCGACAACGAGCGGCAGCGGATCGGGAAGCAGGACGGATCGTCTGGCGATGAGTGAGTCCCGGGCAGTCAGCGCCGGCTCAACGGTCAAGTATTACTTGACTGTTCAAACCGGGGTCTTCGGTGCAGAGGCAGTATTCAAGGAATACTTGATAACTGGCAGCGGCAGCGAATCGGAGGGCGGGAATGCTTCCTGAGGGCTGGCGCATGCGGACGGTGGCGGACGTCTGTCACTTCCAGAACGGTACGGGCTTCGGTCCCGAGGACTGGGATGACCACGGTCTGCCCATTATCCGCATCCAGAATCTGAATGGTGGTGACAGGTTCGACTACTACTCGGGAACGCCTGAGGAGAAGTGGATTGTCCGCCCAGGCCAGTTGCTGTTTGCGTGGGCCGGGACGCGAGGAGTGTCGTTCGGACCAAAGGTCTGGCGTGGCCCGGAAGGTGTCTTGAACCAGCACATCTTCAAGGTCGAGCCTAAAGGTGAAGTCGACTCCAAGTGGCTGCACTTAGTGCTGCGGCACGTCACAGATCGCATCGAACGGCGCGCCCATGGATTTAAAGCCACGTTGCTGCACGTAAAGAAGTCCGATATTGAGGCACAGCCCATTCCGGTTCCTCCTCTCGATCAGCAGCGCAGGATCGCGACAATCCTCGAGTCTTGGGAGAAAGCGATCAGCGTGAGCGAGCAGCTGCTTGCGGTCAGTCGCGACCAGAAATATGCGCTATTGCGCAAATGCCTTCAGGCTTCTCGTGGCTGGAAGACCGCGCGACTAGCCGAAGTGGCCACACGAATTCAACGCAAGTCAGATGGTGGCGACCATCCAGTTCTAATGATCTCCTCGGGAGCAAATGGATTTGTTCCTCAGAATGAAAAGTACAGCCGTTTTATGGCTGGAAAAAGTGTTGGGAGCTACACATTGCTGAGGCGCGGAGAGTTTGCATACAACAAGGGCAACTCCAAGACCTACGAGTTTGGTTGCGTGTATCCACTCACAGATTTCGAGCAAGGTTTGGTTCCGCACGTGTATGTGTGCTTCTCGATGGACGACAAAAGTTGTCATCGGGCGTTCTACAAGTATCTATTTGAGGCGGACTATCTGCATGATCAATTAGGCGCCTTGGTGAACACCGGGGTGCGCAACAACGGGCTGCTGAACATACGACCATTGGATTTCCTTGGGACAACAATCCCAATCCCGCCGATTGAGGATCAGATTCGCATAGCCGCAGTCTTGGACGCGGCGTCGATGACGATAGGGGCCTTAAAGGCCAGGCTCGAGTTGTTGATTCAAGAGAGAGCAGCCGTAATGCAGCGGTTGCTGACGGGAAAGAGCCCCTTCCAGGCCCTCGTGGCATGACTGGCAGCGTCGCCCCCAACACCCGCGAGCAATTCAGCGCCCACATCCCCGCGCTGCATCTGCTGGCGAACCTGGGTTGGCGCTACCTCCCCGCAGCCGAATGCCTCGCCCTGCGCGGCAGCACCCGCGAAGTGCTGCTCAAGCCGCGCCTGATCGAAGTCCTCAAGTCCCGCCGCTTCGACTA
Source organism: Pseudomonadota bacterium (assembly GCA_030852845.1). GTDB lineage: Bacteria > Pseudomonadota > Gammaproteobacteria > Steroidobacterales > Steroidobacteraceae > ZC4RG30. The sequence goes on from JALYWF010000024.1 coordinate 4,033, forward strand.
CAAGGGCGAGAGCTTCCCCCTTTCCCCCAGCGCCATCGACCAGATCATGCGCGAGCTATCCGCCCTGCCGCTGGGCGAGGGCCTGCTCGTCGCCAACGAGCGCCTTTATGGCAAGCTCGCGCTGGGCATCACCGTCACCGAGTTCATGCCCGACGGCAAGAAGCACCAGCCGACCATCCCCGTGATCGACTGGAACGATCCCGCAGCCAATCTCTGGGATGTGAGCGAGGAATGCGAAGTGCTCTCGGCCCAGGGCACCAATCACCGCTGCCCGGATATCGTCGCCTGGGTCAATGGCCTGCCGCTGGTGGTGATCGAGGCCAAACGGCCTGAATCCGGCCACGGCGGCAAGCCGATGGTGGCCGAAGGCATCAGCCAGCAGCTCCGCAATCAGCGGCCGGACGAAATCCCGCAGCTGTTTGCCTACGCCCAGCTGCTGCTGTCGATCAGCCAGACCGACGGGCGCTATGGCACCACGCACACGGCCAGCAAGTTCTGGACGCGCTGGCGCGAAGAGGAGTTCGACGAAGCGCATCTGGCCCGGCTCAAGAACCGGGCCGTGCCTGCCGAGGTCAGCACACGCCTGTTCCATGGCAAGCCGGCGCCGCTGCGGACCTACTTCGAATCGCTATGGTCGCAGCACATGCTGCCCAACGACCAGGATCGGCTGCTTGCGGGGTTGCTGACGCCCGCGCGGCTGCTCGTCTTCCTGCGCAGTTTCGTGTTGTTCGATCGGCGGGTGGGTAAGGTGGTTGCCCGCTACCAGCAGTTCTTCGGCATTCGCGCGCTGCTGGCCCGCATCCGTCTCAAACGCGCTGACGGCGGGCGCGAGGGGGGCGTGCTGTGGCACACCACCGGCTCCGGCAAGAGCTTCACCATGGTGCTGCTGACGCGCTCGCTGCTGCTGGATGAGCGCCTGAAAGAATGTCGCGTCGTCGTGGTAACCGACCGCATCGACCTGGAACGCCAGCTCGCAGACAATTTCATCGCCGGTGGTGCCTTCGGCTCCGCAATCGCCACGAAGAAGGAGGGGGAGCGCAGCAAGGCTACGACCGGGCGGGATCTGGCCCGCCGCATCGGACATGGCACCGAGCGCATCACCTTTTCGCTGGTGCAGAAGTTCAACACCGCATCAAAGCTCCAGGAGTGCCGCAACGATTCAGCCGATCTCATCGTGCTGGTTGATGAAGGCCACCGCAGCCATGGCGGGGAAACCCACGAGCGCATGCGCCGGGCATTGCCGAAGGCGGCGTACATCGCCTTCACCGGCACGCCACTGCTCAAGGATGAGA
>JALYWF010000025.1 GCA_030852845.1 Pseudomonadota bacterium
CCTCACGCCTCGGCCCGGCGCGCAGTTCGGCCAGCGCCGCGCCGCTGCGCCGCTGCTGGGCTGTCGCCGCCTCGAGCTGCGATTGCGTGGCGGTGGCTTCGAGGCGCAAGAGCACCTCGCCGGCGTGCACTTTCTGTCCCTCGCGTACTTCGATGGCGATGATCTTCTCGGCCGCCGGCGAAGGCAGCGTCACCCGGTCCCACTCCAGGGTACCCAGCGCACGAGGGGGCTCCCGGCCGCAGGCCGCCAGCAGCAACAGGGGCAGGCCGGCGACCAGCACGACATTGCGCCGCATGTTCATGTCTTTGCCTCCAGTCCACGCTCCAGCAGCGCCAGCGCATGCGAACGCACGTTCTCCATCGTCAGGTCCTGCGCGTCGAAGATGCGGCGCCAGATGGGCGCTCCGGCCGCCGGGAACATTGTCAGCCCGATCAGCGATACCACTATCAGACGCGGATCCAGCTCGGGATTGAGCCGCCCCTGCTGCTGCGCCAGTGCGAAGCGGCGGGCGATGGCCTGCGTGAGTTCCGGCGCCACGCGCGTGACCAGCAGGTCGCGCAACGCGCCCCCTTCGCTGACCACCTCACGCACCCATAGCGCCGGCCACCAGGGGTGCGCCTGCACCGCGGTGCAGATTGCGTCGACAAAACCCCGCACCAGCGCTGCCGGACCATCACCGCCGGCATCGAGCACCGCATCGCGCACGGTGCCGAACACCGGCATCAGGCGCAGCGCAATGACTTGCTCCATCAGGTGGCGGGCATCGCCGAAGTAGTAATGCACGAGCGCCGGCGTCACGCCGGCGCCGGTGGCGACATCGCGGATGGAGGTGGCGCCGATGCCCTTGCGAACGTAACAGGCCAGCGCGGCGTCGATGATGCGCGACTGCTGGTCCAGTCCGTCTGCAGCTGGCCGGCCGGGCGTGCGGGCGGAGGCGGTGCGCGCCCTGCGCACGCCCTTGGGACGTCCCCTGGCCGGAGAAGTTTTCTTTGCCTTCGGGGCGCGGTTCGTCATGGTTTAATTAATTTATCCGTTAATTAATAAACCGTCAAGACGACGTTCCCGCGCACCCCATGGAAACGGGCTCTCAGGGCGAGCTGTGATACCCGCCGTGGAACGTGGAGTACACCTTCTCCTGCGTGGTGATGAACTCCAGCAGCGCCGGCCGCCCTTCCCTCGTGGCCGCAATGCCACGCCGCAGGGCATCGCCGATCTGTCCGGGTTCCGTCACACGCTCGCCGTATCCACCCAGGGCCTTGGCAAGGTCGGCGTAGTTGCCCGAGATGTCGGTGGACTTGAAGCGGTCCTTCGACGACTTCATCACCGGGAATTCCATCGCCATCGAGAAGTTGTTGAACAGGATGGAGAGGATGGGAATGTCGCAGCGCACGCAGGTCTCGAAGTCCATGCCCGTCATGCCGATGGCCGCATCGCCCCAGAAGTTCACGCACAGGCGCTCGGGATTGGCGAGCTTCGCGCCCATGGCCAGCGCCAGTCCATAACCCAGGTGGGTGGACTTGCCCCAGCCGATGTACGACAGCGGCGTCACCGACTTCCAGAACGGCGAAAGCTCATCGCGCGGACTGCCCGCGTCATGCGTCACCGTGGTATTGGCCACGTCGGTGAGATGCAGGAAGTCCCAGATCACCCGATAAGGCTGCAGCGGCTTCTCGTTGCTGGTCAGGCGCGGCATCCAGGTCTTCCACCACGGCTCGTTGAGCTCGGCGATGCGCGCCTGCACCTTTGCAGTCAGTCCACGCGGCTTCTTCAGGCGCTCCTTCAACGCCTCGTGCAGCATGCCCAGCGCCAGCTTCGAATCGCCCAGCAGCGCGTGCTCGGCCGGAATGTTCTTGTCGATGTCCAGCGGCTCGTTGGTGTTGTGGATGAAGCGCTTGTCCTTCACCGGGAACTTGATGCCGAAGCTGGTGGCACTGAAGCTCGCGCCGGCACCAAACACCACATCGGACTCGGCCACATAGGCAGCCAGCGCGCGCGACATGGCCACGCCGCCCGCACCCAGCGACAGCGCATGCGTCTCGGGGAAGGCACTCTTGCCCTCCAGGCTGGTGGACACCGGCGCCTCGAGCAACTCGGCCACGGCCTTCAGCTCATCCCAGGCCTTGGCGTAATGCACGCCCTGCCCCGCATAGATCATCGGGTTCTTTGCAGCCACCAGTTCGGCGGCGGCGGCATCGATGGCCACCGGATCCGGCGCACTGCGCACGCGGCGCGAGGGCTTGTAGTCGATCTCCCCCGGCACCTCGAGGCCCCACACATCGGCGGGAATCTCCAGCATCACCGGACCCGGGCGGCCATTGCGCGCGAAGTTGAACGCGCGGCGCAGCGCCGGCACGATCTGCTCCGGCGTGGTGACGGTTTCCACGTGCTTGGTGACGTGCTGGAAGTTCAGCGAGCAGTTGAAGTTCGGCTTCACGAACAGGTTGCCGCGCGCATAGCCACCAGGGATCACCACCAGCGGCACGGCTTCCGAATAAGCCTGCGCCACGGCGCCGAAGGCATTCTCGATGCCCGGGCCCATCTGGCAGCAGAACACGCCCACCTTCTCACCCGAGGTCATGCGGCTGATGCAGTCGGCCATGTGCACGCCCACGCGTTCCTGTCGCACGACAATGGGACGGATGTTCGCCTCGGCGGCGCTCTCGGTGAGCGGGTTCAGCGGGTAGGTGAGCAGCACCTCCACACCTTCGCGCCGGAGGATCTCTGCAGTGACTTGGGCAACATTCATTGGGCGACTACCTGGCTTGCGGACATGGATGCTCCGCCACTCGCTGCGCGAATTCAGGCAATTGCCTGCCTCCGACACCTATCTGCAATGCGGGCGGAAAAGCCGCGCATAAATACCCGTTTATATCCCGCGACACAAACCCTTTTTGACGTCACGGAACAGGGCAGCAAAAAGGCCGGCAGGATGCGATCCGGCCGGCCTCTGGCAATCAAGACAGTTTCCCGCCAGCCGATCAGCCGGCTGGCCGCGCGGCTCCCGCGGCCGGTGCGGCCGGACGCTCCGAGCCGCCGGTGTAACCGCCGCGCAGCGGCCGCGAATACACCTTGTCTTGCGTGGTGATGAACTCCAGCAGCACGGCCTTGCCTTCCATCGTGGCGTTGATGCCATTGCGCAGCGCATGGGCCACCTGCCCCGGCTCGGTGACGCGCTCGGAGTAGCCGCCGAACGCCTTCGCCATCTCGTGGTAGTTGCCGCTGATGTCGGTGCTGCCGTATTTCTTGCGCGAGTAGTCCATCTGCTCGAACTCCATCGCCATCGAGAAGTTGTTGAACAGGATGGACATGATGGGAATCTTGCAGCGCACGCAGGTCTCGAAGTCCATGCCGGTCATGCCGATGGCGGCATCGCCCCACATGTTCACGCACAGCGCCTCGGGACGCGCGAGCTTGGCGCCCATCGCCAGGCCCAGGCCATAGCCCAGCTGCGTGGACTTGCCCAGCCGATGTACGACAGCGGCGTGGTGGACTTCCAGAACGGTGAGAGCTCGTCACGCGGACTGCCGGCATCGTGGGTGATGATGGTGTTGCCCACATCGGCGATGTGCATGAGGTCCCAGATCACCCGATAGGGCGAGAGCGGGTTCGACTCGCTGGTCAGGCGCGGCATCCACTCGGCCATCCACGGGTCATTGGCCTTCTTGATGTCGGCCTGCACCTGCTTCGTGAGGCCGCGCGGCTTCTTCAGCCGGTCTTTCAGGGCCTCGTGCAGCATCGACAGCGCCAGCTTCGAGTCACCCAGCAGCGCATGCTTTGCCGGGATGTTCTTGTTGAGGTCGTATTCGTGGTTGGTGTTGTGGATGAACGCCTTGTTGGCGGTCGGGAAGCGGATGCCGAAACCGGTTGAAGTGAAGCTGGCGCCGGCGCCAAACACCACGTCGGACTGCTGCACCCAGCTCGCCACGGCGTTGGACATGGTCGGACCACCAGAGCCCAGCGCCAGCGCATGGGTCTCTGGGAATGCACTCTTGCCCTCCAGGCTGCTGCACACCGGCGCCTCGAGCAGCTCGGCCACGGCCTTGAGCTCGTCCCAGGCCTTTGCATAGTGGATGCCCTGGCCAGCGTAGATCAGCGGCTTCTTCGCGGTGATCAGCTCGGCGGCGGCCTTGTCCACGTCGGCCGGATTCGGCGCGGAGATGATGCGGCGGGTGGGCTCGTAGTCCAGCTCGCCCGGCACGTCCTGGTTCCACAGCCCGGCGATCTCGAGCAGCACCGGGCCAGGACGGCCGTTCTTCGCGATGCTGAACGCGCGGCGCAGTGCGGGCACCACCTGGCTGGCACTGGTGACCATCTCGGCGTGCTTGGTGATGTGCTGGAAATTCAGCGTGGCGTTGAAGGAGGGTTTGATGAACGTGCCGGCGCCGCTGGGGAACACCACCAGTGGCACACCTTCCGACCAGGCCTGCGCCACCGCGCCGAAGGCATTCTCGATGCCCGGCCCTTCCTGGCAGGCGAACACGCCCACCGAGTCGCCGGAGGTGATGCGCGAGATGGCATCGGCCATGTGCACACCGACGCGCTCCTGGCGCACAACGATGGGCCGGATGTCGGCCCGGGCGCAGAACTCAGTGAGGGAATTGAGGGGATAGGTGAGCAGCACCTTGACGCCCTCGCGCTTCATGACTTCCGCGACGATCTGGCCGACTTGCATGTTGTTTCCCCCGCAAAAAGAAGTGCCTCCGTCCGGGAGGCCAATGCATTAAATACCCGCCGCAGCGGTTGCACAATGGCTATGCTGCCCCGGTTCGGCCAGCGAATGGGGCCGATTTTATCCGGGCGCGCAAGGGGTTGGCGCACCGAAGTGATCCTGCGACACTCCAGCCCCAGTCGAACCGGGGGAGCCATAACAAGATGTATTCGAAGCTGGTAGCCATCCTTCTGGCAGTGGTCGGCGCATTCGCCATTGGCGGCATCGCCCTGCTGCGCGACGAACCCATCAATTCCCTGTGGATCGTGACGGCTGCCGTCTGCGTCTACGCGCTGGGCTACCGGTTCTACGCCAAGTGGATCGAGACGCGCGTATTCGTCACCGACCGCACCCGCGCCACTCCAGCCGAGCGGCTCAACAACGGGCGGGACTACGTTCCCACCCATCGCTGGGTGCTGTTCGGACACCACTTCGCCGCGATTGCCGGCGCCGGCCCGCTGGTGGGCCCGACGCTGGCCATGCAGTTCGGCTACCTGCCCGGCACGCTGTGGCTGCTGGTGGGCGCGGTGCTGGGTGGCTGCGTGCAGGACATGACCATCCTGTTCCTCTCCACCCGCCGCAATGGCAAGAGCCTGGGCCAGATGGCGCGCGATGAGCTGGGTCCCATCGGCGGTATTGCCGCCACGCTGGGCACGCTGGCCATCGTGGTGATCATCATCGCCGTGCTGGGTCTGGTGGTGGTGAAGGCCATGCAGCACAGCCCCTGGGCCACCTTCACGGTGTTCGCGACGATTCCGATCGCGGTGCTGGTCGGCTTCTACATGCGCAACTGGCGCCCGGGCAAGGTGCTTGAGGGATCCCTGATCGGCCTCGTGCTGCTGATCCTTGCCGTGGTAATGGGCGGCTGGGTCAGCGACCACGACACCCTGGCGCCCCTGTTCAACTGGGATGGCGTCTCGCTGGCGGGCTTCGTGATCGCCTACGGCTGGATCGCGGCCATCCTGCCGGTGTGGGTGCTGCTGGCACCGCGCGACTACATCTCCACCTTCCTGAAGATCGCGGTGGTGGTGCTGCTGGCGGTGGCCATCGTGTTTACCGCACCGATGATCAAGATGCCGGCGATCACCATCTTCGCCGATGGCACCGGACCGATCTTCGCGGGCAACATCTTCCCGTTCGTCTTCATCACCATCGCCTGCGGTGCGCTGTCAGGCTTCCATGCGCTGGTGTCCAGCGGCACCACGCCGAAGATGGTGGCCAACGAGGGTGACATCCGGCTGGCCGGCTACGGCAGCATGGCCATCGAATCCTTCGTCGGCATCATGGCGGTGATCGCGGCCACGCTGCTGGAGCCGGGCGTGTTCTTCGCCATCAACACCGGGCTGGGCGCGGTGGGAGGCACTCCGGAGGCGGCCGTGGCCACGATCTCGGCATGGGATCCGCGCTTCACGGTGACACTGGACCAGATGCAGGGCCTGGCGCAGCAGATGGGAGAGGAAACCCTCTTCGCCCGGACAGGCGGCGCGCCCTCCCTGGCCGTGGGCATGGCGAGCATCTTCAGTTCGGCATTCGGCCAGGGGCTGGTGGCGATCTGGTATCACTTCGCCATCATGTTCGAGGCCATCTTCATCCTCACCACCGTGGATGCCGGCACGCGTGCCGCGCGCTTCATGCTGCAGGATGCACTGGGCCAGGTGTATGCGCCGCTGGGCCGCACCTCCTGGTATCCCTCGGTGCTCATCTCCTCCACGCTGATCGTGCTGGGGTGGGGTTACTTCCTCTACGTGGGCGTCGTCGATCCGAACGGCGGCATCAACATCCTCTGGCCACTGTTCGGCATCGCCAACCAGATGCTGGCGGCAATCGCGCTGTCGGTGGCCTGCGGACTGCTGATCAAGACCGGCAAGCTGCGCTACGTGTGGGTGACGGCATTGCCGCTGGTATGGATTTCCTTCATCACCACCGTGGCATCGCTGCAGAAGATCTTCAGCACCGATCCGAAGCTCGGCTTCTTCGCCGGCGCCAATGCACTGTCGGACCAGCTGCTGGCCGGCACGCTGGCGGTGGAGCGCGCGGCGGTGGCGCCGACGCTGATCTTCAACCAGCGGCTGGATGGCTGGCTCACGGTGGCCTTCCTGATCATCATGTGGGTGGTGATCATCGAGATGGTGCGCATCAGCCTGCGTTTCCTGGCCGGCAAGCCGGTGCCGCCCAGCTCCGAGACGCCCTACGTGGCCACGCAGCTGGACGCCGCGGCCCTGCCGCGCAGCCACTGAGGCATGGCCAACCCGCGCGGCAATGCGGTGCGACAGTTCCTTTCATCGGGACTGTCGCTGCTGCGCGGGGTCACCGGTGATGACGCCTACGAGAAATACCTCGCCCACATGCGCGCCAATGAGCCGGAGGCCACGCCCCTGAGCGAGCGGGACTTCTTCCGCGCGCAGATGGAGCAGCGATGGAACTGCATCAGCGGCTGCTGCTGAGCGCAGCCCTGCTGGCCGGCATGCTGTGCGCTGCCGGCAGCGTACCGGCCGGCGCGGCGACGCCGCAGGCCGGTGCAGCCACGGCGCCCATTGCCTTCACGCAGCTGTCGCGCCTGCAGTCACAGGGCGCGCGCGTCACCGCAGCAGTGTGGGACCTGGAATCCGACCAGCTGCTGGGTGAGCTGCAGGGCTCACAGCGGCTCACACCGGCGTCGCTCAGCAAGATTGTCATCGCGGCCTCGGCGCTTTCCACCTGGCCGCCTGATCACACCTTTGCCACCGAACTGCGCACGGCACGCGCACCGCAGTCCGGCGTGGTGGATGGCGACCTGGTGCTGCGCGGTGGCGGCGATGCCACGCTCGATGAGACCACGCTGTGGGGCCTGGCGGCGCAGCTGCGCGCCGCCGGCATCCGCCAGGTGCGCGGACGTGTGCTGGTCGAGCGGGCTCCTTTTGGCGAACTGCGCTGCGACACCGTCGATCGCTGCGCGGGACTGCGGCGCAGTTCGCGCGCCTACAACGCCGCACCCAGCGCCATCGGCGTGAACTATGGCAGCTGGTGCATCATGGTACGTGCGCCAGCGGGCGCCACGCGCGCCGAGGTGGGCGGCTGTGCCAGCGGCACGCTGCCCATCCCCCTGACCGGCAGCGTGCAGGTGGCAGCCAATGGTGCAGCGCTGCGTGTCGAGCGCACCACCGGCGAGGATGGCGACCACATCGCCGTGGGCGGCAGCATCCCCGCCGGCACCGAGCGCATGGTGCACCGGGCCATGCCCGATCCTGCCAGCGGCACGGGCCAGCTGCTGCGCTCCATCCTGATG
>JALYWF010000041.1 GCA_030852845.1 Pseudomonadota bacterium
GGCCTGCGACTCCACCGCAAGGCTGGCCCGATTCCCACCCGCGGGCGGTGGCCACGCCCGACCTGACCGTGTTCCGGCCGGAACGTCCCAATGGCCGCTCGGTGCTCGTGATGCCGGGTGGCGCTTACTGGTTCGTATCGGTGGTCAACGAGGGCGCCGATCTCGCACCGCGCCTGACCTCCCGTGGCTATACCGTCTTTGTGCTCACCTACCGCCTGCCCGGCGAGGGTTGGACAGCGCGCGCGGATGTGCCGTTGCAGGATGCCCAGCGCGCCATGCGGCTCATCCGCTCGCGCGCCGGCGACTTTGGCATAGACCCGGAACAGATCGCGGCGCTGGGTTTTTCTGCCGGCGGCCACCTGGCTGCCACTCTGGCCACCCGGCATGCAGAGAACTGCTACGCCGCCGTTGATTCCTTCGATGCCCTTCCCGCCCGGCCAGTGGCAGCGGGCCTGATCTATCCGGTCATCACACTCCAGCAACCCTGGACGCACCAGCTGTCCCGGGACCTGCTGCTGGGCGAACGTGCCGGCCGCACCGCTGTCAATCGCCTCTCCGCCGAGCGGCATGTGGATGCCACCACGCCGCCCCTGTTCCTGGTGCATGCACTGGACGACATGGCTGTGCCGGTAGAGAACTCGCTGCGCATGCTGGATGCCATGCGCGCAGCAAGGCGTCCGGTAGAGGCCCATCTGCTGCAGGAAGGCGGCCATGCCTTCGGCATTGGGCGGCCCGGCACGCCATCGGCGCAGTGGATCGACCTGCTGTGCGCCTGGCTGGAACGACTTTCCTGAACCGTTTACGGAGATCGCCATGATCCACTTCCGCAGGGCTGCAATTCCTGGCTGCGCATTGCTGCTTGGCGCGCTGGCGCTGCCGGCGATGGGAGCCACGCCCACTGGCTGCGCCGCCCTGAAGAACTTCAAGGCACCAGGCTTCGAGGTTGCGATCGACAAGGCCGAGGTCGTTGCAGCCAGCGCCGGCGGTGCACCGGCAGCCGGTGGCCCGCCGGGCCCGCCGCGTCCTGTGCTGCCCGCCCACTGCCGCATTGACGGCACCATCGACAAGCGCGTGGGACGCAACAACAAGCCCTATGCCATCGGGTTTGCCGTCGCCATGCCGAACGCCTGGAACGGCCGTTTCCTCTTCCAGGGTGGTGGCGGCCTCAACGGCGCGGTGAATCCACCCACCGGCGCGCAATACGCGGGCGATGTTCCCGCACTGGCACAGGGCTACGCGGTCGTCAGCACCGACTCCGGCCACCAGGGCAGCAACTTCGACGCGGGTTTCTTCGAGGACCAGGAGGCCGCGCTCAACTTCCTCTACCAGGCCATCGACAAGGTCACCGCGGTGGGCAAGCAGGTTGTCTCCGCGCACTACGGCCGACCGGCCGAGTTCTCGTACTTCGTCGGCTGTTCCACCGGTGGACGCGAGGCCATGATCGCCTCGCAGCGTTTCCCGCGGCATTTCGACGGTATCGTCGCCGGCGCGCCGGCCATGCGGACGGGCTTTTCAAACCTCGGACTGCGCATCGCCACCGATGCGCTCAATGCGGCCGCGCCCAAAGACGCGGCGGGACGTCCACAGACCAACCAGGCGCTCAGTGATACCGACCGCAAGCTGGTGGTCGACCGTTTCCTGGCTGCCTGCGATGCGCTCGATGGCACGCAGGATGGACTCGTGTTCGCCACGCGCAGCTGCCGCTTCGACCCGCAGGTGCTGGCCTGCACCGGCGCCAAGAACGCCAGCTGCCTCACACAGGCGCAGGTGAACGCCGTGAAGGTAGTGATGGGCGAGAAGAAGGCATCAGATGGCCGCCAGATCTATCCCGGCTACTTCTACGACACCGGCATCATCACCACGCGCGGACTGGCCGGCGTGCTGGTGGGCACGCCCATCCCCGAAGGCGCCATCGATGGGCCGCTCGATATCGATGCAGCAGCCGCACGTGCCAGCGACGCGCGCGCCTGGGTGGGCGATGCCAATGGCTGGACCAACCTCAGCAGTTTCCAGGGGCGGGGCGGCAAGCTGCTGTTCTTCCATGGCGTGAGCGATCCCTGGTTCTCCGCCCAGGACACGGTCCAGTATTACGAGCGCCTTGCCGCCGACAATGCGCCGGCGCCACTGCAGGACTGGAGCCGGCTGTTCCTCGTGCCGGGCATGGGCCATTGCAGCGGCGGCGAACAGACACTGGACCGGTTCAACATGCTGGAGGCGATCGCCGCCTGGGTAGAAAGGAAGCAGGCGCCGGAGCGGATCACCGCCACCGGTCCCGCGATGCCGGGAGAAAGCCGGCCGCTGTGCCCGTACCCGGCCTTCGCCCAGCACAACGGCGGCGCAGACCGGCGCAACGCTGCCAGCTACAGCTGCCGGAACTGACCGCCGTCGGAAGCAGTCAGGCCGCTCAGTCGGCCTGCACGTCCTTGCCCTTGCGCTTCGGCGGGGCCTCGCTCTTCGTGAAGCTCTGGATGGCGCAGCGACCCTGGCCTGGCACCACCAGCGTGCTGAACCGGTCCAGGGTGTCCACCGCGCGATTGTCGAAGCCGATCTGCAGCGCGAAATCCAGGCCGTGGCACGGCCCGATGAGCCTGGCGTAGTACCACTGCTTGTGGGCGTCCTGCACCCACACTCCATCCACACCGTCAGCCTGCCATTCACGCACGGCATTGCCGGAATTCACGAACGGGATGGAGGCCTCGGCGCCCAGCTCTGTCTTGCCTTCTTCGGCGGCCGGCAGGGCCGCAGCGCCCAATGCCAGGGCCATGGCCGTAGCAAGTATCACTGGTCGTTTCATGCTTTCTCCTCGACCCCTCGCAGGGCCCTCAATGTCAGCTCCCGTGTACCGATTGTCGGTGCAGGCGGCTGAACAGAGCCTGACTGGTCCTGCATGAATGGACAACACACGGGGCCTGCGGCAGGCTCGATGCATAAAGATGCACTTCAGGGGGGGAGATCATGCGTGTCCTGGTTCTATGCGCCCTGGGTAGCCTTGCGCTGGCAGGCTGCGGCTCCCGCCCGTCTGGAGTAGATGCAGCCCGCCTGTCGGCCGCGGCCACTGGCGATGAAGCGGATCAGTGGATGTCGACCGGACGCACCTGGGATGAGCAGCGCCACAGCCCGCTCTCGCAGGTCAATGCCGACAATGTCTCGCAGCTGTCGCTGGCGTGGTTTGCCGATCTCGACACCAACCGCGGGCAGGAAGCCTCACCACTGGTCATTGACGGCGTGCTGTACGTCAGCACGGCCTGGAGCAAGGTGCTGGCCTTTGATGCCGCCACCGGCAAGCCATTGTGGAGCTTCGATCCCAAGGTACCGCCCGAATGGGGCGCCAGGGGCTGCTGTGACGTGGTCAACCGCGGCGTGGCCGCATGGGACGGGCACATTTTCGTCGGAAGCTACGACGGCCGCCTGATCGCCCTGGACGCGGCCACGGGCAAGGTGGCCTGGGAGGTCGACACCATCGACCGCAACCAGCCCTACACCATCACCGGCGCACCGCGCGTGGTGCAGGGCAAGGTCATCATCGGCAATGGCGGCGCGGACCTGGGCGTGCGCGGCTACGTCTCCGCCTATGACGCAAAAGACGGCCAGCTGCTGTGGCGCTTCTTCACCGTGCCCGGCAATCCCGCCGACGGATTCGAGAACCCGCAGATGGAGATGGCCGCGAAGACCTGGAAGGGAGAGTGGTGGCAGCTGGGCGGCGGCGGCACCGTCTGGGATGCCATGGCCTACGACGAAAAGCTGAACCTGCTGTACATCGGCGTGGGCAATGGCTCGCCGTGGAACCAGGCCTGGCGCAGCCCCGGTGGTGGCGACAATCTTTTCCTCTCTTCCATCGTGGCGCTCGATCCGGACGACGGCAGTTACGTGTGGCACTACCAGACCACTCCCGGCGAGACCTGGGATTACACCGCCACGCAGCACATCATCGTTGCGGACCTGCCGCTGGATGAGGGACAGCCGCGCCGTGTGGTGATGCAGGCGCCGAAGAACGGGTTCTTCTACGTGCTGGATGCGGCCACTGGCAAGTTGCTGTCGGCCGAGAAATTCACGCAGGTTTCCTGGGCCAGCCATGTTGACCTGGCCACGGGCCGGCCCGCGGAACGCATCGAGGCCCGCTACGACCGCACGGGCAAGCCATCCATCGTCCAGCCCAGCGCGCAGGGCGCACATTCCTGGCATCCCATGTCGTTCAGCCCGCGCACCGGGCTGGTGTACCTGCCGGTGGTGGAGACCAGCGCCGCAATGGTTGGGGATCCGGCCTACAAGCCGAAACCGATGGCCGGCAACACGGGACTGGGCCGCGCACCCGCGGACCTCTACGAGCAGCTGAAATCCGATGCGCCGCGCGAAGCCAGTGCCTTCCTCGTCGCATGGGACCCCGTGGCGCAACGCGAGGTGTGGCGCTCGGCAATGAAGGGTCGCGTGGGATCCGGCGTGCTGTCCACGGCCGGTGGGCTGGTGTTCCAGGGTTCGCCCCAGGGCGAGTTCGCGGCCTATCGCGACACCACCGGCGAGAAGCTGTGGAGTTTCGATGCACAGACCGGTGTGGTGGCCGCACCAGTCAGTTATGCCGTGGACGGGCAGCAGTACATTGCGCAGCTCGCCGGCTACGGCACTCGCGATTACTACACCGGCAATCAATCACGCCTGCTGGTGTTCCGGCTTGGCGGCACCGCGGCGCTGCCGCTGGCCGGCCCGCCGCCTCCCGCGCGCACGCGCAATCCGCCGCCGGCCTTCGGCACGCCCCAGGTGCTCGCAGAGGGTGAGGAACACTTCAGGGCCTGGTGCGCGATGTGCCACGAAACCAGCTATGGCAATCGCGGGCTTTTCCCGGACCTGCGCGTGTCGCCGATGATCAACTCCGCGGAAGCCTTCCGCAGCGTGGTGATCGATGGCGCGCTGCAATCCCGCGGCATGGTCAGCTTCCGGGAGCGGCTCGATCCAGCGCAGGCGGAATCCATCCGGGCCTACCTGGTGCAGCGCGCGCACGAATGACACTGGCGGCGGATGACACTGGCGGCTGACGACGGCTTGTCTCCCATTCCTACACGTGGCGCGCCGGGGGCGACGTACCGTGCACGGCATCACTCCCACCACGGAGAAATGTCATGGAAGCACGCGCCAAACTGTTCGGCCATCCGGTGCACCAGATGCTGGTGGTCTTCCCGCTGGGGCTGCTGGCCACGTCCGTGATCTTCGATGTTGTCGGACTCATCTCCGGCGGGGCCACCTGGCCCACGGTTGCCTACTGGACGATGGCGGCCGGTATCGTGGGTGCCGTGGTTGCAGCTCCCTTTGGCCTGATCGACTTCCTTGCCATTCCCCACGGCACGCGGGCCCGGCGCATCGGCGCGATGCACGGCGGCGGCAATGCCGTTGTGTCCGTCCTGTTCCTCGGCAGCTGGCTGCTGCGCCGTCCGCAACAATCGCCGGATGAGGTGGCACTGGCCTTGTCGTTCGGTGGTGCTGCTATTGCGCTGCTGACGGCGTGGCTGGGCGGAGAACTCGTGTCGCGGCTGGGTGTCGGCGTCTCGGACGGCGCGGGGCTGGATGCATCCAATTCGATGCACCACGATTCCGGGGCAGGGCGTCATGCGGATCCGGACGGACGCCGGGTCCGCTACGCGGGACGATAGCGCGGTTCTGACGCCCTGGGACTTGCCACACCTAGAAGAACGCCCGCAAGGCTCCCAGGGGATGGTGCGCCCGCGCGATGCTCACCACCCACGCGAAGGCCAGCAGCGCCGCCACGTAGCAGATGATCCGGGCCCTGCGTGTACGTGCGCGGCGCAGGGCGAAGGTTCCCAGCACGACGTAGACCACCAGCACGCCGATCTTCACCGCCAGCCAGCCGTTGCCGAACAGCCCCCACGGCAGGATGCTGAGCAGCATCAGCGCCGCAGTGAGCAGCGAGGTATCGATGGCGTAGCTGCTCCAGCGGACCGGCCAGGCCATGGCCCAGCGCCACCCGGCCAGCGCAGCCGCGCCGCGCACGGCGAACAGGGTGCCGCTGGCGAATGCGAGGCCCACGTGCGCCGCCTTGATCTGCGGGTAGAACTCGATCATCAGGGGCGGGAATTCCCCTCCCCCTCCATCTTCGGCTTCACCCACAGGCGGATCACGAACCAGGTGAGCGCCAGCGCACCGATGCTGAAGATGGTGTCGCCCGGAACCCGCATCCACACCAGCAGGTCCACTATCGGCTTTTCCATGAACTCGGCGGAGCGGGCGTACCAGTAGCCGTGCTCGATGGCGGCCAGCAGCTGCAGGGTGCCCAGGGGCAGCAACGTGAGCAAGGCCATCAGCCCCAGGCCGATGTTCAGCGCCCAGAACGAGAAGCGCAGCGTCTTCTCGTCCCAGACCTGCCGCGGGCGCAGGCCCCGCAGGCAGAACAGCACCAGGGCAATGCCCAGCATGCCGTAGACACCGAAGAGGGCGGTGTGTCCGTGCAGCGGAGTCAGGTTCAGCCCCTGCATGTAGTAGAGCGAGAGCGGAGGATTGATCAGGAACCCGAACAGCCCCGCGCCCACCAGGTTCCAGAACGAGACGGCGAGGAAGAAGTAGATGGGCCAGCGATAGCGCGCCATCCAGGGGGCGGACTGGCTGAGGCGGAAGTTGTGATAGGCCTCGAAGCCGATGTAGGCCAGCGGCACGACCTCCAGCGCGCTGAAACTCGCACCGAGGGCGATCACCGCCGTGGGGCTGCCCACGAAATACAGGTGATGCAGCGTACCGACCACGCCACCGGCCATGAAGATGATGGTGGCGAAGAGCACCGCAATGGCTGCCGTGGAGGTACGCAGCAATCCCAGTCGCGTGAAGATCAACGCCATCACGGCGGTGGCAAAGACCTCGAAGAAGCCTTCCACCCACAGATGCACCAGCCACCAGCGCCAGTATTCGACGACGGAGATATGCGTGTGCTCGTGCCACATCAGGCCGGCCGCGTAGAACAGGCCGATGGCCACCGTGGAAAGGAACAGCAGGCCGACGATGGGCCGTATCTCCGTCTTCGGTCCGCGCAGCAGCGGCCACAGCGACCTGCCCACCAGCACCAGCCAGAGCACCAGGCCGATGAACAGGAAGTACTGCCAGAAGCGACCGATGTCGGCGTATTCCCAACCCTGGTGGCCGAAGAGGAAGTTGCGCTCCAGCCCGAGCTTCTGCATCACCGCCAGCCACTGGCCGGCAAAGGCGCCGATCACGATCACCAGCAGGCACACGAACAACACGTTGACGCCCAGTCTCTGCAGGGGCGGTTCATATCCGGACATGGCCGGCCCGATATAAAGCCCGGTGCCCAGCCATGCCGTGGCAATCCACAGCACCGCCAGCTGTGTGTGCCAGGTTCGCGTGATGGAGTAAGGGAGCACCTCTGCCAGCTCGTAGCCGTAGGCTTGCTGCCCTTCGATCTGGTAGTGGGCCGTCATGGCTCCCAGGAGGATCTGGACCAGGAACAGCGCCAGCACAACCCAGAAGTACTTGGCCGTGGCCCGCATGGAGGGCGTGACGTTCAGGCTCGCCAGGGGATCGCGGTCAGGGATGGTCTCTGCATCTTCATTGCCGTGCGTCACCGCGTGGTGCCAGCCGAGCAGCGCAATGCCACCGATCAGGAACAGCACGCTGAATGCCGACCACACCCAGGTGGAGGGCGGGGGCTTGTTTCCGACCAGGGGTTCCCCCGGCCAGTTGTTCGTGTAGGTGACACGCTGAGGCTCGATCAGTGCACGATCCGGCGCCAGCGTCTCGCCTGCCGCCGTGGGCCGTTCGGTGGTCGCCGCCCAGGCCGTCCACCAGAAGAAAGCGGCCAGCACGCGCCGATGCTCTGCATCGGGCACCGTGCCTTCCTTCATCGCGTAGGCCTCGCGTAGTTCCCGCGTTGCCGGGTCGCTGCCGAACAGGCTCACATAGTGGGAAGCAACTTCGGCCACCGCCGCAGCGCGGTCGTTGTCGAGGGTGATCGTCCCCGTCGCTGCATCGTAGGTGTTCCGCCGCATCATCAGCTGCAGCCGCGACTGCAACGAGGCACGGGATTCTGCTGGCAGTTCCTGGAACGGGACTTCCCCGGCCCAGCGCTGCATCACCGCGACGGCCTCGCGATGCAGCCAGTCCGCACTCCAGTCAGGTGCCACGTAGGCGCCATGGCCCCAGATCGATCCCAGCTGCATGCCGCCCATGGACTGCCAAACCTGGCGCCCGCGTTCGATCTCGGCCCGGGTGTAAATCTGCGTGCCATTTTCGGCGACGACACGCTCCGGCATGGGAGCGGCATTGAGCGCTATCTGCCTTCCGGACCAGAGCAGCACCGAAAACGATGCCACCAGCAATACGGTCAGTCCGATCCAGAGTCTGCGGGTGTCGCCCATAGCTGTCCCCTCATTCTTTTTGCGCCTGGAAGGGTGAAGCTAACCCCGAAGATGCTGCGCCGCAAGCGCACGCGGCGAATCCGCCAGTCGATGGTCAAATCGACGCAGGACGGGTGATTGCCTTCAGGCCATCACCCGCGACCTGCGTCCGGATCACTCAGTCGCTCAGGACCACCAGCAGCTGCCGGGCATGGAAAGCGCCGGCGGGCGCATCAAAGTTGCCCGTCGCGGACAGCCGGTGGGCTTTCGCTCCGCCTTCCAGCGCGACATCCAGCGCAGCGGCGAAATCCGCGAAGTCGCCGAAGTTGTCGATGTCGGCGCTGCCGCGGTGGGCAATGGCAAATGTGCGTGGCACATCGCCAGTCGCAGGCACCAGCGCAAGGCCGCCCGCTACCGAACCCAGCCCGATGGTGAGGCCACCCAGGCGGATGCCACCCGTTGGCGCCGGCGCGGCAGCAGCGTCCAGCGTGAGGCCGGCAGCGGAGATGTCGCTGAAAGGCGCAGCCACGCCACCCGGCACCCACATCACTGCCACCGACGCACGCGTCGCGGCGAAGTCGACCAGGGTCACGGCATTGAAGTCCGGCGGTGCCATGCCGAACGGGGAGACATGACCGAAAAGTCCGATCCATGCGCCGGGAACAAGCGCCGCTGTATTCACGCCTGAAGCCACCGTGGCCTCGTATGCGGCGGGATCAGCGTCCTGCTCCAGCGTCGCGCCCGTGCCCGCGAAGTCGAAGCGGCCCGGATTCAGCCCGTCGATCCCTTCCAGCTCCAGCGTCACCGCCCCTGATCCGGCCGTGACCACACGACCAGAGAGCCGCGTGTTGTTGAGGCGCACCAGGCCTGCGGAAGCGTCCATCGTGATCTCACCCTCGTCGTTGCGCGAGGCATCGCCGAACACCTGGATGCGCTGGCCCACGGAAATCGCAGTGGCATCCAGCGTGCCGCCACCCTGCCCCGCGCGCGTGACCTTCGTGGCTGGTCCCACGACCAGCGTCACCGGGCCGCCCAGGAAGCGGCCCAGATGGCGATCGGCGTCTCCGTCATTGCTGTCGAGGAGATTCCAGTGCAGTCGCACCGCACCCAGCAGCAGCGTGTCACCCGAGCGTGAGAGCACGTGCCCGACAAGGTATTCCCGGTCCAGGTCCTCCGCGCTGCTGCCTGCCAGCACGCGCTGTGCGGTGAAGGTGAAGTCCTGGCGGTTGAGCGTGCCGAAGGCGAGCACCATCGCCCCTGCGTCCAGCGTGTCCAGCTGCGCAAGCCCGGCAGCGCCTGCATAGGCGATTCCATCGATCTCGAAGGTCGTTTCCCCCGTGGTGAGTACCTCCAGCTCGCCGATCGAGTGCGTGTGGTGATGGAAGGGAAGCACCTGCACCGTGAAGCGGCTGTCGGCCAGGTCCACATCGAGCAGGCCGCCCCGCACGCGCCAGTCCTTTTCCGTCGGCGGCACCACGCTGGCCACGATGAACGGGCTCACCGTCACCGTGCCAGCCGTGAGATCCACCGTGTTGGAAGCTTCCAGGTTCAGGTCGAAGGCCAGGTGCGATATGCGGCCCGGCGTGATGGCCAGGCGGTTGCGGCCGTCCAGCCGCACGGTGAGCTCGATCTCGCCGGCCGGAGCGCCGGTGGCATCCACCGGGTTCACCGCAAGGCTGCCAGCAGCGGCATCCTCCACCACGATCTCGGCGTCGGAGTAGTCCACCCGCAGCGTCGCGGCGGTATAGGCGCCGGCGGGAATCTGCCGGGCTGCCAGCACCTCACCCAGGTCCACCAGCTGCGCAAAATCGATGCGCGTGGTGGCCGGCAACGTCTCGACCACGGTGCCGTTGGCCTTCACCAGCGACAGCGAGGTGAGGTCCACGGTGTAACTCTGGAAGTCCCCGGGCGCGTCGGTGATCGTCAGCAGCGCGGTGCCGCAGTCGGCGCAGGCGCCAGGCCCGCCGGCCAGGCCGGCATCGTCGCCGCCGCAGGCCGCAGCCAGGGCGAAGACGCTGCCCAACGCGGCCAGTCTCAATCGTTGCAGGATCGTACGCAGGCCGCGCGGCTGGCGGGCGCTGTGGGTGACAAAGGACATGGCGGTTCCCTCCCGGTCAGGTTGCTATAACCGGGAACGCAGCTGGCGACTGCCGGTTGACACGCGGGGAGAAACGTCGGCGGGCGGCGACAGCGATGACGCTGCGCCGCCCGTTTCGGAGGCCGTTACCTCTTGGAGTCTGCCGCCACCCTCGCCTGCATCGCATCTTCGCGCACGTTGCGCGGAATGTGCGTGGGGATGAGGAAGAAGCTGAGCACAGTCAGGCAGATCACCCCGGCCATGAAGAAGAAGAAAGTGCTCACGTGGGGCAACGGATCCATTCCGAAGTAGATCCCGGCGACCGTCGGCGCAAGCACAGCTCCCAGCCGCGAGACAGTCTGCGCCATGCCCACGGCTGATCCGCGAACTTCGGTTGGATAGGAATGTGCGCCCACCGCATACATGAACGCCTGCATGCCATTGACGGAGGCCCCGGCCAGGAGACACATCAGGAATATCATGACGATCGACGCATTACCCGACAGCAGCAGCACACCGATGGCCGCGCTGCCCACGCCACCCAGGGCCGCGAGGGCAGAACCGGTCAGACGGGAACCGTAGAGTCCAATGAGCACCGCCCCACCGAGGGAACCCAATACTGCTCCACCGCTGAAATACTGCAGCCCCATGGAAGAGGTGTCACTGGAGAAATTGGCCTGGGTCAGCAGGAGCGGAATCTGGCTCGTGAACACGTACAGCACGAAGCTGTTCACGGTGAACGCCGTCCAGATCAGCAAGGTGCGGAAGCGGAAGTCGGAGTTCCAGATGGTAACGAACCAGTTGCCGGACTGTTTGCCCTGTTCAGCAACAAAGAACTCTTCGGTGCCGTTGAAGCGGTTCTCCTTCACCAACTGGTTCAGCGCAGTCGCAAGCTTTGGATGCTGCTTCGGATGCTTGGCCATGTACTTCGGCGACTCGGGAAGGAAGTACGAGAACAACACGAAAAGAACCAGGGGAACGACAGCGCCGACCAGGAACATCGAACGCCATCCATACTCCGGTACGAGGGCGCGATACACGAAGCCTGTGAGCATGCCACCAAGCGGAACCGCCACGATCACTGATGCCACGACCACGCTGCGGACCCGCTTGTTGGTCCATTCGGAAACCAGAGTGGTCGCCAGCGGCGTGATGCCGCCGAGGCCGAACCCCATCACCACGCGCCAGAACCACAATTCGTTGATGGTGGTGGCGAAGTAGCAGAATGCCGAGCCGACTCCCATCAGCGCGAGACAGGCCACATAGGCGATTTTGCGGCCGATCCGGTCTCCCAGCCAGCCGAGCAGCACTGAACCAAATGCCATGCCGAGCAGGCCCGCCTGCATGAACGGCTGGATCTCCGTGCGGTTTGCGACACCCAGCGACGGGTCGGCCAGCAGGTCCGGCGCGATGTAACTCGGAATGAAGAGGTCGAAACCGTCAGTGAGCATGATGATGATCATCATCAACGCGATGCCCAATGGCTTGCCCACAAAATCCGCGGTATCGATTACCGCCCCGACGTCGACTCTCTTGCTGTTCTGCATGGCACTCACATGTTGGTGGTTGCGGCGAATAGTTGTTCTGGTCGCAAGCCCGCGACTTTGGCCTGAATCGCTCCCGTTGGCAACGGGCAACGGCCGGCCTCAGGGCACAACGGCCTGTATTTTCGGGGTAGTGCCCGCAGGGAATGTAGCCGCAGGGTTTTCAGCCTTCGCGCCCAGCGAACGCAGCAGTGCCACGGTGCCGGTGTGCTGTTCCGGAAGCAGCGCGTTGAACTCCTTCGGAAAGCGCCCCATGGCGTAATCGATGGGCGAAAGCCCGTTGGAATCCAGCACGTCGAGTTCCGCGCCATCCTCCACCAGCTTCCGCACCACGCTATCCCAGCCGCGCGAGGCCGCCGCATGCAGCGCCGTGCGGTTGGCTGGCGTGCGGATCTTCAAATCCGCATCGGCATAGCCCAGCAGCGTACGCGCGTTCACGTCGGCGCCAGCGGCGCGCAGCAGCGTGTAGCACTCCAGGGCCTCCACCTCGGTGCGCGGCAGGCCGCGGGTGGGGTCGTGAATGTGCCCGTCCCCCACCGCCGCCATCAGCGGCGTCACGCCCTGCGAGTTGGCCAGGTCAGCCAGCGCGCCATGCGCCAGCAGCAGCTTCATCACCGGCAAGTCGCCGGCCTTGGCGGCGCGCAGCAACGGCGTGGTGCCCCACACCAGCATCGGATCGCGGTAGCGGTCATTGGGAATGTTCCGGTAGCGCGGCCGGAGCTTCAGCTGTGCGTTGGGATTGGCGCCCCGCGCCAGCAGCAGGCGCACGATGTCCAGGCCCGTGGCGCGGTCCATCGAGGGGATTTCCGGCCGCCGGCCGATGGGCAGCGTGTTCATGTCCACGGCGACGTACAGCGGCGTCTGGCCGTAGATATCCCAGAGATTCACGTCGGCGCCGGCCTCGATGAGGAAGCGGGCGATGTCCCAATGGCGGTTCAGCAGCGCCATCACCAGCGCAGTGGCGCCGTCCGGGTCGTCCCGGTCGATGTCGGCGCCCGCGTCGAGCAGCGCCTCCACGCCGGGGATGCAGCCCTCGCGGGCGGCAAACAGCAATGGCGTGAGACCGCCGCGATACATGTCCTTGGGGCGGCCCTCGGCCGTCACACGGCGCTGCCAGTCGCGCACGGTGGAACGCTCCTCCACCCGCGCGCCGGCCTTCACCAGCAGGCGCACCATCTCCGGCTGGCACTGTGCAGCAGCCCACATCAGCGCGGTCTGGCCGCCCCAGGCCTCGCGCGCGTTCACATCGGCGCCACGCTTCACGAGCAGCCTGGCTGCCTCCACGGCCCCCGTGCGCGCCACCACCATCAGGGCCGTCTGGCCTTCGTCGTTGGGGGAGTCCGCGTGCGCGCCGGCGTCCAGCAGCAGGCGGAGTACGGGCGCGTCGCCGCGCGCCGCGGCCAGCATCATCGGGGTGGCGCCGAAAAGATTGGCTGTGGCGGGATCCGCCCCTGCCCGGAGCAGTCGCCCCACTTCCGCGGCATCGCCCGCGTAGACGGCCTCGTGCAGCGGGGTGGTGCCATCCGGTGAAGCCGCCGTTGCCGGCGGCGCACCGCAAAGCAGGAAGCTGGCCAGCGTTGCGGCCAGCAGCCGGTTCAAGCGCGACTCAATAGCCGACGGTGAAGCGGTTGTTGATGAACTGCGGCTTCTCGATCTCATCGAGCATCGCCACCGCGAAGTCTTCCATCGAGATCGCGCTGCGGCCCTGCGCGTCGGTCACCAGCTGCTCCCCGCCGAGGCGGAACTTGCCGGTGCGCGTGCCGGCCCGGATGTTGCCGGCGGGGCTGAAGTACGTCCAGGACACACTGTCCTTCACTTCCGCACGCAACCAGTCGAGTGCCTCCACGGCAGCACCGACCTCGCCATTGTTCCGGCCGCCCGGGAAGGTGTCGATGATGCGCTTGCCATCGGCGTTGTAGAGGCTGGAGGCACCGCCCACGATCATCAGGCGCGTCTTCTTCGGACCAGTCTGCTGGCGCAGCGCCTCGACCTCGGCCTTGGCGATGCGCAGCGCGAAGTCCGGAGTGGGCGCCGGCCGCACGATCACCGAGGAGACCATCACGTCCGCGTTGGCGATGTTTTTCAGGATGTCACTGGGATCGAGCGCATCACCGGTGACCACCGTCACACCCGCCGGCGCGATGTCGGCCTTCGGGCTCTTGTCGACCACGGTGACCTTGTGGCCGCGGGCCGCAGCCTCGTTGACGATGCGGCTGCCAATGGAGCCGCTGCCGCCATAGACCACGATGTTGAGCGGTTTGGCCGCCTTTTCCTGTGCCGTCACCACTCCAGTGAATGCC
Organism: Pseudomonadota bacterium; assembly: GCA_030852845.1. GTDB lineage: Bacteria > Pseudomonadota > Gammaproteobacteria > Steroidobacterales > Steroidobacteraceae > ZC4RG30. The sequence continues at coordinate 14,270 of JALYWF010000041.1, forward strand.
GATAGCGAGACCGCCCCCGCCACCACCGAAACCACCAACCGCCGCGAAATCATTTTCAATGCTTTTTCTCCTGCAGGAGACTTACCGGCTGCGATCCAGCCCCAGCGCCCGGATGGCGTTCTGCTTCATGATCAGATCGCGCACTTCCGGACGGAACCCCGCTGCATCGTAATCCTTCATCCAGCGTTCCGGGGTGATCAGCGGGTAATCAGTGCCGAAGAGCATCTTGTTCTTCAGCTGCGTATTCGCATAGTGAATCAGCTGCGGCGGGAAATACTTCGGCGACCAGCCCGAGAGGTCGATGTAGACATTGGGCTTGTGCAGGCACACCGACAGCGCCTCATCCTGCCAGGGCCAGGAAGGGTGCGCGATGATGACGGTCATGTCGGGGAAGTCCGCCGCCACGTCATCCAGGTGCATCGGGTTGGAATACTTCAGGCGCAGCCCACCGCCACCACGGAGGCCCGAGCCCATGCCCGAGTGGCCGCTGTGGAAAATCGCCGGCAGCTTCGCCTCGGCGATGGCCTCATAGATCGGATAGGCCATGCGGTCGTTCGGGAAAAATCCCTGGCAGGTGGGATGGAACTTGAAGCCGCTGATGCCATCGGCGATCAGCTTCTTCACCTCGCGCAGGCCCATCTTGCCCTTGTGCGGATCGACGCTGCCGAAGGCCATCATCATGTCGCTGTTGGCCTTGGCGACTTCCAGCACTTCCTCGTTCGGTACGCGACGACGGCCGATCTCGAATTCCGTGTCGACCGTGAACATCACCAGGCCGATCTTCTGCTTGCGGTAGAAGTCGACGGTCTCCTGGATGGTCGGCGGAGTGCCGGATTTGAAATATTTCTTCTTCTGCTCCTCGATTTCCTGGGCGTAGTCGTCCTCAGGCTGGCGGCAGGAGATTTCCGCGTGCGTGTGCACGTCGATGGCGATCAGGTCTTCGGTTTTCATAGGGGGCGGATTCTGCCACAGCCGCTAGCGCGACTGCAGGTTGCTGATCACGGCATCATCCACGTGCAATTCGGTATCAAGCACCAGGCGCTCGGAGCGCAGCTGCAGCTCGTGGATGACGTACATCAGGATGATGGAAATCAGCAGCGCCACCAGCGTGGAATTGAACGCCACGCCCAGGCCGCTGGTCACCGGGCCGGTGTCACCCCGCAGTGCGGTCTGGGCGCCGGCCAGCGCCTCGCCAATGCCGCGGACGGTGCCCACGAAACCCAGCGCGGGGACGGCCCAGACGCAGAAGCGGATCAGGGAGAGCTCGGAATCCAGGCGTGAGGCCTCCGACTCGCAGTAGTCGTGCACCGAGGTGGCGGCGTCCTGCACGTTGGAGGTTTCGCCGAAGCGCTTCAGCGCGCGCTGCACGGTGCGGGCCGGGATCAGGTCGCGCTCACCGGGCGGCAGCGCCTCGATGCGGTGGGAATACTCGCGCACGTCGGCGGGCAGGATCCGGTAGCCGGCCGGCACCTTCAGCAATCCGGCATCCAGCTGCTCCCGATGCCGCCCCAGCGCGAGATATTTGCGCAAGGCCAGCAGCAGCGCCCAGATGCCGAGGATGATGCAGGACTCCTGCTCCGGGTCCTTCAGGATCACCCATACCGAGCGGCGTGGCTTGTATTCCGGATCGGCGGCGACCGCTGCCTTTTCCGCCTCCTGCCAGCCGGCGGCCACGGGGCGGACGTAGAAGGTGTAGAACACATGCACCAGCACGGCGATGAGCACCAGCAGCGCGAATGTGACCACCCGGTCGCGGACGTAGGCTTCCTTCATGGCCGGGCAGCTTACATCAGCGGTTGAAGCGCCGATTTACTGCCTCCGGCAGCTACCTGGTGGTCAGCTAGGCATCCATCAGCGCCAGCAGCTCGGCCGTCTTCGCCCGCATCAGCGCCTCATCCCCCCGGGTCTCCACGTTCAGCCGGACCAGCGGCTCGGTATTCGAGGCACGCAGGTTGAAGCGCCAGGAGTCGAATTCCATCGACAGGCCATCCGTGTAGTCCACCGAGCGCGCCGTCGGCTT
>JALYWF010000068.1 GCA_030852845.1 Pseudomonadota bacterium
GTTGCATGAATCGCTTTGGATGGCCTACGACGAGCTGCGCCAGACGCAGCAGGCGGTGCTGCAGCAGGAGCGCCTCAGCGCGCTCGGGCAGATGGCCAGTGGCATCGCCCACGACATCAACAACTCCATCTCGCCGGCCATGCTCTACGTGGAGCGTCTGCTCGAATCCGATCCGGAGCTCAGTCCCTCGGCGCGGCAGTCCCTGCCCGTGGTGCTGCAGGCTATCGAGGATGTCGCGGCCACGGTGGCCCGCCTGCGCGAGTTCTACCGCCCCAGCGACATGCAGGCCACGCTGGAGCCGGTGGAACTCAATGCCATCGCCGAACAGGTGGCCGGCCTGACCCGCGCGCGATGGAGCGACATGCCACAGCAGCGTGGCGTGCTCATCAACCTCGATAAGGATCTGGCCCCGGACCTGCCCGCGGTGCTGGGCGCCAGCAGCGAACTGCGCGAGGCCCTCACCAACCTCGTATTCAACGCCGTGGACGCCATGCCCGAGGGCGGCACGCTGACGTTGCGCACCGGTACCACTGCGGACACGGCCTGGGTGGAAGTGGCCGACAGCGGCGTGGGGATGGACGAGGAAGCGCGGCAGAAGTGCCTGGAACCGTTTTTCACCACCAAGGGAGAGCGCGGCACCGGCCTTGGGCTGGCCATGGTGTATGGCATCGTGAAGCGCCACAACGCGGAAATCCGCATCGACAGCAGTCCGGGCCAGGGCACCTGTATCCGCATCGCCATACCGGTGCCGGCGCAGATCGTGGCGGCCGCGAGCTCGGCCGAGGCCGTGGCAATTCGCACCGGCCTGCGCCTGCTGCTGGTCGATGATGATGCGCAGTTGCTCAAGTCGCTGCACGACACGCTGGAGCTCGATGGGCATGTCATCGCCACCGCGGGCGATGGATCCACGGGCATCGACATCTTCCGTGCCGCGCTGGCGGAGCGCCCCTTTGATGCGGTGATCACCGACCTGGGCATGCCGCGCGTGGATGGCCGCGCGGTGGCAAAAGCCATCAAGGAACTCTCGCCGGCCACGCCGGTGATATTGCTCACCGGCTGGGGCCAGCGCCCGGAGGCCGGCAGCGAGGCGCTGCCGCACATCGACTGCATCGTCGGCAAGCCGCCGAAGCTGCGCGAACTCAGGGCCGCGCTGGCGCAGAACTGCGGCGGTGGGGTTAAAGAACCGCCAGCGCCGCAGCGTAATCCGGCTCGTTCTTGATCTCGCCCACCAGCTGGCTGTGCAGCACGTTGTTGTTGCCGTCGAGCACCACGACGGCGCGCGCGGCCAGACCGGCCAGCGGACCATCGGTGATGTCCACGCCGTAGTCCTGCAGGAAATTGCGGCCGCGCATCAGTGACAGCGTCACCACGTTCTCCAGCCCCTCGGCCGCGCAGAAGCGCGCCTGTGCGAAGGGCAGGTCGGCCGAGATGCACAACACCACGGTATTGGCGAGGCCGCTGGCGCGCGTATTGAACTGCCGCACCGACATCGCGCAGGTGGGTGTGTCCACGCTGGGGAAGATGTTGAGCACCTTGCGCTTGCCGGCGAACTGCCCGAGGCCAACGTTGGAGAGGTCCTTGCCCACCAGGTTGAAGGACGGCGCCGTCTCGCCCCTGGCGGGAAAATGCCCTCCGACAGAAACCGGATTTCCACCCAACGTGACTGACGACATCGCACTCTCCCTGTGTTCGCAAAACGGCCCCGGACGGGGCGAAGCGGCAATACTACAGTGCGCACATCCTCGAGCGTTGATTCCACCAGTGCCCTGGCCTAGGCTCGGACATCGATACCGCGTGGGGCTCACATGGCCATCGTGAAGCTGCAGGTCAATGGCAGGGTGCACCAGGTGGACGTCGATCCATCCACTCCCCTGCTCTACGTACTGCGAAACGACCTGGACCTCAGGGGTCCGCGCTTCGGCTGCGGAATGGGACAGTGCAGTGTGTGCACCGTGCTCATCGATGGCGCAGCAGTGCGCTCCTGCCTGACGCCGGTATCCGCCGCAGGCGGTGAAATCACCACGCTCGAGGGGCTGGCGAAGGATGGCCAGCTGCATCCGCTGCAGCAGGCCTGGATCGAGGAGCAGGCCGCCCAATGCGGCTACTGCCAGAACGGCCAGATCCTCACCGCCAAGGCATTGCTGGACCGCAACCCCGATCCCACCGACGCGCAGATCCGCGCCGCGATGGAGGGGGCGCTCTGCCGCTGCATGACCTACTACCGCGTGCAGGCCGCCATCAAGCGTGCCGTGCGTGCGCGCCGCACAGCGGCATCCACATGAGCGTGCAGTTTCCCGGCGCGGTGCTCGATGCCATGCGTGCCGCGCAGCCGCTGACCCGCCGCGGCTTCCTGGCTGCCTCGGGTGCCGTGGTGGTGTCGATGAGCATGGCGCCGCGTTCGGCCGAGGCGCCCGCTTCCGGTGCCGCGGCTGCGACAGGCCGCTACCCGGATCCGGACTTCCTGCAGCTGGACACCTGGATCGTGATCCATCCGGACAACACTGCCACCTTCTTCGTCGGCAAGACCGACGGCGGCCAGGGCACCGGCACCGCATTCCGCCAGATGATGTGCGATGAGCTGGACATCGCTTATGAGCGCACACGGCTGGTGATGGGTTCCACCGACATCACGCCGGACCAGGGTGGCTCGGGTGGCTCGGATGCCATCGAGCGCGATGGCTGGCCGATGCGCCGCGTGGCTGCCGAAGCGCGTCGCGTGCTGCTGGACCTTGGCGCGCAGCACCTGGGGGTGGAAGCGGCATTGCTGACGGTGGCCGACGCGACCATCGCGCTGCGCGACAATGCGGCGAGAAAGGTCACTTACGCGGAGCTGGTCGGGGGTCGCCGATTCAACGTCGCCCTCACCGGCCGCAATGTGGATGCCACGACGGGCCAGGCTGCGCTGAAGCCGGTCAACGCACTGCGCGTCGTGGGACAGCCCCTGCCCCGCTACGACATCCCGGCCAAAGTCGACGGCACGCAGGTCTGGGCGGTGGACATGAAGCTGCCCGGCATGGTCCATGCGCGCAATGTGCGTCCACCGCCGGGTGCGACGCTGGTGCGCATTGATGAATCTTCCGTGCGTGGCCTGCCCGGCTTCATCCGGGTCGTCTCCAGAGGCAACTACATCGCCGTCGTATGCGGGCGCGAGGAGCAGGCAATCGAGGCTGCGCGCCAGCTGAAGGTGCAGTGGAATCTGCCTGCGACTGCGCCGTTCCCTGCCAGTGGCGCGCTGTTCGACTACCTGCGCAATGCCACACCCACGTATGCCGCGCAGCCCCAGGTACAAGGCGATCCGGATGCGGCTTTCAGTACCGCGGCACGCGTGATCGAGGCTGCGTACGAGGTGCCCTTCCAGGGCCATGCCGCCATTGGTCCTGCGCACGCGCTGGCCGATCCCTCCAATGGACAGATGACGGTGTACTCCAACGACATGAAGTCCTACGGGCTGCGCACCGGCGTGGCGCGATTCCTCGGCATGCCGCGCGAGAACGTGCGGGTCGTGTACATGGACGGCCCGCAGGTATATGGCCGCACGGCAGCCGACGATGTGGGCTTCGAAGCCGCCTTCCTCGCCAGGGAACTGGGCCGCCCCGTGCGTGTGCAGTGGTCGCGCGAGGAGGAAACCGCCTGGGACACCAAGGGTCCCGCGTACGTCTTTCGCCTGCGCGGCGCACTCGACGCGCAGGGGAGCCTGACTGCACTGGAATATGACGCCTGCGCTGCCGACCACAACCACCTGGGCTACAACGAGCC
>JALYWF010000093.1 GCA_030852845.1 Pseudomonadota bacterium
TGGCACCTGGTGGGCGACGCCAAGGGCCAGTACGTGAAGAACGCGGCCATCCACGACACGTACAACCGCTGCGTGACCGTGCACGGCACGAACTACCTGAAGATCGAGAACAACGTGACCTACAACACCGTAGGCCACTGCTTCTTCCTTGAGGACGGCATCGAGCACGGCAACGAGTTCGTGAAGAATCTCGCCATCCAGACCAAGTGCCACACCACCGAACCCTGCATTCCGACCAACCTCGCCGCCGCCGGCGAGCCCCGTCAGCAGGGCAACGGTCAGGCCTCAGTGTTCAACGGCGTTGAGGGTGCCCGGGTGCTGCTGCCCTCGGACAACACGGTGGCCAGCTTCTGGATCACCAACCCGTCCAACACCTACCGCGACAACGTGGCCGCCGGCTCCGACGCCAACGGCTTCTGGGTCTCGCTGCCGGAGCACCCGAACGGCCAGTTCGATGGCACCGAGATCAGCAAGAACACCTGGCCCCGCCGCTCGCCGTTCGGCGAGTTCAAGGGCAACGTTGCCCACTCGAACTACGACGGCTTCATGTTCGACCGCAACATTGCCGTCAACAACACCTTCAGCGTGACGGGCAGCTCGCACACCGCGCTGGAGAATCCGGCCGACGCGAACAGCAAGCCGGTGGTGACGCTGTTCGAGAACCTCACGACCTACAAGAACCGCAATGGCGGCATCTGGGGTCGCGGCGAGATGCACCTGTTCAAGAACGTCAAGTTCGCGGACAACGCCATCGGCTTCACGCACGCTTCCGGCGCTTTCGGCCGCTACGAGTACACCTCGCAGGTGGTCGACTCGCTGTTCGTGGGCGAGACCGAGAACGTGGGCAACCCGCAGACGCCTGAAGAGAAGAAGTACGGCCGCAGCCTGCCGAAGCCTGCGATTCCCGACTTCCCGATCCGCGGCTACGAGTACTACGACTATCGCCACGACATCGTGAACACCACGTTCCGCAACTACGAGGACAACGCGCAGCGCAAGACCGGTGCGATCTCGAACCTGCTGTACAGCAGCTTCGGCGTGAGCACGAACAACGCCTTCGAGAAGGTGAAGTTCGAGAAGGCCAAGCCTGTGTACTTCCCGCCGTACGAGCGCAAGTGGGGCAACGACAACGGCAGCAAGGCTTCCTTCAACACTGCCGCCTACCTGGACCGCGACGGCTCGCTGGGCTACGGCGCCGGGGCGCACGTGGTGATCCATGACGGCGTCAACGACAGCATCGCTGTTGACGACAAGGACTGCGTCATCAAGAAGGACTGGAATGCCGCGGTGTGCAAGGGTGACATCGGTCGCATGAGCATCGGCAATCCCGGTGGCGGCGGCGGTGGATTCGGCGGCTTCGGTGGCGGTGGCGCCCGCGGCGCTGGTGGTCCTCCGGGCGCGGGTGCTCCTGGCGGCCGCGCCGGTGGTGCTCCGGGTGCTGCTCCCGCCGCGCGCGGTGGTGCGCCTGGTGCCGGTCCTGGCGCCGGTGGTCCTCCGGGCGCCGGTGCTCCCGGTGCGATGGCTGGCCGCGGTGGTCCCGGTGGCGCTCCCGGCGCTGGCGGTCCTCCGGGTGCCGGTGGTCCTCCGGGCGCGGGTGCTCCTGGCGGCCGCGCCGGTGGTCCCGGTGGTGCTGCAGCTCCTGCCCAGCCGCCTGTGGTCCTCAGCCGCAACGGCAAGGAATACAACACGACCTCTGGCAACGTGCGTTCCGGCACCGAGATCAAGGTGACCACCGAACGCCCGACCGTGAACATCTCCGTGACGGAGCTGAACAAGGGTTCGTGGGTGATCTTCGAGCTGCCGGGCTTCAACACGGCGGCAGCTGGTACGGCGGTGAACAGCCTGGACGCCCTGCGCAAGTCGGGCGAGACCTCGTACTACAAGGCCAATGGCGCACTGTGGGTGAAGCTGGTGTCGCCGGGTGATGCCGGCAACGGCGCCCCCGGTGGTGGAGCCAGCCTGCAGGTCAGCCGCTAAGGCCGACCTGCTCGTTCGAGCAAGAAGCCCCCGGTGAAAACCGGGGGCTTTTTTTTATTCCTTCAACGTCGCGAGATACGCGATCACATCGGCGCGCTGCTGCGGATCGGCAACCTTGCCCACCATCGGTGTTCCCGGAACCTTTGCGTCAGGGTTGGCCAGGAACTCATCCAGGGTCTCCAGACTCCAGGTCACGCCGTATTTCTTCAGGTTCTCGCTGGCGCCCAGAAGGCTGGGAGAGGTCCCTGCCTGGCGGCCCACGACACCGAAGAGGCTGGGGCCCACCTTCGAAGTGTCTTCCTTGGTCACGCCATGGCACGCCACGCAGGCAGTTGTCATGAACAGTTCCTTGCCCTTGTCCGCATCGCCTTTGAGATCGCCGGTGTAAGCGGCGGGCGCAGCGAGCAGGGTGGCCAGTACGAGCAGGCTAATCGGTCGGGTCGCGGACATGGACGTTAGATCTCCCGAATACGGGGGGCGAAAATCCCCCCACTACGATGGTGATACTAGCAAACCATTCCTAACTGCTTCCTGAAGATGCCCCACGGCTGGGCAGCCTTGCGGAATCCGCAAGCCGTATTGGCTGGCTGCGGAACATTCAGGCTATTCTCCGCGTCCAATCGAGTGGGTCTCCGCTCGGGACTTAATTGATGGGGGTTGATGTCGTGAGAAAACAGATTCGTTCGGTGCTGCTGGCATCGCTGGTTCCGGCAGTACTGCTCGGCGGCGTGTCCGGCGCCGTACAAGCCCAGAACGCTGGTGCATCCGCCAGCCGCTGGTCCGATCCAGCTACCTGGCCCAACCGCAAGGTTCCTGCCGCCGGTGACAAGGTCACCATCGGCAAGGACAAGGAAGTGATCCTCGATGTCAGCCCGCCCGCGCTGGGTGGCCTGTCGGTCGACGGCAAGCTCACCTTCTCCAGCGACGCCGACCTGGAGCTGACCACCGAGTGGATTATGTTGCACGGCGAGCTGCAGATCGGCACCGAAGCAAAGCCCCACACCCGCAAGGCCACCATCACCCTCACCGACAACGTGAAGGGCGAGGACGTGATGGCCGGCATGGGCGACCGCGGCATCATGCTCTCGGGCGGCACCCTCAACCTCCACGGTGATCGCTCGCATACCTGGACGAAGCTTGCGGCCACGGCCAATGCCGGCGCCACCAGCATCCAGGTGCTCGATGCCTCCGGCTGGCGCGTGGGCGACGAGATCGTCCTGGCTTCGACGGACTACGACCCGCGCCAGGCCGAGCGTCGCACCATCACCGCGGTGAATGGCAAAACGCTGACCCTCGACAAGAAGCTCGACTACATGCATTTCGGAAAGATCACCTTCGACGTGGATGAACGCGGCGAGGTGGGTCTGCTGACGCGCAACATCAAGATCCAGGCCTCGGAAGATGCCGCGCAGTCCTTCTTCGGCGGCCACATCATGGCGATGCCCTCGAGCACGATGAAGATCTCGGGCATCGAGCTGAACCGCATGGGCCAGAACCTGACCCTGGCGCGCTATCCGATCCACTGGCACCTGGTGGGCGATGCCAAGGGCCAGTACATCCGCAATGCGGCCATCCACGACACCTACAACCGCTGCGTGACCGTGCACGGCACGAACTATCTGAAGATCGAGAACAACGTGACCTACAACACCGTGGGCCACTGCTTCTTCCTCGAGGATGGCATCGAGCACAGCAACGAGTATGTGAAGAACCTGGCCATCCAGACCAAGTGCCACACCAGCAAGCCCTGCGTGCCGACCACGCTGGCTGCTTCTGGCGAAAGCATCGCGGGCAAGAACGGCCAGGCCTCCAAGGATGTGCTGCTGCCCTCCGACAACACGGTGGCGAGCTTCTGGATCACCAATCCCAACAATGTGTACCGCGACAACGTGGCCGCCGGTTCGGATTCGACCGGCTTCTGGTTCTCGTTGCCGGAGCACCCGAACGGACAGTTCGAAGGCACGGAGGTGAGCAAGAACACCTGGCCGCGCCGCCTGCCCTTCGGCGGATTCAAGGGCAACGTGGCCCACTCCAACTACGACGGGTTCATGCTCGACCGGAACATCAATCCCAACAACACCTTTGCGGTCACTGGCGGCTCGCATACCGCCCGCGAGAATCCGGCGGACGCGAACAGCAAGCCGCTGGATACCCTCATCGAAGACCTCACCGCCTACAAGAACCGCAATGGCGGCCTGTGGGGACGCGGCGAGCTGCACACCTTCAAGAACCTGCGGTTCGCGGACAACGCGATCGGCTACACGCATGCCTCCGGCCTGGGCGGCGGCAATCCCTACACGTCGAAGGTTGTCGACTCGCTGTTCGTGGGCGAGACCGAGAACATCGGCAACCCGCGCACGCCGGAGGAGAAGAAGTACGGCCGCAGCCTGCCGAAGCCGGAGCTGCCGGATTTCCCGATCCGCGGTTACGAGTATTACGACCTTCGCCATGACGTGATCAACACCACGTTCAGGAACTACGAGGACAACGCCACCCGCAAGACCGGCGCGCTCTCGTACCTGATGTTCACCAGCTTCGCGGTGACCTCGAACAACACCGTGGAGAACGTGAAGTTCATCAAGGCCAAGCCGGTGTATTTCCCGCCGATGACTGGCAACGCCAGGTGGTCCAGCGACAACGGCAGCAGCGTGGCGTGGAAGACCGCAGTGATCCGCGACAAGGACGGCTCGCTGGGCGGTGGTCCGAACAGCTACGTGCTGATCCATGACGGCGTGAACAACAGCATCGCGACCGACATGAAGGCCTGCAAGGTGCAGCCCACCTGGAACGCGGCGATCTGCAAGGGCGATGTGGGTCGCCTGAGCGTGGGTGGCCCCGGCGGCGGTGGCGGATTCGGTGGCTTTGGTGGACCGCGCGGTGGTGCACCGGGTGGTGCTCCGGGCGCGGGCCCGGGGCGCGGTGGTCCTCCCGGCGCTGGCGGTCCTCCGGGTGCCGGCGCTCCCTTGGGTGCGGTTCCTGGTCCGGGCGCGGGTCCTGGCGCTGGCGCTCCCGGTGCGGGCCCGGCTCCGGGCGCTGCACCTGGTCGCGGTGGTCCTGGCGGCCGCGCCGGCGGTCCTGGCGCAGCCCCTGCCCAGCCGCCCGTGATCCTCACGCGCGATGGCAAGGACTACGACCTGACGGCGACCAACATCCGCGCCGGCACGGAGGTCAAGGTGACCACCGAACGTCCCACCATCAACCTCACGCTGACGGAACTGGATCCGGGTTCGTGGGTGATCTTCGAGCTGCCCGGATTCAACACCGCGGCTGCGGGTACGGCGGTGAACAGCCTGGACGCGCTGCGCAAGGCGAACGCCACCTCGTACTACAAGAGCAATGGCTCGCTGTGGGTGAAGGTCGTCTCGACCGCCGACGGTGGTCGCGGGGGTGGAGGCAGCCTGCAGGTCAGCCGCTGAGGCGGCATCCTGCGGGATGAACAGGAGCCCCCGGTCGCAAGGCCGGGGGCTTTTTTCTTGCCCGCCGGAAATATCCGGCCCCGGGCAATCGCGCTATCCTCTGGCGCTCGGATCGGGGTCAATAATCAAGTCGGGGGTCGATGCCATGAGCAAACCAATACGCGCAGTTTTGCTTGCGTCGCTGGTTCCAGCGTGCCTGCTTGGCGGCGCAATTTCTGTCGCCCAGGCGCAGAACGCCGGATCGGCAGAAGCCACCAAGTGGTCTGATCCCGCCTCCTGGCCGAACCGCAAGGTGCCGGCAGCTGGTGACAAGGTGATCATCGGCAAGGACAGGAACGTCGTGCTCGATGTGAGCCCACCGGCGCTGGGCGGCCTGTCGATCGACGGCAAGCTCACCTTCGCCAGCGATGCGGACCTCGAGCTCACCACCGAGTGGATCATGCTCCACGGCGAGCTCACGATCGGTACCGAAGCCAGGCCCCACACCCGCAAGGCCACCATCACCTTCACCGACAACGTGAAGGGTGAAGACGTGATGGCCGGCATGGGCGACCGCGGCATCATGATCTCCGGCGGCACGCTGAACCTGCACGGCGACCGCACCAACACCTGGAGCAAGCTGGCTGCCACGGCCAACGCCGGGGCCACTTCAATCCAGGTGCTCAATGCCAAGGACTGGCGCGTGGGCGATGAAATCGTCCTCGCATCCACCGATTACGACCCCCGCCAGGCCGAGCGGCGCACCATCACTGCGGTGAATGGCAACACCATCACGCTGGACAAGAAGCTCGACTACATGCACTTCGGCAAGATCACCTTCGACGTGGATGAACGCGGCGAAGTCGGCCTGCTGACGCGCAACATCAAGATCCAGGCTTCGGAAGATGCCGCGCAGACTTTCTTCGGCGGCCACATCATGGCGATGCCGTCGAGCAAGATGTTCGTCTCGGGCGTCGAGCTGAACCGCATGGGCCAGAACCTGACACTGGCGCGTTACCCGATCCACTGGCACCTGGTCGGCGACGCCAAGGGCCAGTACATCAGGAACGCGGCCATCCACGACACCTACAACCGCTGCGTGACCGTGCACGGCACCAACTACCTGAGCATCGAGAACAACGTGACCTACAACACCGTGGGTCACTGCTTCTTCCTCGAGGACGGCATCGAGCACAGCAACGAGTATGTGAAGAACCTGGCCATCCAGACCAAGTGCCACACCTCCAAGCCCTGCGTGCCGACCAACCTGGCAGCCGCCGGCGAGATGCCGAACTACGACAATCGCAATGCCGTCAGGTCCAATGGCCAGGCTTCGAAGGACGTGCTGCTGCCCTCCGACAACACGGTGGCCAGCTTCTGGATCACCAATCCCAACAACACCTACCGTGACAACGTCGCCGCGGGATCCGATGCCAACGGTTTCTGGCTGTCACTCCCGGAGCACCCGAACGGCCAGTTCGAGGGAACGGAGATCAGCAAGAACACCTGGCCCCGTCGCACCGCGATCCGCGAGTTCAAGGGCAACGTCGCCCACTCGAACTACGACGGCTTCATGTTCGACCGCAACATCAACGTGAACAACACCTTCGGTGTGACCGGCAATGCGCACATGCCCAAGGAAAATCCGGCTGATGCGAACAGCAAGTCGGTGGAGACGGTCTTCGAGAACCTCACTTCCTACAAGAACCGCAATGGCGGCGTGTGGGGCCGTGGCGAGATGCATACCTTCAGGAACCTGAAGGTGGCCGACAATGCCATGGGCTACACGCATGCCTCCGGTTCGGCGGGCCGCGATCCCTTCACTTCACTGGTGATCGACTCGCTGTTCGTCGGCGAGACCGAGAACGTGGGCAACCCGCAGACGCCGGAGGAGAAGAAGTACGGCCGCAGCCTGCCGAAGCCGATGATGCCGGACTTCCCCATCCGCGGTTACGAGTACTACGACTACCGGCATGATGTGGTGAACACCACCTTCCGCAACTACCAGGACAATGCGACGCGCAAGACCGGTGCACTTTCGTACCTGATGTACACCAGCGCCGGCGTCAGCACCGAAAACGCCATCGAGAAGGCGAAGTTCATCAACGCCAAGCGGGTGTATTTCCCGCCGATGGAACGCAAGTGGGGCAATGACAACCTCAATGGCGTGGCCTGGAAAACTTCCGCGATCCACGACAAGGATGGATCTGTCGGCGGCATTCCCGACTCCTACATCCTGATCCACGACGGCGAATTCGACAGCATCGCCACCGACACCCAGGCCTGCGTGATCAAGAAGGACTGGAATGCGGCGGTGTGCCGTGGTGATGTCGGTCGCCTGACGTTTGGCGGCGGTGGATTCGGTCCGCGCGGCGGCGGTGCAGGTCCAGGTGCTGCACCTGGCGCCGGTGCGGCCCCCGCGCGCGGCGCGGCTCCTGCCCCGGGCGCAGCGGGTGCTGCCCTCGGTGCCGCTGCGCCGGCTGCGACCGGCGCCGCTCCAGGCGGAGCCGGAGCGGTTGTTCCAATCACCGTGCCCCGTGGTGGTGGAGCAGGCGCGCAGCCGCCGGTCATCCTCAGCCGCAATGGCAAGGACTACTCGGTAACGCAGAGCAATGTGCGCGCCGGCACCGAGATCAAGGTGAAGACCGAGCGCCCGTCGCTGGCGCTCACCCTGAACGAGATGGACAAGGGCTCGTGGGTGATCTTCGAGCTGCCGGGTTTCAGCAAGGCTGAGTCGGGCACGGCAGTGAACAGCCTGGATGCCCTGCGCAAGAGCGGCGACACGGCGTACTTCAAGTCGAACGATGCGCTGTGGGTGAAGGTGGTCTCCAATGGCAATGGTGCGCGCGGCCCCATCGGCGGCGGACCCGGCGCGGGGACCAGCGTTCAGGTCAGCAAGTAAGCCGCCAACTGGCGTCTGAAAAGGAGCCCCCGGCCCGAGGTCGGGGGCTTTTTTTATTCAGAACCGGTACGCCGCCGTCATGCCATACATGCGCGGCGGCAGCCACGTGACGCCCACCAGGCGCCCCGTGGCCAGTGCGAATGTGCTGCTGGCGCGGTCGACATTGCCCAGGTTCTTGCCCCACAGCTGCACGTCGAGCCTGTCATCGCCCGACGTGAACTTCAGGGCCGCATCTACCAGCGTGTAGGCGGCGGCGCTCTCGAAATCCCGCTCGTATTCGCTGAAGTAGACGCGGCTGCGGTGCGAGACATCCGCGGCGAGGGAGAACGTGCCGCCGGCGAACGCCGGGAATGGCAGGAAGTATTCGCCGTGGACATTCCAGGCCCACTTCGGGGTGTTGCGCACCTGGTTGCCGGCCAGCTGGACGTTGCCGCCGCCTGGCGCGCCGAATGCAGTGGGATCGGGATTGCCCACAGGGTCATAAGGCGTACCGCCGGCGACGTTCACGGGATTCAGCGGGTCGAGCGTCACATAGTCACCGAAGCTGGCATCGGTGTACGACAGGCTGGCACTCCAGTTCAGCCGGCGCGCGAGGATGCCCGCGAGTTCAAGCTCGGCACCTTCTGCCTTGGTCGAAGCCGCGTTCTGGAAGATGGTCTGGTAGCCCGTGGGCCCACCGGCGATGGTCTTGTTCAGCTGCGCCCCCTTCAGGTCGTAGCTGTAGAGCGCCAGGTTGGCCGTGAGCCGCCGCTGGAACAACGAGCTCTTCACGCCGAACTCGTGGTTGGTCATGGTCTCCGGGTCGACGATGGTGGTGCTGAAGGCGGCGTTCTCTCCGGAGCCGGCCTTGAAGCCCTCGGCGTACGTGTAGTACACCATGACGTTTGCAGTCGGCTCCCACGACAGGCCAGCCTCCGGGGTGAAGTCCTTGAAACGCCGCTTGTTGGTGTAGGTGTTGCCGGAGATGGTTGGCCCCGCGGCAATGACGGGGCCGGCACCGCCGGCGGCTATCACTACCGAAGTGTTCTCCGAATCCACGTCCTCGCGGCTGTACCGGCCGCCGAGCTTCAAGGTGAAGGCCGCCAGTGACTCATTGAGCAGTCCGAGCTTGATGTTGGTTTCCCCGAAAGCGGCAAATGCGCGGGTGCCGAGATTCGACAGAGTGCAGACGCGCTTGGGCGCACGCACCGCCCCGCTCAGTCCTTCCGGACCGTATCCGCACAGCTTGTAGGCGAGATCGAGCAGCCCCAGGGCATCGTATTTGGCGATATTCGACTGCAGGCCATCGCGGCGAGCGAGGCCGACATTGTCGATGGGCCACTGGCGCTCGTGGAAGTAGTACAGGCCACCCACTACATCGACAAAATCACCCTGCCAGTTCAGCTGCAGCTCATTGCTGAACTGGTTGCTGTCGATTCGGCGTTCCTGCACGGTGGTGGCATAGGTGGCGATGCCGGGACCCTGGGTGGCCGACAGATCCAGGTCCTGGAACAGGGACGTGCGGAAGTCGCGGAAGTTCGTGATGTTGGTCAGGGTCAGGGCATCGTTGAGCCGGGCGGTCAGGGTGCCGGTGACCGCATAGGTCTTCGAGTCTGTGCCGGGCTGCGTTTCGCTGGCGAGATCCCGTGGATCCGCGGCATAACCGCCCACGCCCAGCGCGGCCAGCCGGGTGACCCCCGGGAACGACGCCCGCAGGTAGTGCACGGCGCCGGAGCTGTCGTTCTGCCGGAAGTATTCTCCCGTCAGCAGATAGCTCAGCGAATCGCTGAAGTCATACTGCAGGTGCAGGCGGGCCATCGAGCGGTTGAGGTCGTCGACGTCCGCACCGGTGACGGGGTTGATGCCGAAGCCGTTGCGGTTCTCGTCCTTCACGGCCATGCGGAAGCGCAGCCGCTCGCTGAGCGGCCCGCCGAAAGCCAGCTCGGCATGGGTTGCGTCATAGCTGCCATAGGTCAGGCGCGCATAGCCTTCGAAATCCTCCGTCGGCCTGGCCGTGATCAGGTTGATGGAGCCGCCGGTGGCATTGCGGCCATACAGCGTGCCCTGGGGACCACGCAGCACCTCCACGCGCTGCAGGTCGAACAGCGAGGTGAGCTGCGCCTCTGCACGCGACACCACTGCGCCATCCACGTGCAGTGCCACCGCCGTGGCATTGCCGGTGGTTGAGGTGTTGGCGCCGACGCCGCGGATGAAGATCTTCGCCTGGTTGAAGTCGTTGCCGAAGTTCACCGAGGGCACGACCACCTGCAGGTCCTGCAGGTTGTTCACTTGTGCATCGAGCAGGCGACTGGTATCGACGGCGACGACGGCGGAGGTGATGTCCTGTATTCCGGTGGAACGCTTGGTCGCGGTGACGACGATGTCTTCCAGCTCCACCAGTTCTTCATCAGGCCCGGACTGGGCGTAGGCGGGATGGGCAACGACGCTCGCAAGGGCCAGCGCCGCGGCGGTCCGCACGGCAGTACGCGATGGAATCACGATGCACTCCTTCACGATTGGTTGTTGGGGCAGCGTTCAGGTGTTGGCGTTGTGACACTCTGACATGGCGCAGTGATGGCAGTTCAACATGCGTTATGGGTTGGTCCGATGGTGCCATGCGGGAGCAGGGAAACCCATACTCAGTGCCCGCCCTCCACCTTGATCCCGGCATCCCCCAGCGCCTGTGCCAACTGCCCTTCGACGCGCTTCGCCTCCCCCCGGGATATGCGCTGCAGGTGCAATACAGGGCCGGTGAGTACCTCGAGCCCCCGCTGCAGCACACTGCCGGCGGCCCGGATTCCCGCCTTGTGCTGGTCGAATCGCTGCAACGGTGAGTACTGGCTCATCCCCACATATACGCCGTGGTCATCGCCCCGGCGATCGGAGAAATCGAGCAATACGAGATAGATGTTGGTCCTGCCGCGACCAGTCGCGCTGAACCTGGCGGCCACTTCATAGGCCAGCGGAAGCCAGCTGACGTGGCGCATGGGCAGCCAGTCGGGGATGGACGGCGCGGCCCTCTTCCACAACCCGGCAAGGTCAGCCTCGATCTGTGCAGCGAAGGACTCGCCCCGCATCCATCGCTCGTGGATGCAGTGCGCCCCGGCAACACCATCTGCGCGGGCCAGCGCCGCCTGGAAGGTGGCGCTGAGCTCCGCCGTGGATTTCAGGCGCAGCGGCCTGGCAGCTGGCGTGCCGGAGATCCCCGCGGGCTTCACACGCGCCGGACGCTCCGGTCAATGCGCCACATCAGCACGCTGGCCAGCACCCCGGTGACAACGACCACATAGCCGGCAACGTTGTAATGCTGCAGCCGGCCATCGGCCCCTTCCGTCACGATGTGCCCGGCTACCACGGCGGCAAGGCCACCGGCGAGCTGCGACAGCGATGCCGTCACCGCATTGAACGCGCCGCGGTGGGTCGGTGCGGGCACCTGCGTCATCAATGCCTGGAAGGGGATCATGCGCGAGAAGATGCCGAGGAACATCACCACGTTGATCAGCGCCACCATCACGACAGTGGAGGTGGAGAGATTCGTGTAGATGGTCACCATCACCATCATGATTCCGGTGCCGACCAGGAACATGCGCAGCTTGCCGACTGCATCCGTGAATTTGCCCACCAGGGGTCCGATGAAGATCATCGCCACACCCGTGGCCAGGTAGATGATGGGCAGGTGCTCCAGGTCGATGCCGAGGTTGTACACGGTGAACGCGCTGCTGAAGGGCATCAGCATGAAGCCACCGGTGGCAAGGAACAGCACCGCCAGGAACGACAATGCGTGGCGCGGTTCCACCAGCGTGTGGACCAGGTGTCCCAGCGGACTGCGTTCCTGCTCCATCTTCAGGTGGGCGTTGACGGGTCGCATCACCAGGGCTATGAGCAGCCCCACCGCAAGGCCCAGCAGGGCCAGCGTGAGGAAGGGCACCTGCCAGTCCCAGCGGGTGGAGAGCCAGATGCCGGCCGGAATGCCGAGGATCTGGCTGGCGGCAAAGGCTGTCTGGATGAATCCCATCACGCGGCCGCGCTGCTCGGGCACGAACAGGTCGGTGGCGATGGCCAGCACCACCGAGCCGATCACGCCGCCGAAGAGCCCGGTGAAAATGCGGGCGGCCAGCAGGGACTCGAAGCTGCCCGCCATGCCACACCACGCCGTGCCGAGGACAAAACCGGCATAGAAGAAGAGCAACAGCTTCTTGCGGTCGAAGCGGTCGGCGAATCCCGCCGCCAGGAAACCGGCAGCGCCGGCGGCAAAGGCATATGCCGAGACGACCGTGCCGAACTGGGCGGTGGTGGCGTTGAGCGCGGGCATGATCAGCGCACCCAGTGGCGCCATCAGCATGAAGTCGATGATCACGGCGAACTGGAGGAAGGCCAGCATCGCGATCACGGCCTTCTGGTAACCGGTGAACAGCGGCGCGGCAGCGGGCTTGGCAGGCATCGGGACCTCTTGGACGGGCGGAAGGGCGGCGCAGTTTACGGCCGCAGTCGGCCGCCAGCGTCCCCCGGAAGGGCGATTCACAGCGGCGGACGACGGCGGTATGCTTGCACTATATCCTGCCGCCGTTTAAGGCGTGGCGATGGCCGCCTCCCCTGCCCGCTCCCTCTGCCGTTCCGTGTCATCGCCGCGCGCAGCGCGCGCCATATAGAGGAGTTGCGTCGGGAACGCGAACTCGACTTCCCGTTCCTGCAGCTGTTGGTGGATGCGCAGGTTGATCTCCTGCTGGATATCCATGTAGCGGTTGTAGTCTGGCGACAGGACGTAATACACCGATTCGAACTCGAGCGCGTCAGGCCCGTGTTTGGCGAAATGCGCGCGGTCGAAGCGGGTGTCGCGGTGTGCCTGGATCGCCTCGCGGATGAGGCCGGGGATTTCCCGCAGCTGCTCCAGCGGTGTGCCATACGCAATCCTGTGGACCATCACGATGCGACGTTCGAACATGCGCCCGAAATTGCGCACCCTGCTCTTCAGCAGGTCCGCGTTCGAAAGGATGATCTGCTCGCCGCTGAGGCTGCGCAGGCGCGTACTTTTCACGCCGATGTCCTCCACCGATCCGAGGTAGTCGTCGAGGATCAGGAAGTCACCGACCAGGAACGGCTTGTCGAAGGCGATCGACAGGGAGGCGAACAGGTCTCCGAGCACGTTCTGCGCGGCAAGCGCCACGGCAATGCCGCCGATGCCCAGACCAGCAACCAGCGCGGTGACATCGATGCCGAGATTGTCGAGCGCCACCAGCAGCACCAGGCTCCAGATTGCCACGCGCAGGATGAAGGCAACGATGCCCAGCGAACCGGCCACGGCGCGATCGGTTGCCGTGGCGGTACGTCGGCGCCGCCGCTCCAGCCATGCCATCGCGGCCGCAGAGACCCAGATGCCGGCCTGGAAGAAGAGCGTGAGCATCAGTCCCGCCTCGAGCACATGCTGCACACGCTCTGGCATGGCGAGAGTCGACAGACCTGCGAAGATCGAGACCACCACGAAGAAGAGCAAAGTGGTGCGGCTGAGTATCTCGATCGGAATTTCCGTCAGCTCCGTGCTGTGGGTCTGTCGCAGCCGCGCATGGTAGCGACGCACGGCCGAGCGGATGGTGAGCAGCACGAAAAACAGCACGAGGATCACGCCAAGGGCGATCAGCCAGGAAAGCAGCGGGTTGCCGAACAGGTTCGCTGATTCAACGGAAGTGAAATCAAACATGGCGGAATCCTTGGACTTTCTTGGGGAATAGCCCTTTGCGCCATGAGGCGCGTGCGGCGGGCGGGGATGAAGAAACTATACACATTGAGACCAGTGGCTCAACCCACTGGGTGCGTGGTCATGGTCCTACGGACCATGTTCAGCTGGCCTGACAGCCGTACGCGTCAAGATGCGTAATCATCGGCAGTCGCCTTCTGTTCCCGGCTCCGCCAAGGTGCCCGATATCTGACAAGGAGATCACCATGACCGAGAAGCACGCGAGCATTCACTGGGAGGGAGCCGGCAAGGCAGGCACAGGCAAGATCAGCACCGAAACCGGGGCGCTGAAGGATTACCCCTATGGGTTTGCCAGCCGCTTCGGAGACGACCGTCGCGGCACCAATCCCGAGGAGCTGGTGGGCGCAGCACATGCCGCCTGTTTCACGATGGCCTTCTCCTTCGCCTGCGATGGCCAGGGCATTGCAACGAAGTCCATCGACACCACGGCGGCCGTGCGGCTGGTGAAGGAAGGAGAAGGTTTCACCATCGATCGCATTGCACTCACCCTGAAGGCTTCGGTTCCAGGCGTCGACGATGCAACGTTCCAGAAGATCGCCAAAGGGGCGAAGGAGAACTGTCCGCTGTCCAAGGCGCTGGCCGGCGTGGCGGAGATCACGCTCCAGGCCACGCTGGTCTCCTGAGGCGGGCCGCCGGGCACCTATAGGCCTACTCCTACAGCAGGCGGCGTGCGGACAATCTGGCCTCCGTACGCCAGTGGAGGAAGATCGGGCCATCGACCCGGAGGTATGCATGGCCCGTACGACACCTGTTGATATTGACGCGCTGCTCGACGACGCCGGTAATGAAGTCGGCAAGGGCCACAACATCCGCTCCGTGGGCCCCAGCGACAGCTCCGATACCGGCGCTGACATGGTTGGCCTGGGCGGACTCGACAGCACCAGCGATCGCAATGGCACGGGTGAACGTGTCAGCGTGGAGCAGGAAGCGGAGCTGGAAGCCGGCGACATCGCGGCGGACGACATCGTCGATGCGCAGCACGCGGGCCTGGGCCGTGGTCTGGATCAGGCGGAGGAAGCACAGCTCGGCGTCACTGACGAGGAACTGCAGCGGCTGCTGCGGGACCGGACCGGACTCGACACCGAATGAGCTGACGCGCCAGGCGGCGCGTTGCCGCGCGTGCATTCCCCTGCCGGGCTGGGCATGATCCGGCCCACCAGGCCAGGAGGTTTGCCATGCGTCACGTCATTGCCACGCTCGTCCTGAGCTGCGCGTCCCTTGCTTCTGCACAGGCCGCAACCCTGCTGGTGCTCAACAAGGAAGATGCGACGCTTTCCCTCATCGACCCGGCCACAGGCAACAGCCTGGGCACTGTCCCCACCGGGCCGAATCCGCATGAGGTGGAAATAACGCGGGATGGCCGCATCGCGGTGGTTTCCAACTACGGAACACAACCCGGCGGCAACTCCCTCAGCGTCATCGACATTGCCGCCCGGCGTGAGCGCGCGCATGTGGAGCTGGGGGAGCTGCGCCGCCCGCATGGTTTGGCGGCCAGCGGGCAGTATGTGTACTTCACCGCCGAAGACTCCAGGCACGTGGGCAGGCTCGATACCTCCAGTGACCGCATTGACTGGCGTCATTCCACCAACCAGGACCGCACCCACATGGTGGTGGCCAGCCGCGACGGCGCCACCTTGTTCACGGCCAACGTGAACTCGAACTCGGTGAGCATCATCGAGCGCGGCGCCGACGGAGCGGCCCGCCAGACCGTGGTCACGACAGGTGCCGGGCCGGAGGGTCTCGACCTGAGCCCCGACGGCCGCCAGCTGTGGGTGGCCAACTCCCAGGGCGGGAATGTGTCTGTCATCGACGTGGCCACCAAAGCCGTGGTCAATACCTTTGACATTGGCACCCGCCGCTCGAACCGACTGAAGTTCACACCCGATGGCACACTCGCGCTGGTATCGGACCTGACCGCCGGGGAGCTGGTGGTGGTGGATGTGAAGACCCGCAGCGTGAAGACGCGGCTGCCGATCGGCCGCGGCGCGTCGGGTATCCTCGTGGTGCCGGATGGATCGCGCGCCTATGTGGCGTCGGCCAGTGATCGCAAGCTCGCGGTGGTAGACCTGAAGTCGCTGACTGTCACCGGACAGGTCGCGACAGGCGGCGGGCCGGACGGCATGGCGTGGGTGCCCTAGTCAACCGCTGATCCGTCGGCGCGTTCTATCCAGGAATTTCCCGGACCTTTCCTGCAACGATTGGGGGTGACCAACGTGCCGGGCGAATCGCACCAACCTGCCGCGACGCGGCCGCCCGCCGCCCTCCTCCTGATTCCCCTGGTTGCCGTGGCGCTGGGTGCGGCCTGTACATCAGCAGAGCCTGGCGGCGACGACACCGCCCTGGTTGATATCGACGGCGTGGCGCGCGGCACCCTGGCGCACCCGGCGCAGGGCCGTTGGTCGGCCTTGCTGTTCGTCGGCACCGAATGCCCGGTTTCCAGTCAATATGCCCCGGAGATCCGCCGCATCTGCAGCGAGTACGGACCCCCAGGTGTGCAATGCACGCTGGTCTACAGCGATCGGCATGCCTCCACCGCGCAGGTGCGCGCCCACCTGGATGCTTTTGGCCTCGAAAAGATTCCAGCCGTGATCGACAACGGGCAGACACTGGCTGTTCGCGCCGGAGCAAATGTCACACCCCAGGCTGTGGTGTATGCGGCCGATGGCGCGCTGGCCTACAGTGGGCGCATCGACAACCTGTACACGGAACTGGGGCGTCCGCGACACGACGCCACCGAACATGACCTGCGCAATGCGCTCGAGGATCTGGTGGCGGGTCGCGCCGTGCGCACACCGCGCACGCAGGCCATTGGCTGCTACATCGAATGAACCTGCGGAGAACCGCCATGACGAAGTTGCCCTGGCTGGCGCCCATCCTGCTGGTGGCCTCGGCCGCCCATACGGCCGCGCCATCTCCGCCCACCTTCTCCGGCCAGGTAGCTGCGATCGTGTACAACAACTGCGCGCCCTGCCACCGCCCGGGCGAGGCCACCCCCTTCACGTTGACCAGCTATGAAGATGTGCAGCGCCGGGCCAGGATGATTGTGGATGTGACGGCCAGCGCCTACATGCCGCCCTGGCATGCGGACTCGCAGATGTCCTCGTTCCGGCACGACCGCCGGCTCACCGAGGCGCAGATCAGGACGCTGTCGGACTGGGTATCGGCCGGCATGCCCAGGGGCGAGGCGAGACGCGATCCTCCCTTGCCGAAATTCACGAGCGGCTGGCAACTCGGCGAGCCGGATCTCATCGTGCGCATGGACCAGCCGATGCAGGTCCCGGAAGACGGCCCCGACCTCTACCGCAACTTCGCCATCCCGCTCGGACTCAGCGCGGGACGCTGGGTACGTGCCATCGAGTTCCGGCCTTCCGGCAAGAGTTCGCACCACGCACTGTTTTTCTTCGACACCAGCGGCAATGCATTGCAGATGGACCAGCGTGATCCCGCGCCGGGCTACAACAGCATGAACCTGCTGGGCGGCACGGGCAGCAGCCTGCGTGCGCTGCTCACTCGTGGCGGAACCGGACAGGACGCGACCGTCGGCCTGCTGGGGGGATGGGCAGTGGGCGGCCGCCCTGCAGAGTTGCCGGAAGGCGTCGCGCGCTGGCTGCCGGCGGGTGCGGCGCTGGTATTGCAGATGCACTTCCATCCCAGCGGGAAAGCCGAATCCGAACAGGCCGTGGTGGGCATCCACTTTGCCCCGGCGGCGCCAGCGCGGCCGCTGCTCGAGCTGCAGCTGCCGCCGCTGTTCGGCGCATTCGCCGGCATCGATCTGCCGGCAGGCCAGCCACGCGTGATGGTGCGCGATTCCTTCACACTGCCTATCGACGTCGAGGTGCTCAGCGCCGGCGGCCATGCCCACTACCTGGCCACCGACATGAAGATGACGGTGACACCACCAGGGGAAACGGCGCGCGACCTGTTTTCGATTGCAAGCTGGGATTTCAGCTGGCAGGAGCGCTATTACTTCGCGCAGCCCGTGCGGCTTGCCGCCGGCACGCGCATCGACGTGGCCCTCGCCTATGACAACAGCGCGGCCAACCCGGCGAATCCATTCTCGCCACCGCGGCGCGTGCGCTGGGGCCAGCAGTCCACCGATGAGATGGGCAGCATCACGCTGGAGATGCTGCCCGTGCGCCAGACCGACGTGCCGCGTTACGCTGCGGCTGTGAGCGAACACCTGACGCGTTCTGCCGCGCAGCGCATCCGTCAGAGCCGGGGAAATACCTCGTTGACCGAGTAGCCGGCCAGGCCCAGGTCGGGCGCAGCGAGATTCGCGAGGATGGTCTCGAACACTGCCGCGTAGGAAGCCACTGGACAACTCTTCCGTGGTCCGGCGATCGATTCCTCGTTCGAGCACAGCACCTTCCTGCCATCCCCGCCATAAAGCACCTGCCGGTAGCTGGCGTCGGCGCAGTTGCCGGCCTGGTCCAGCAGCACGAGGCTGCTGTCCGGATCCGACGGTGGCAGGATCTGGATCACACGATTGCGGATGTCGACGCAGGAGGTGGTGGCCTGGGCCACTTCGATGGCATGGATATACGGAGCGCAGCTTTCGCGCCGCCAGTCTGGCAGGTCATCCACCGCGGCGAATCCGGCGGCTTTCGCGGCCTCCACCTGCGCCGCGGGGATGTCATGCAGGATGATCCCGGAGACTCCCGCGCCGCACACCGTCGGGTAGGCCATGTCGTCGAGCCGCACGCCGCAGCTGGATCGCTGGACCTTGATGCCGATTGCGGTGAGCCTGGCGGCGCTGGATGCGGGCGTCACCACCGGCGGAGCGCACTGGGCGACACTTGGCCCCGTCTCGAAGACCACCGCCTGGGTTTCGCCGCCGATGGGCCTGGGCACCAGCTCGCCATCATCCGTGCAGGCAATCGCGGCGAAGCCGATGAAGCAAAGCATGAGTTTCACGCGCATGGTGCTACTCCCTGGGGTAGGGGACGCAGTTTAGCCGCAATACGAATGGCGATCGTTGACGCAGCAACCATCTGGCCGCGTCGGAAGTGATAGATGGACGGCTGGTCACCGCGACGGGCATGCTTCATCGCACGACAGGGAGTCAGACATGATGCACCGGGTTCTCTCGCGGCTGCTTCTCATCATCCTGGCCGCCTGCGCCAGCCCCTGCATCCAGGCAGCGCAGTCCACCACCATCCGCACGCCTCCCACCAACGACATCGCCTCAATGGCGCTGTCGCCCGACGGGCTCACGCCGTGATCGCCCGCTACAACGGGCGCAACCACCTGTGGCTGCAGCCGGTGGGAGGCGGCGCAGCGAAGCCGCTGCCTGGCACGGCCGACGCCGTGCATCCCTTCTGGTCACCTGACGGCAGCAAGCTTGCGTACTTCGGCGACGATGAGATGCGGCAGGTGGATGTGCGTTCTGGCCAGGTGACGACCATCCTCACTGCCGTGACTTTTCCGGCCGGCGGCAGCTGGGGAAAGAACGGCACCATCCTCTTCGCCACCCACGGCCGCTACATGATCTGGAGCGTGCCTGAAACCGGCGGCACGCCCGCGATTGTGGTGGCGCTGGATGGCCCCGACCAGTACGCGCTGGTGCATCCGCACTTCCTGCCCGATGGCCAGAACTTCCTCTATTACACACAGGGCAAACCCCATGAGCGTGGCATCTACCAGGGCGTGCTCGGCTCGAACTTCGGACGCCGCCTGATCGAAACGGAGGCGGCGGGTGCATATGCCGCCGGCAAGTTGTACTACGTGAAGGACGGCACCCTGTACGCGCGCGCGTTCGATGAATTGCTGGGCGCGCTGGGCGAGAAGGCCGAAGTCATCGCCACCGGTGTGCCGATGGGCGGCCGATCCATAGCGGGGTTCGCCTCCAATGGCCGGCAGGTGGTGTATCGCAAGGGGTCAGCTGGCGGGGCACGCCAGCTCACCTGGTATGACCGTGCGGGAAAGAAGGTCGGCACCGTGGGAAAGCCATACGACGCCGCGAACAGCGCGCCATCGCTTTCCCCCGACGGCAAGGCGGTGGTCGTGAACCACATGGTGGGCGGCACGGGTGACATCGGCATCATCGACCTCGCCACGGGCAGCCTGACGCCTGTGTCCGATGATCCGGCGACCGATCTCTCGCCGCTATGGTCCAGCGATGGCAAGTACATCCTCTTCAGCTCCAAGCGCACCAACACCATCGAGATGTATCGCCAGAAAATCGGCGCGCCGATGATGGCGGAGAAGGAATTTCCGGCGATTGGCCTGCGACACGCGATGGACATGACCCGTGACGGCAGATTCCTCTTCTACCGCATGAACACGCCGGACCTCTGGGTGCAGGACCGCGACACCGGAAAGGAGATTTCCATCATCCCTGCCGGCGCATCGCGTGTGCAGTGGCCGCAGGTGTCACCGGACGGGCGCTGGATTGCCTTCCAGTCGAATGTCTCCGGCTCCACGCAGGTGCACCTGCATGGTCCATTCGCCCCGCCTTCCCTGGGCACCACCTCGAAGCCGTTGTCGGTGAATGGCGGTGGCTGGGTGCGCTGGAGCGGCGATGGAAAGGAGCTTTTCTACACCGAGGCGGACGGCACGCTGATGTCGGTGGGACTGAAGTTTGCCGCTGATGGCGGGAGCTTCACGGCCGCCGCGCCGGTCCGGCTCTTCACTGCACCGATGAACGCCAGCTACGAGAACAGCGGTATCGCACAGCAGTACAGCGTGGCCCCGGACGCAAAGCGCTTCCTGGTGGTGGCTGCGCCGGACGAGGATTCGCCGGTGTATCTGCACACGCCCTGAGCGCAAGCTTCGTATACTGGCAGCACCACAGAAGAAGATGATCGGGGTGCAGCCGTGGGGAGTTCCGTAGACAGCAAGCGCGGCCGAGCCGCGTTGATGGTGGCGCATTGCGCCGGCATGGTCGACCTGGTGGCGTTGTCGGTATGGGTGGGCGCGCTGATCGCGCACTATGGATTCGACCCCCAGCGTGCCGGCGGCCTGCCCACGCTGTTCTTGGTGGGCGCCGTGCTGGCCAGTGTGGCCGTGGCCCCCCGCATCCAGCGCGTGAATGGCCGCTGGGTGGCAACCGCGGGTTTCGCGATATCGGCCGTGGCCTTCTGGCTGGCGGCCGGCACCAGCTCCTATGCGCAGCTGGGCATGCTGCACCTGGTGGCGGGCATGTCCGCCGGCGCGGCGCTGAGCGTGACGCATGGAACCATCGCGCGCAGCGCCAATCCACACCGGCTGTTTGCCATTGCAGGCATGTCGCTGGGCGTGTTCGCTGTGGCCTTTCTCGCGGGCGTGCCGCAGCTGATTGCGGCACAGGGCGGGCCGGTACTGTTCAAGACCTTCGCAGCGGTGATGGGACTCGGGGCGGTGGCATCGCTGCTGGCCTTTCCGGTGGAGGGAACGGCAGCGACGGCCATGCCGCAGTCGAAGCCCGCGCCGCTGCCCAGGGCGGTGTGGTTCGGCATCCTCGGCATCTCCTGCATGACGCTGGTGCAGGCCATGATCTTCGGGTTCCTGGAGGGCGTGGGCACGCACCGCGGCTTCGACCGGGGTGCCATCAATGGCGTGCTCATCGTGCTGGGGCTGGTGAACCTGCTGCCTGCACTGCTGGCTGCCCTGCTGCAGAAGCGGCTTTCGGCGCGCAAGGTGCTGCTCGCCGGACCAGTGGTGCAGTGTGCGCTGGCCGTCACCATCATGGTTTCGCCGGCCTTCGGGCCCTATGCCTTCGCGGCGGCGCTGCTGGCGGCCGTGCTGATCTTCACCCACACCTTTGCCTTCGGGCTGCTTGCACACCTCGACACCAGCGGCCGCACGCTCACCGGCACGCCGGCCATGCTGATGGTGGGATCGGCCATTGGCCCCTTCCTCGGCGGCACGCTGGTGAATGCCTTCGGGTATGAGTCACTGGCAGTGGCGACGGCCGTGCTGGCGATAGCGGCGGTGGCTTGCTTCGCGCAGCTGCCGGGCGCGGCCGCGCGCCGTTAGCAACGCTCTCTTCGCGGCTGGCGCCGCGTAGGACGACAGCGACCGCGGCAAGTCGTCGCGGCTGATATGCAGGCGGACTCGCGTGCCCAACACTCCCGCAGCCCTACTGCAGGAGTCCGCCATGGCCGCCAAGAAGAAGAATTCCCGACCCGCTGCGCGGCCCGGTGCGGCCAAGGCCAGTCCGAAACCCGCCCGCCCATCGGGGCTGACCGCAGCCAGCGCGAAGAGCTCGGCAAAGGCCACCGTCAGTGGTCCTGCGCGCAAGGGAGGCAGGGAAGCGGTCACCGACCTGCCGACATTGAAGATGGCCGGCACCGAAGCACTGGCCGCAGCCATGCCCTTCAACGCGGCGAAGCCCGCCGAGTTCGGTGCCGCCGCCGACACGCCCGTCGCGGGCCAGGCCGTGGAGCCGGGTGATCCGGTCATAGGTGCCAGCACGCTGAGCGAATCAAATGCCTCGCCGAAGGTCGGCAGCGGCAATCCGCAGCTCAGCTTCAATCCCGCCAGCGGACCACTGGACCGGGTGCGCGTGGATTCTGCCGGCCGCACGCTCACCACCAACCAGGGCGTGCCCGTCGCGGACAACCAGAACTCGCTGAAGGCGGGCCTGCGCGGGCCCACGCTGATGGAGGACTTCATCCTCCGCGAGAAGATCACGCATTTCGACCACGAGCGCATTCCCGAGCGTATCGTGCATGCCCGCGGCTCCGGCGCCCACGGCTACTTCGAGTGCTACAAGCCGCTCACCAGGCTCACCCGCGCGGCATTGTTCTCTGCGGCCGGCAAGCGCACGGCGGTATTCGTGCGCTTCTCCACGGTGGCCGGGGAGCGCGGCTCGACCGACACGGCGCGCGACGTGCGCGGATTCGCCGTGAAGTTCTATACCGACGAAGGCAACTGGGACCTGGTCGGCAACAACATCCCGGTGTTCTTCATCCAGGATGCGATGAAGTTTCCCGACCTGGTGCACGCCGTGAAGCCCGAGCCGCACCATGCCATGCCGCAGGCGGCCTCCGCGCACGACACCTTCTGGGACTTCGTGTCGCTGATGCCGGAGTCCACGCACATGCTGCTGTGGATCATGTCGGACCGCGCCATTCCGCGCAGCTACCGCACCATGCAGGGCTTCGGCGTGCATACCTTCCGCTTCATCAACGAGGCCGGCGAGTCGCGGTTCGTGAAATTCCACTGGTCTCCCGTGGCCGGCACGCACTCGCTGGTGTGGGACGAGGCCGTGAAGATCTCCGGCGCCGATCCAGACTTCCACCGCCGTGACCTGTGGGAGTCGATCGAGGCCGGCGTTTACCCCGAGTATGAACTGGGCATCCAGGTATTCACCGAAGAGCAGGCCGAGGCCTTCTCCTTCGACGTGCTCGATGCCACCAAGATCGTGCCGGAGGAGCTGGTGCCCGTGCAGCCGGTGGGCAAGCTGGTGCTCAACCGCAACCCGGACAACTTCTTCGCCGAAACCGAGCAGGTGGCCTTCTGTGCCGCCCACATCGTTCCCGGCCTGGACTTCAGCAATGATCCGCTGCTGGCCGGCCGCATCCACTCCTATGTGGATACGCAGATCTCCCGCCTCGGTGGCCCGAACTTCCACGAGATTCCGGTCAATGCGCCGGTGGCACAGGTGCACAACAACCAGCGCGACGGCATGCATCGCCAGGCGATCGCGCGCGGCCGCGTCGCCTACGAGCCAAACTCGCTGGCCGGCGGCTGCCCCTTCCAGGCCGGCATGCAGGGATTCACGTCGTTTCCCGAACAGCGGCAACGCGATGAGCACAAGGTGCGCGGCAAGCCCGAGCGTTTTGCCGAGCACTACAACCAGGCAACGCTGTTCTGGGAGAGCCAGACGGCGGTCGAGAAGCAGCACATCATCCGTGCATTCCGGTTCGAACTCACCAAGGTGCAGGTCACTGCGGTCCGCAAGCGCGTGGTCGCACAGCTGCGCAATGTGGCGGAGGAACTGGCCGAGGCGGTCGCGAGCGGCCTGGGACTTTCATCCCTGCCGGAGCCCCTGCCGAAGCATGTGCGCAAGCCAGTCCGTCCCGAGGTGAAGACCTCTCCCGCGCTGTCGCTGTTTGCCCGGCCGGGCAGCACCGGCATCCGCGGCCGCCGCATCGCGCTCATGGTGGCCGATGGGGTGGACGGCGCCGCGGCGGCCGGCATCCACGCCGAACTGAGTGCGGCCGGGGCCGTGCCACGGTTCATCGGCGTGTCGCTGGGACAGGTGGCGAGCACCACAGGTGAGCCGCTGGAGGTGGAGATTTCCCTCGAGACGGCTCCATCGGTGCTCTGGGATGGCTGCATCGTCGCGCCGGGCCAGGCCGTGGCCGCCGCGCTCGGCAACAGCGGCCAGGCACTGGAGTTCCTCAGGGACCAGTATCGCCATTGCAAGCCCCTGCTGCTGCTCGGCTCGTCCGTGGAGCTGATGGAAGCGGCGGGATTGCCCACCGAGCTGCCGGACGGCAGTGATGATCCGGGCCTGCTGCAGGCGGGTGCTGCGGACTCCGGAGCTGCCGTCACCGCTTTCATCGAAGCCCTCGAGCGGCATCGCGTGTTCGAGCGTGAAACCGATCCTCCCATCGTCTGACCCAACTGGAGTACGGCAATGATCGAACCTCAACTGAAGGAGCTGCTGCTGCAGTCCCTGACCCACGAACGGGGCGGCGTGCTGGTGTACCGCACGGCGCTGGAATGCGCAGTCAACAGCGACCTGCAGGAAGAGTGGCAGGAATACCTCCAGCAGACCCAGCGCCATGTCGAGGTGCTGACCGGTGTCTGTGAGCAGCTGGCAGTGGATCCGGGCGAGATGACGCCGGGCTGCCGCATCGTGCAGGAGATGGGCAAGTCGCTGGTGATCGCGATGAAATCAGCGCTGGCTGCCGGTGACCCGGCAGCTGCCGAACTGGTGGCCTGCGACTGCGTGGTACTTGCAGAAACCCGGGACCATGCCAACTGGGAGCTGATCGGCGCCTGCGCAAAAGAGATGCAGGGCGGGCACGCCGCGATACTGCAGCAGGCCTACGACGAAGTGGAAGACCAGGAAGACGAGCACCTCTATCACACCAAGGGCTGGTGCCGTGAATTGTGGCGCCAGGCGCTGGGGCTCAAGGCAGTGCTGCCGCCGCCGGAAGAAAAGCAGCATGTGACCACCGCCGTCGAGGCCGCGCAGGCCAAGGCCCGCGCCCACTGAACCCGCTCAGCGGATCGTCACGGCGGCGCTGGCGCTGGCCGTGGCGCGCAGGTCCACCGCGGCGTCGCCACTGTGGCGCGAGAAAGTGTCGGCTGCATCCGCGGAGTGCCATGTCCAGGCCTCCAGGTGATACAGCCCGGCTGCCAGGTTGGTGATGTCGGTGCCTGCCGGCACCTGTGTCACGTCGACGAAGGTTGATCCCAGTTGCTGCTGCAATACTTCATCGAGCGGGACCACGGTCACCACGGCGCCCTCGCGTGTGACCAGCAACGCCCCACTGTCGTACTGCGCAGGATTCTCCACCGTGACGGTGGCGGAGATGCTGCCGGGCACCGCCGGCGCAACGACATCGAGCGGGGGCACACTGAACAGCGCGGTATCGGATACGGGACTGGCAGGTCGCAGCGCGGTGGATGCGAAGGCGCCATGCCCGTATTGCGGGGACACCGCGGCCACGCCGTAGCGTGCCGCGCCCTCGCGTGGTGTGCCGGAACGCAGCGTGAAGCCGGCGCCGTAAGTACCGTAGGAGATGCTGTCGGCGCGCGACAGCGCTACCGGCCGGGCGAAGCGCCCGCCCAGCGGGTCCACCGGCGCCACCGCGACCAGGTAGGGTTCATCCTCGCCCGGCAATGTCTGGTAGAAGCCCACGCGCGCGCCGCGCGGCACCAGCGGCGCTTCCTCCTGCAGGTTGGCATCGTAGGAATCCGCAGGTTCCAGGGTGATGCCGAGCGTTACGTTCGCGGCGCTGGCGGGCGTGCCGGAGGATACGGGCACGTCGCGCACCACGACGGTCTGGATGCCCGGCCCAGAGATGACCAGATCGAACTCCGGCGACTGGGCGTCGTCCCCGAGCGGCAGCGGATACAGCACGAAGGCACCATTCACGCCCACGGAACTGCTGCCCACCAGCACATGGCGACCGAGTGCCCGGTCGAGCTCCTGGGCCGTCACCTGGATGTCGGGCCGTCCGGTGTCCGTATCAATGTTGAGCTGCGAGAGGTTCAGCGTGCCGCGGATGGTGCCGGCATCGCCCACCTCATAGGCGCGCAGCACGGGGTTCAGCACGAACCCCGTACGGCCGCCAAAATGGAATTCGGTGAGATCGCGCGCCGCGTCGAATGCCACCTGCACCGTGTTGATGGGGGTGGTGTCGCCGGTATCGACCACCACCTTCAATGCAAGGTCGACGCCGATGCCCTCGCCGGCGTTCAGCACCTCCAGCCGCGTGGTGCGCTCATCGCCGTTGTCGTTGAACCAGCGCACCTCGTTGTTGTGGCTGGCGTCGAGTTCCTTTGCGGAGTCATGCAGCTTCGCATCGCTGTCTGCCAGCACCAGGCGCATCTGCCGCCACCTGCCTGACGGCAGCACCAGGTCACTGGCAATGCTGGTGAGACCCCCGGCAGTAACATCGACCAGGTCGATGGTGCGGGCATCGTCGAGACGGAATTTTTCCCAGGTGTCATCCGCGGGCGCCGCGGTGGCGCTTTCGTTGAACCACACCTCTTCAACGGTGACCAGCACGCTGGAATACCCCGCGGCCACATTGCCGGTGGCGTTGACCTCCACGGCCGCTTCGCAGGCAGCCAGCAGCGCGAACGCGGCCAGGGCAAAGATCCTTCTCATCCCGCTACTCTAGTTGAAGAATGGCCTGCCATGTCCGAGCATAGGGCATGGCACCGCCCTCAGATGTGCCGGTGGCTAGCGATACAAGGGGGATGGCATGAAGACATTTGGCTTTGGCCAGAAAGCAGGCCAGATCGTGCAGGCCGCCTATGTGGTGCCCGACATGCGCGCCGCCATCGACTGGTGGGTGAACGACGGCAAGGCGGGCCCGTTCTTCCTGCTCGACAGCTTCACCGGCCCTGAACAGCGTTACCGCGGCGGTCCGACCCAGGCCGACGTGGCCATCGCAATGGGCTTCGCCGGCCACATGATGATCGAGCTGGTGCAGCCGAAGGATGACCGGCCATCGGTGTATCGCGAGACCATCCAGAAGCAGGGCTACGGCTTCCATCACATCGGCATCGCCTTCGAGGATGTGGAGGCCGCGCGCGAGGCCTACCACAAGCGGGGTTACCACGAGGCCTTCTCCACGCCGGTGCCCAGTGGCGGCAATGTGTATTACATGGGCGACTATCCCGGTGCGGCGGGGTTCGTGGAACTGATCCCCGCCACCGGGGGCATGGACGAAATGTTCACCAAGTACTGGCGCGCGTCGGTGGACTGGGACGGCAAGGATCCTGTCAGGCCGTTTGGCTGAGGCAGCACCCGGCGCATTGGGGTATCTTTGCGCCGTGACCTCTTCCCCCGACGCGATCCCCGCCGCGGATCAGCGGCAACTGCTCTGCACGCATGCGATGTACGGACTGCATGGTCTGTCAGTGGCGGCAGGCGTGTTCACCACGCTGCTGGGATACCGCACATTGCTTTTCGGGCTGCCCTCGCTGCTCGCCGCCGTGCTGAACCTCCTGCAGCGCGGCCGGGTGCAGGGCAGCTGGCTGGAATCCCATTCCCGATGGCTGTGGCGCACATTCTGGTGGATGGTGGCCGGCGTTGCCGCCGTCACGCTGGCCTTTGGTCCCATCCTCAGCGTGCTCACGCGCGTGCCTCTGCTGGAGATCGGCTATCTGGCGGTGGCCGCCTGGGCAGGCTGGCGCCTCGCCCGTGGATGGCCTGCCCTGCGCGCGGGGCAGCCGGTGCGCGGGGAATCAGCATGAAGCGCAAGGCCCTGTGCATCGTCGGAATGATGCTGCTTGCCGGCTGCGGCCAGCGTGGCGACCTGTATTTTCCTGAAGCGGAACGCGAGGCCGTCATTACGGTTCCGGCGCAGCTTCCGGCCGCCCCGCAGTCCACTGCCGAAGACGAAACGGACGAGACCGCCACGCTGCCTGCTCCCACGCAGCCCGGCGGCGTGGGCCAGTAGTCCCCTTCCGGTTGCATCGATGTCTTCCGCTGCGCATCCCGCACATATCTTCGTCGACGGTTCCTCGTACCTGTATCGCGCGTTCTACGCGCTGCCGCCGCTGACCAACTCGCGCGGCGAACCCACCGGGGCCGTGCTGGGCGTGATCAACATGCTGCAGCGGTTCATCCGCGAGCAGGCCGACAGCCGCATCGTGGTGGTCTTTGATGCGCCGGGGCGCACCTTCCGCGACGACCTGTACGCCGAGTACAAGTCGAACCGCCCGCCCATGCCCGATGACCTGCGCGGCCAGATCGAGCCGCTGCTGGAATCGGTGGAAGCGCTGGGCCTGCCACTGCTGCGCGTTGCCGGCGTGGAGGCAGACGATGTGATCGGCACGCTGGCCACGCGCGCGGCCGCAGCCGGCCAGCACGTGCTCATCTCGACCGGCGACAAGGACATGGCGCAGCTGGTGAACGAGCACATCACGCTGGTGAACACCATGACCGGCAGCGTGCTCGACCGGCAGGGCGTGAAGAACAAGTTCGATGTGTGGCCGGAGCAGATCATCGACTACCTCGCGCTGGTGGGCGACAGCTCGGACAACATCCCCGGCATCGAGAAGGTGGGACCGAAGACCGCCGCGAAATGGCTGGGCACGTACCAGAACCTCGACAACCTGGTCGCGCATGCCGGCGAGATCAGCGGCAAGGTCGGCGAGAACCTGCGGGCCGGCCTCGACACCCTGGCGCTGTCGCGCCAGCTTGCGACCATCCGCGTGGACTGCGACCTGCCGCCCGATGCCAGCGAGCAGCCGCGCCGCCCCCCGGACCGGGTGAAGCTGCGCGAGCTGTACACCCGCCTGGAATTCAAGGCACTGCTGCGCGCGCTGGATGCGGATGCGCCCACTGCCACCGCTGTCGCCGTGGCTTCGGCAGAGGGCACCGTGGCCGTGGCCGTCACCGTGGCGGAGACCCTGCCTGAAGCTTCCTCGACCGCGGCTGTCGCCGCCGCGAGCGCCGTGAATGCGCAGCTGCCGCGCGAGTACGAAACCATCCTCACTGAAGAGGCGCTGGAGCGCTGGCTGGCCATCCTGGATGCCGCGCAACTGACCGCCTTCGACACCGAGACCACCAGCCTCAACTACAGCACCGCTCGCATCGTGGGCATGTCATTCAGTGTGCGCGCAGGGCAGGCAGCCTACCTGCCGCTGGCGCATCGCTATGCGGGTGCGCCCCAGCAGCTGGGCCTGGAAAGCACACTGGCCAGGCTGAAGCCCTGGCTGGAAGACGAAAGCAAGGCCAAGGTCGGCCACCACCTGAAGTACGACGCGCATGTGCTGCGCAACCACGGCATCCGCCTGGCCGGCTTCCGCCATGACTCGATGCTGGAATCCTACGTACTGAACAGCGTGGCCACGCGCCATGACATGGACTCGGTGGCCAGGCATTACCTGGGCCTCGACACCATCAAGTACGAGGATGTGGCCGGCAAGGGCGCCAGGCAGATCGGCTTCGACCAGGTGCCGGTGGAGAACGCCGCCGCCTATGCCGCCGAAGACGCGGATGTCACGCTGCGCATGCACGAGACGCTGTGGCCCCAGCTCACCGCCGAGCCGCGCCTGCGTGCGCTGTACGAAGAGCTTGAACAGCCGCTGGCCTCGGTGCTGCTCGAGATGGAAGAGCGCGGCGTGCTGCTCGATGCGGCGCTGCTGCGCCGGCAGAGCAGCGAGATCGGCGCCCGCCTCAACGAACTGCAACAGCAGATCCACATCGTGGCCGGCGGCGAGTTCAATCCGGACTCCCCGCGCCAGCTGCAGCAGATCCTGTTCGAGAAGCTGCAGATCCCGGTGATCCGCAAGACCCCCACCGGCCAGCCTTCCACCGCGGAGGATGTGCTGGAGGAGCTGGCCGAAAGCTTCGAGCTGCCGCGGCTGATCCTGGAGTACCGGGGCCTGGCCAAGCTCAAGTCCACGTACACCGACAAGCTGCCGGAGGAGATCCATCCCGGCACGGGTCGCGTGCACACCTGCTACCACCAGGCCGTGGCGGCCACGGGCCGGCTCTCCTCCACCGAGCCGAACCTGCAGAACATCCCCATTCGCCGCGCCGAGGGCCGGCGCATCCGCCAGGCTTTCATCGCGCCGCCCGGCAACGTGCTGATGGCGGCGGACTATTCGCAGATCGAGCTGCGCATCATGGCGCACCTGTCGGGCGATGCCACGCTGGTGCGCGCCTTCGCCGAGGATCGCGACGTGCACCAGGCCACCGCGGCCGAGGTGCTGGGCAAGCCGATAGACGAGGTCACTTCCGATGAACGCCGCTCGGCCAAGGCGGTGAACTTCGGCCTGATCTACGGCATGTCGGCCTTCGGCCTCGCCAAGCAGCTGGGCATCGACCGCGGCGCCGCGCAGAAGTACGTGGACCTGTACTTCGAGCGCTATCCCGGCGTGAAGGAGTTCATGGACCGCACCCGCGCCCAGGCCCGCGAGCAGGGTTATGTCGAAACCGTGCGCGGCCGGCGGCTCTACCTGCCGGAGATCCGCTCGCGCAACCGCAACCTGCAGCAGTACGCCGAACGCAGCGCCATCAACGCGCCCATGCAGGGCACTGCCGCGGACATCATCAAGTCGGCCATGCTGCGCGTGGAGCGCGAATGCACTTCGCGCGGCCTGCCGGCAAGGCTTATCATGCAGGTGCACGACGAACTGGTGCTGGAAGTGGCCAGCGAGGCCGTCGATGCGACGGCCGCCATGCTGCGCGAGCAGATGATGGCGGCCGAGTCCCTCAGGGTGCCCTTGAAGGTGGATATCGGCACCGGCGCCAACTGGGACCAGGCGCACTAGCACCAGCAGAATTCAGGAGCAGGTTTTCCATGTCGATCGGCGACGGCTCTCCCGCGGCTGTGGCGGCACAGCCCGTGACCCCGGTGCGCAAGGCCGCACTGGCCTTCATCTTCATCACCGTGCTGATCGATATCCTCGCCTTCGGGGTGATCATCCCGGTGCTGCCAGGCCTGGTGCGCGATTTCACTGGCGGGGATTTCGCGGCTGCGGCGAGATGGGTGGGCATCTTCGGCACACTGTTCGCAGCCATCCAGTTCATCTCCACACCTATCCAGGGCACCCTGTCAGACCGCTTTGGCCGACGGCCGGTGATCCTGCTGTCCTGCCTGGGGCTGGGCGCGGATTTCATGCTGATGGCGCTGGCGCAGTCGCTTCCGTGGCTGCTGATCGCACGCGTGTTCTCGGGCATGTTCTCGGCCAGCTTCACCACGGCCAATGCCTACATCGCCGATGTCACGCCGCCGGAAAAACGCGGCCAGGCCTACGGCATGCTGGGCGCCGCCTTCGGCGTGGGCTTCATCATCGGTCCCATCATCGGTGGCCTGCTGGGCAGCTGGCACCTGCGCGCGCCATTCTGGTTCGCCGGCGGCCTGGCGATGCTGAACTTCCTCTACGGCTGGTTCGTGCTGCCCGAATCGCTGCCGAAGGAACGGCGCACCGCGCGCTTCGACTGGAAGCATGCCAATCCCATCGGCTCCCTCGGCATGCTCACCCGCTTCCCGAATGTGCTGGGGCTGGCGGTGGTGGTGCTGATCGCCAACATGGCGCACTACGTCTATGCCAGCGTGCTGGTGCTGTTCACCGAATACCGCTTCGGCTGGGACGCGAAGCAGGTGAGCTGGATGCTGGCACTGGTGGGGGTGTTCAGCGCCGTCGTGCAGGGACTGCTGGTGGGCCGCATCGTGCCGGCGCTGGGCGAGCGGCGCACGCTGCTGCTGGGCCTGGCCTGCGGCACGCTGGGGTTCATGGTGTATGGCTTCGCCGGCACCGGCCTGATGTTCCTGGCGGCGCTGCCGCTGAGCGCACTGGGAGGGCTGGCCGGCCCCGCCACCCAGGCGCTGGTTTCCCAGCAGGTTTCACCCGACGCACAGGGCCGGGTGCAGGGCGCGCTGATGAGTCTGGTGAGTCTCACCGGCATCTTCGCCCCGCTGATGTTCGCCGGTACGTTCAGCCTGTTCATCAGCGAGCGCGCCCCGCTGCATCTGCCCGGCGCGCCCTGGCTGCTGGCCGGCTGCTGGCTGTTCGCCGGGTTGCTCGTAGGACTGAAGTTCGCCCGCGCTGCCCCGGCCCCCGCGACAGCGCGGCCCTGAGGCACACCACTTCAGCCCCGGTTTCGCGGCCGCAGACTCATGCTGCACCGCAACTGTAGGCTAACGATTACTTAACCTCGCGGCGTCCATCCGCCGGAACTTCCCGGCCGGGTCATGTTCCAATTCAATTGAGCGTCACAAGCGCTCCCCGCTTCCCTCCCTGAGCGGGTTTGCTGTCCGGCATCGAGACCTGCCCGACAGCTCTTTGCCCCGGCGGCTCACACCGCCGGGGTTATTTCTTTCTGGAATCCGAAATCCAGCTGCGCAGCAGGCCGCGGGCTTCCTCCAGCCCGGCGCCGCTGTGGGCTGAAAAAAGTTGCACGCCGGCCCTGCCCTCCAGCACCTTGCCGGCCAGCCGCAGCGCAGTGGCCGCCTGGCCACGGGGCAACTTGTCTGACTTGGTGAGCAGCACGTGCACGCGGCCGGGGGGACGGTCGGCCCAGTCCAGCAGACCCAGGTCCATCTCGCCCACCCCGCGGCGGATATCCACCACCAGCAGCAGGGCCGAAAAACTGGCCCGCTGGCGCAGTGCCTCTCCCAGCGGACCCCAGGTGGCCCGGGTGGCTGCGGCCACCTTGGCGTGCCCGTAGCCCGGCAGGTCCACCATCCGCGCGTCCGGCCCCAGGGTGAAGTAGTTGTAGAGCTGGGTGCGCCCGGGCGTGCCGCTGGTGCGCGCCAGGCCCTTGCGGGCCAGGATGGCATTGATGGCGCTGGATTTGCCGGCATTCGAACGTCCGGCCACGGCCACCTCCATCCCCTGGTCGGGTGGAAACTGGACCGGCGCGGCGACGCTGGTGAGGAAGCTGGCTTCGGGGAACTGGCTCAAGGCTCGGGAGGGGGCAGGAAGGGGGCGCCAGTGTACAATTCAACGGTTATCCAGCCTGCATTTCGGGAGTTTCGAGGACAAATGAGGATCGCCGTCACCGCCCTTCTGGCCCTGGGCCTTGCCACTGGAACCGCCCTCGCCGCCGATGCCCCCCTGAAAGGTGATGCCGCGGCAGGTTCCGAAAAGGCCTCCACCTGCGTTGCCTGCCATGGCCTCAACGGCAACAGCACCAATCCGGAATGGCCGGTGATCGCAGGGCAGAACGCCAGCTATTCCCACGACCAGATCGTGCGCATCCGCGACGGCAAGCGACCCGTACCGCTGATGCAGCCGATGGTGAAAGACCTCACCGACCAGGATGTGGCCGACCTGGCCGCCTTCTTTGCCACCCAGACGCCGGCGGGGCTCGAGGCCGATCCCTCGTACTGGAAGGCCGGCGAGCAGCTTTACCGCAGTGGCGATGCGGCGCGCGGCATTCCTGCCTGTGCTTCCTGCCACGGGCCGGTGGGCCGCGGCGTGCCGGCGTCGGGCTATCCCGCACTGCAGGCCCAGTACGCGGTGTACACCGTGAAGCAGCTGAACGATTACGCCAGCGATGTGCGCTACAACAAGGACGCCGCCGGCCGCCCGCAGTCTGGTCCGAATGCCACCATGATGCAGACCATTGCCTCGCGCCTGACCGCCGAAGACCGGCGCAATCTGGCCTCTTACATCCAGGGAATGCGTTGAAATGAAGAAGCTGCTCCTCATCATCGCCGCCGCGGCCTCCATGGTCGCCTGCGGCCAGAAGTCCGAACCCGTGGCACAGAATCCCGCCGCTGCGCCCGATGCGCCGCCGGCCGCCGCGGAAGCGCCTGCCACTCCTGCGCCCACAACTGCCGAACTGGATCGCGCGGCCACCGCTACGCAGGAATCCAGTGACGCCGCCGCGACCCCGGCCGATGCCTCGCTCGAACGTGCGGTGGCCATGCCCGAGAGCGCGCAGCTGCCCGATGGCAAGTGGAAGGCCGGCGTGCACTACCGCCCGCTCGTGCCCGCGCAGCCCACCGCGGTCTCCGCCGGCGAGGTGGAGGTAATCGAGTTCATGTGGCTGGCCTGCGGTGCCTGCTACCAGCTCAATGAGCGCGTCACCGCCTGGAAGGCGAAGCAGCCGGCCTGGCTGAAGTTCCGCCAAGAGCATGTGATGTGGGGGCCGAGCCATCGCAATCTTGGCAAGCTGCTCTACACGCTGGAGGCGCTGGGCAGGTCCGACCTGATTTCGGTCGCCTTCAACGAGATCCACCGCAAGAACAACATGCTGGTGGAGACCACCGACGCGAGGACTGCCGACAAGCAGCTGGCCTTCGCCAAGGCCAATGGCATCGCGGAAGCGGACTTCAAGCGTGAGTACAACGGCTTTGCCGTGGCGACGCGCCTGCAGCGCGCCGAGGAGCTCACGCGTCGCTACCGCATCGAGCAGACGCCGGTGTTCATCGTGAACGGCAAGTACTACACCGACACCACGATGGCTGGCGGTGGCGCGGAGCTCATGCAGCTGGTCTACGACCTGGCGGCGTCCGAAAAGCGCTGATCCGCCTGCGATGACAATGGGCGCGCGCCGCCGGCGCCGCGCCCCCTCCGGGAGGCCGCATGCTGTCCGTTTATTGCCTGGTGCCGGGCGGCCTGAAGAAACTCGAACGCGATCCCGGCGCCCCGCTCCCCGAAGATGCCATCTGGCTCGACCTGCTCGAGCCCACGCCTGATGAAGAGCGGCTGGTCGAACAGCGCCTGGGCCTCGACATCCCCACGCGCGAGGAGATGCGCGAGATCGAGTCTTCAGCCCGGCTGTATGAAGAAGCCGGCGCGCTGTACCTGACCGCCACGGTGGTGACGCGGCTGGATACGCAGCAGCCGGAGAACTCGCAGATCACGTTCATCCTGCGCGGGCCGCGGCTGGTGACCAACCGCTATGTGGATCCGCTGCCGATGCGGCGCTTCGTGGCGCATACCGAGCGGCTGCCGCAGTCGAACACCAGCGCCGAGGCGGTGCTGGCGGGCCTTCTGGAGTTCATCATCGAGCGCATCGCTGATGTGATCGAGCGCGTCGGGGCCGACATCGACAAGGCTTCAGCCGACGTGTTCGGCCGCCGCGTACCGCAGGGCAGCGCGGCGCCATCGCGCGATTACCGCCGCCTGCTGGAGCACATCGGCCAGAGCGGTGAGCTGATTGCCAAGGCGCGCGAGAGCCTCGCCAGCCTCGCCCGGCTGCTGGCCTTCGTGCAGCAGTCCACCGTGAACCTGCCGCATGACGTGCGCGAGCGCCTGCGCACCTTGTCGAAGGACGTGGTGGCGATGAGCGACCATGCGGGATTCCTTGGCACCAACCTCACCTTCGTGCTCGAAGCCACGCTGGGCATGGTGAACATCGAGCAGAACAACATCCTGAAGATCTTCTCGGTGGTGACGGTGCTGCTGCTGCCGCCGTCGGTGATCGGGGCGCTGTTCGGGATGAATTTCAGGCACATCCCCACGCTGCAGGAGCCGTGGGGGTTCTGGGCGGCAGTGGGGCTGATGGTGGCGTCGTCGGTGGCGCCGTTTTTGTGGTTCAGGCGGAAGGGGTGGTTGTAGGGGCGGTGACGTTCGGGGCATGTGCCGTCGTGGTCATGGCAGGGCTTGCTGATTTCAACCGGTAGCAATTACAGGAATCACCGTCATGGAAGACGTTTTTGGCCCCCTGGCCGACAAGTGTTTCAAGATCGCATCCGGACTGAACGATGCGGCTGACCAGCTTCCCGATGACAGCCAGCTGGTGGGCATGGGGCAGTTCGCAGCCCTCCTGGACAAGGCTTGCGAGGCCCTCACGAACGTGAGGCAGGCCATCGAGAATCCCGGCGAAGCCCTTGCATGGCTGGTCGGTGAGTCCGCGGAAAACATCGTGTCGCGGACCGATGAAGATTCATCTCTCCGTCGTCTCCTGGAGGAGCACCTGGAGGCCGTACGGGAGATGTTCAACAAGTCCGGGGCACCGGAGTGGATCGGGAATCACCTCCGGGATACGTTCGAGAGCAGCTACGAATCATTGCGCGGTCCGTCGGGCAAGCTTGAACTGGAGGAGATGAAGCAGGCGATCGTGACCTTGCAGGGGACCATCTGCGGATGGAAGAACGAGGTGGAGGAACTGCCTGCTGGCATGATCAAGAACCTCCTCAAGGCGTTCTCGAAAGGCCTGGTCGGCGCAGGAACGATAGCGCTGGATATCTCCAAAGGCTGCGGTGCAGTCGCGGGCGAAGCCGCCGCAATCGGGTTGACCGGAGGCCTCATCACAGCCTGGGCCCTCTACAAGGCCGTGAAGTCCATCAGGTGGGGCGTGGGAATCATCGGCAAGGCGCACGATGAGATTCAGTCGGCAAAGTCCCGCATCACCACCTGGCGGCTGCGGCGCAGGGCACCGCCGGCAGGCGGAAGACCTTAGCCAGGCGGGGACCTCGTGCCGGCAACAGGGCTTGCCTGAAGGACCCGGCGCCGGGCCTTTCTGGCGCCTGCGCCCGCCCTCTAGTAACCTTGGCGACCCCGCGGGCGCCCGTAGCTCAGCTGGATAGAGTACTGCCCTCCGAAGGCAGGGGTCACTGGTTCGAATCCAGTCGGGCGCGCCAATGCCGGTGCATCATACGGCCGATGTCATTTGCCGATCTTCGAATGCCCCCTGAACTGGTTGCTGCTCTTGGCAGGCACCAGATCACCGAACCGACTCCCATCCAGACTTTAGCGTTGCCGATCCTGCTGGACGGCAAGGATGCGTACCTGCACGCCGAGACCGGCACCGGCAAGACGCTGGCCTATCTGCTGCCCCTGTTCTGCAGGGCCGACTCGAACCTGGCCGCGACGCAGATCGTGATCGTCGCGCCGACGCATGAACTGGCGATCCAGATCCAGCGTCAGGCTTCGGAGCTGGCGCAGGACTCCGGCATGGCGCTGCGCTCCGTGCTGCTGATTGGCGGCACGCCGACGGAACGGCAGATCGAAAAGCTGAAGAAGAAGCCGCACCTGGTCATCGGCTCACCTGGTCGCATCGGGGAACTGATCACAAAGGGCAAACTGAAGACCAGGGACGTGCGTGCCGTCGTGATCGACGAGGCGGATCTGCTGCTGGGCGAGGAATATCTGCCAGCCGTACTGGCGATCATCCGCGCAACCCCGCCGCAGCGGCAGCTGGTGTTTGCCTCCGCCACGAAGGAAAAACACGCCAGCGCGGCGATAAGCGAGCTGGCCCCTGAACTGGTGATGCTGAAGGCCGGCGCGGCGCCGGTCAGCGAGAACATCGAGCACCTGTACCTGCAATGCGAGGATCGCGACAAGCCGGACGAACTGCGCAAGCTGCTGCATGCCATCGAACCGGAGCGCGCGCTGGTGTTTGTCCATCGCAATGACATGGCGGAGCGGGTGGCCGCCAGACTGGCGCATCATCACATTGCGGTCGCCGACCTCAGTGCAGGCAACGACAAGCTGCTGCGCAAGCAGGCGATGGACGGGTTTCGCAACGGCGCGATCCGCGTACTCATTGCCTCAGATGTGGCCACGCGCGGGCTGGATATCAAGGGCGTGGACCTGGTCGTGAACCTCGACGTTCCCACCCTGAGCAAGGCGTATCTGCATCGCACCGGCCGCACGGGGCGGGCTGGCGCCAGGGGGCTGGCCGTGAGCCTGGTCAGCGACCCTGAATTGCGGATGATCCGGCGCTACCAGCAGGAACTGGACATCGCCATGCAGCAGGTGCGCCTGCGCGGGGGACAGATCGTCCCGATTGAGCCGGTGAAACTGGCGTGAACACCGACCATGCTCATTCGCAGCGATACGTGCCGTCTTCCTGCCCGGTGGGCAACTGCGGATAGGCGCAGAGATTCCAGGCCAGATCCGAGTTGGCTTTTGTCGCCGGCAGTTCCACCGGCCTTTCGCCTTTTTCAACCCAGTTGTCGAGCGCCGCCAGCCAGTCGACGCGATCCGGCCCCTCGCCACCGCCACAGTGGGCGACGCCCGGAGCGAGGAACAAGCGCATGGATTCCGCGGCATCCGGCACCTCGGCACGCACCGCCTCGTAGTAGTCGACGGT
>JALYWF010000109.1 GCA_030852845.1 Pseudomonadota bacterium
TCCGCATACAGCGTCGCCATCGGCAGCTCCACGGGTGAGCGCCTGCCCGCCATCTCGCCCACGATGAGTCGCACGTCGAGCCCGCCATCGCTGAGCATCGGCAACTCCGCGGCGCCGAAGTGACGGAAGAAGGGATCGGACTCTTCATGCGTGCGCGGCAGTGCGACCCAGGCCTGGATGCCGAAGAGCTGGTGTCCACTGGCGCGTGACTCCGGCGGCGTGCGCTCGGAGTGCACGATGCCGCGTCCGGCACTCATCAGGTTCATCTCGCCAGGGCGGATGGGGATCACGGTTCCGAGCGAATCCCGGTGCATGATCTCGCCGCGGAACAGGTAGGTCACTGTCGCGAGGCCGATATGCGGATGCGGCCGCACGTCGATCCCCGTGCCGGGTGCGAAGCGCGCCAGTCCCATCTGGTCCCAGAAGATGAAGGGGCCGACCATCATGCGGCTGGTGGAGGGCAGCACGCGGCGCACTTCAAAGCCGCCGAGGTCCCGCGCCCGCGGCACGATGCGGGTCTCGATGCCGTCACAACCACTGGCGCGCTCGGGTTCATCACATTCCAGCCAGCTCATGCGTGTTCTCCTGCAGGTAGTGCCAGGCAGTCAGCTGCCTCAGGACAGGCCGCGCGAACCACGTCGCGCGATCAGTGGATCGAGCCGCGCCAGCAGCAGCCAGGCCACTTCGGACGCCAGCCGCCGCCACACCGAGCGGCCGCGACGCCAGCGATTCAGCCGCACCATCCGCGAGTGGCGCAGGGCGTGGGCGAACCAGGCGCGCGCGTCCTCTGCCAGCTCGGGCCAGTCGAAACGCAGCAGCAGCTCGTAGTTGATCGACAGGCTGCGGCGATCGAGATTGCCGCTGCCCGCCCACACGATGGAATCCATCACCACGA
The DNA here is from genome assembly GCA_030852845.1 of Pseudomonadota bacterium. GTDB lineage: Bacteria > Pseudomonadota > Gammaproteobacteria > Steroidobacterales > Steroidobacteraceae > ZC4RG30. The sequence goes on from JALYWF010000109.1 coordinate 896, forward strand.
CCTTGGCGTGCATGATCTGCGGCTGGTATTCGAACACGCGGACCCGCCGGCCCAGCAGCTTGGTGTAGAGGCGTTCCGCGGCGAGGCGCGAGATGGGCACGTCGGTCTTGCCGGCCAGCAGCACACGCACGCGCCCGGTGCCGCGGGCCGCGCGGTACAGGCGCCGCCGCAGCAGCGTGGAAGGCAGGAAGTACGCCGAGGCGATGGCCACATTGACGGCGCCGGCGAGGTCGCGGCGCAGCATGTAGCCGAGCACCCCGCGCGGCAGGCCGGGGCCTGAATGCACGGCTTCCACCGGTCCCTCGCTGGCCACCCGCAGCCGCCAGCCGTGGCGCATGTCGCGCCGGTACTTGCGGAAGGCGCGCGGCGTGAAGGGCGCGAGGTCAAACAGCGCGTCGAAATTCTTTTCCAGCGCCTTGACGATGGGGCCGCTCACGTACACGCCGCAATCGAGCCAGCCGACGTTGACGCCGTCGCCGGCATATTCCGGGGCAATGTTGAAGCCGCCGATGACGGCATGCGTGCCATCGCAGGCCAGCAGCTTGCGATGGTTGCGCAGGGTGCGGCGCAGGAAGCGGCGCGGATTGAAGATGGCGATCTTCACGCCCGCATCGCGCAGCGGCGCGAGGAATTCCGCGCTCACGCCCTCGCAGCCGAAGGCATCGAGCAGCATGTGCACTTCGACGCCGCGCGCGCGGGCACGCAGCAGCGCCTCACGGAGCTGCGTTGCCGGGCCTTCTTCGCGCAGGATGTAGGTTTCCAGCCGCACGCAGGAGCTGGAAGCATCGATGCGCTGCTGCATCTCTGCATAACCTTCATCGACGGTGGCCAGCCAGCGCGCCCGGTATTCCCCCAGCGTGCGTTCCGCAAAGCGCAGCGGCTCGCCGCCTTCGCGGTGGTCATTGTCCATCACAGTGCGGATACTACACGCATGGCCCGCTCCTACCTCACTGCACTGACGCGCCCACTGCTCGACTTCCTGCGCACCGAATCGGCGAGTGGACTGGTCCTGATGGCCGCCACCGTGGCCGCGATGCTGATCGCCAATTCCGCCGCGGGCCCGGGCTGGGCCGGCCTGCTGGAACACCACGTGCGCCTTGGCGCGGGCGGGCTCGCGCTCGACAAATCGCTGATGCACTGGATCAACGACGCGCTGATGGTGCTGTTCTTCGTCGTGGTGGGCCTTGAGCTCAAGCGCGAGATGGTGATTGGTCATCTGTCGACCTGGCGCACGGCCAGCCTGCCGGCCGTGGCGGCACTGGGTGGAATGATCGCCCCCGCGCTGGTGTATGCCACCTTCAACCACGACCACGCGCTGGCCATGCGCGGCTGGGCCATTCCCACTGCCACCGACATCGCCTTTGCGCTGGGCGTGCTGTCGTTGCTGGGCAGCCGCGTGCCTACGGGGCTCAAGGCCTTCCTGCTGAGCATCGCCATCTTCGATGACCTGGGCGCCATCGTGATCATCGCCCTCTTCTATACGGACCAGCTGTCGCTTGTTGCGCTGGGCTTCGCCATCCTGCTGCTGGGCTGCCTGGTCGGCCTGAACCTCGCCGGCGTGCGGCGTCTTTCCCCCTACCTCATTCTCGGCGTCGGCCTGTGGCTGGCGGTGCTGAAGTCCGGCGTGCATGCCACGCTGGCGGGCGTGATGCTGGCCATGTGCATTCCGCTGCGCGAGCCGGATGGCCAGGTTGACGCGCAGCGCTCGCCGCTGCTGTGGCTGCAGCATCTGCTGCATCCCTGGGTGGCCTTTGGTGTGCTGCCGCTGTTCGCGCTGGCCAATGCCGCCATTCCACTGGCGGGCGTCACGGGCGCTGACCTGCTGCACCCGGTGCCGGTGGGCATTGCGCTGGGGCTGCTGCTGGGCAAGCCGGTGGGCATCGTGCTTTCCACCTGGCTGGCGGTGCGGACCGGCATCTGCGAAACGCCGCGCAATGTGAGCTGGATGCAGATCGTGGGCATGGGTCTTCTGTGTGGCATCGGCTTCACCATGAGCCTGTTCATCGCGCAGCTGGCCTTCGTCAGCGGGGTGCCCGTACACGCGGGGCTGGAGCGCATGGGAATCCTCGCCGGATCGCTGGCTTCAGGGGCGCTGGGATACCTTTGGCTGAAGCTGGTTCCCGCGGCGCCGCCGCATAGCGTAAGTCCATGAGGATAAAGGCTTTTTGTACCCTTGAAATAGCCTCCCGGGCGCTAATATAGAGCTGTCGGACATTTTTCCGCCCGGAGACCCCCGAAGCCCATGAAACGCATAGTGCTCTTCCTCGCCACCAACATCGCCATCCTGGTGGTGCTGACCATCGTCGTGCACCTGTTTGGGCTGGACCGTTACCTCGGCGCCGGTGGCCAAGACAACCTCGCCGGGCTGCTGGCCTTCGCAGCCGTGTTCGGCTTCGGCGGCGCGTTCATTTCCCTGGCCATGTCCAAGTGGATCGCCAAGCGCTCCATGGGCGTGCACGTGATCACCCAGCCCTCCAGCCCCACCGAGCAGTGGCTGGTGAGCACCGTGCGCGCGCAGGCCGAGCTGGCCGGCATCGGCATGCCTGAAGTGGGCATTTTCAATTCGCCCGAGCCCAATGCGTTCGCCACCGGCGCCCGGCGCAATGCCGCACTGGTTGCGGTAAGCACCGGCCTGCTGCAGAAGATGCGCCGCGAGGAAGTGGAAGCCGTGCTCGGCCACGAGGTGGCACACGTGGCCAATGGCGACATGGTGACGCTGACGCTGATCCAGGGCGTGGTGAACACCTTCGTCATCTTCCTGTCGCGCATCATCGGCCGTGCGGTGGACAGGGCCGTGTTCCGCAGCGAGAACGGCAATGGTCCCGGCTACTTCATCAGCGTGATCGTGGCGCAGCTGGTGCTGGGTTTCCTCGCCAGCATGATCGTGATGTGGTTCTCGCGGCATCGCGAGTTCCGCGCCGACCGCGGCGGCGCCAAGCTGGCCGGCAGCCAGAACATGATCGGTGCGCTGGAAGCCCTGCGTCGCAACCAGCAGCAGGCCGAGGGCCTGCCCGAGGCCATGCGTGCCTTCGGCATCAACGGTGGCAAGGCCGGCGGCTTCAAGCGGCTGTTCATGAGCCATCCGCCGCTGGAAGAGCGCATCGCGGCGCTGCAGGAAGCGCGCTGATC
>JALYWF010000146.1 GCA_030852845.1 Pseudomonadota bacterium
GCGTGCCCTTCACCGATCCCATGGCCGATGGCGTGACCATCCAGCGCTCCAGCTTCGCGGCGCTGGCACAGGGCGTGAGCCTGAAGTGGATCCTCGACACGCTGAAGTCCATGCCGAGGGTGAAGGCGAAGCTGGTGTTCATGGGGTACTTCAATCCCATGCTGGCCTATGGCCTGCCGCAGCTGGCCTGCGATGCCGCCGCCGCCGGCATCTGCGGCTTCATCGTGCCGGACCTGCCCATCGAGGAGAGCGGCTCGTTCGAGCAGGCGCTGGGCGCGCATGGCATCGCGATGATCCGCATGGTCACACCGGTGACGCCGCCCGCGCGCCTCGCCCAGTTGTGCGGCAACGCGCAGGGTTTCGTGTACGCCGTGTCGATGACTGGCACGACGGGCCGATCCGTCAGCGCCGGTTCCACCGGGGTGGCGCAGGAGACGCTGGACTACCTCGACCGGGTGCGGCAGCTGTCCCCGGTGCCTGTCTGCGCCGGCTTCGGCATCCGCGAACATGCGCAGGTGGCGGCCCTCGCGCCCCATGTGGACGGCGTGGTGGTGGGCTCTGCGGTAATCGAAGCCATGGAGAAGGGAGACTCGCCGGCCGGGCTGTTGCGGCGCCTGCGCGGCGGAAAGTAGGCTTCGGCCCGGGGCCCATCTGTGAGAATCAGGATCGCCAATTCACGCGGCGCACCCGCGTTGGGCATCACCTTGATGCTCGCCAGCCTGTCGATGATCAGTCCGCTATCCATCGACACCTTCCTGCCGTCCTTCCCCACCATCGCTGCGGAATACGGCATCAGCGACTGGAAGGTGCAGCAGATCATCACCGCGTACCTGCTGCCCTTTGCCTGTTTTGCGCTGGTGCATGGCCCGCTGTCCGACGCACTCGGACGGCGGCGCGTGGTGATCGGCGGGCTCGTTCTCTACACGGCCGGTTCGCTGGGCTGCTTCCTCGCGCCCAGCTTCGGCACGCTGCTGTTCTGCCGCGTGCTGCAGGGGCTGGCCGCGGGCATCGGGCCCACTGTCGCGCGGGCGGTGGTGCGCGACATGTTCGACGGGCCCAACGCACAGAAGCTGATGAGCAGCATGATGCTGGTGTTCTCGCTGGCGCCGGCCGTCGCGCCCGTGATCGGCGGCTGGGTGCACGTATCGCTGGGCTGGCGCTGGGTGTTCGGCATGCTGGTGGTGATGGGCGGGGTGCTGATGGTCACCTGTTTCCTGCTGCTGCCCGAGACCCATCCGCCGGAACGGCGCACGCCCTTCCGCGTTGGCGCGCTGATCAGCAATTGCTGGCGCGTGGCCAGCGGACCGGCGTTCTTCCTGATGGCGCTCTCCGCCGCGCTGGCCATCGCCTCGCTGTTCATCTACGTGGGATCGGCGCCGGCGATCATCCTGGACCGCTGGGGACTGAAGGAAACGCAGTTCCACTACATCTTCCTGCCCATCGTGGCCGGCTTCATGATCTCCTCGTTCATGAGCGGCCGCATGGCCGGAACGGTGGAGCGCGAGATGCAGCTGCGCATCGGATTTGCGCTGCTCTGCGCCTCGGCGGGCATTGGTGCGCTGGCCCATGCCCTGCCGGGCGAAGTGCCCATCTTCTTCGTGCAGGTGCTGTGGTTCGGCATGGCGCTGGGCGCCCAGCTCACCTATCCGGTGCTGTCACTGGAGATGATCGACATGCATCCGGAAGCGCGCGGCGCGGCCGCTTCGGTGCAGTCCTTCGTCGCACTCGGCATTGGCGCCGTGGTGATGGGCATGGTGGCGCCGATGCTCGAAGGCAACCTGCAGTACCTGGCCGTCATCTCGCTGGCCGGAGGCGTGGTGGCGTGGTTTACCTGGCGTGCGGGGACGGCACTGCGTGCGCGCGGTCGCTGAACCGGCCGGCGCCGCACGGCCACTGACGGAAGGCGAGATGCAGGCGCTGCGGCCCTATATCCCGCAGGACGACCTCAATTGCGCGCGCATCCACGAGGGTGTCGTGCCCCGCTACCTGCCCCGCAGGTACATCGGCATCGCGCGCGGCAATTGCATCTACTTCCGGGCCGGCGCCTATGATCCTGGCTCGCCGCGCGGGGTGGCGCTGCTGGGTCATGAACTGGTGCATGTGGGCCAGTACCGTCGCGGCGCGACGTGGCTGAGCTTCCTGCTGTCGTATGCGCGGCATGGATACCGCAACAGTCCGCTGGAGGTCGCGGCGCGGGCCGTGCAGGAGCGCATTGCCCGCGACCTGGCCAGCCGGGAATCCTGCGCCGGCTGAGTGAACACGCCGGCGCCGGTCGGCCGCCTGGTGCTACTTCACCCGCTTGGCCACCACGGGGGCTGCCTCGTTGCCGGCAACGGCCCCGCGCTGCAGCTTCAGCTCCTCGCCCTCGAGCTTGCCGGTCCATTCCACCTTGGTTTCGGCATTGTTCAGGTTGCGCAGCACGTGGAAGGAAACATCGTTCCCCTTCACCTTCACATCCTTGAGCTCCACGGCGCCGGGCTGCGCGGCGTTGTCCAGCGTGCCGGTGACCTTCTCGCCCTGGGTCTTGAACTCGAAGGTGATTTCCGACTGGCCGACGGTGCCGGTCCACTTGCCGTCGATGCCGGCGGCGGAGGCCAGCGCAGTGCCCAGCACGGCGGCCAGCAGGATGGATGACTTGAACAGGTTCCTCATGACGACTCCCTTCCGACCAACGCGGTCTGATCGGGATGAATGTACCGGCGGGCAGATGGCCCGCAAGGACGCAATCCAGTGGGATGCGCGCGAAGGGTTATCACCCCGTCCCCCGCCTGGCCCTGTCGACTTCACAATCCGGAGCTGCTGCGCCACCAGATTTGCCCATGGGTGGCAAAGCGGCGGCTTTGGCGCGAGACTGCGCCCCGCGGAAGATGACTTCCGTTTCATAACCGCCAGGCCGGGCCTGCGCATTTCCAGGGGAAGATGAACATGAAGATCAACTGCGCCGCGCGCATCAGCCTGCTTGCACTGGCCGCCACCCTGGCCGGGTGTGGCAACTCATCGGGCGACCAGACTCCGGCCACTGAGGCCGCAGTCGATCCGGCCGCCGTCCAGAATTATCTCGACCGACAGGCCATCGAGACCACCCTGGTGCGCTATTCCACCGGGCTCGATACCTTCGATGCCGGGATCTACGCCTCGGCCTTCACCGAGGACGCCGAGTTCGCGATGGAGGACACCGTGTATCGCGGCCGAGCGGAGATCAGCAAGGTCATCACCGACATGGTGGCCGACCGTGCCAAGCGTTCGGCCGATAAAGACCCGGCCAATGATCCGCCGCCGAGCATGCACCATGTGATGACCAATGCCGTCATCGACATCACCAGCCCGACCACCGCCACGCATCGTTCCTACTGGATGACGGTGAACGGTGGTCCGGACATGTACAGCTTCCGCATCGCCGCACAGGGCAGGTATGAGGATGAGCTGGTGAAGCGCGACGGGCAGTGGCTGATCCACCGGCGCAGGATCATGAACTAGGAGCGCACCCGCCTGGACAACTGAGATCACCCGCCTGCATGCGTCCTGCTCCCGCGCAAAGGTTCACTAGGGGATTCGCTGGGTCTGCATAAACGGGTGCGCGGGTCACGGACTCGCCCCGTGGCCTCAAGCACGATGGCTCCACATGCCGGACGCGGCACGAGGAGAACCATGACGGCTCTGCAGAGACAGTTGGTGGAGCAGGTTGCGGGGGTCCAGGACTCCGGAGCCGACCAGCCTGAGCCACCTGCCACGGTGGCGGATCTGCGCGCGCGACTGCGCGAATCCCGTGGCCCGCGTCGGCTGAAGCTCGGCGAGCTGCTCGTTGCCGCAGGGGCCATCCACGACACCGGCCTGCAGCGTGTCCTGGCGGCCCGGCCCCCACAGGAGATGTCAGGCGAGCCCGCGATGAAAGTCGGCAAACGACTGCTGCTCGCGCGCGAGGTCGATGAGGAAAGCCTGTACCGGGCCCTCGGCGAACAGATCGGCGTCCCCTATGTGAGGCTGGGCGATTTTGCCGCCGAGCCGGCGGCGCTGGCCGCGCTGCCTGCACACGTCGTGCGCGAACATCGCGTGCTCCCGCTGCTCTTCGACCGGGGCCGCCTGGTCGTCGCCACAGATGATCCCGCTGATTCCGAAAAGCTTTCCCTGGTCCGGTTCAGCTGCCAGATGGCCCTCGAGCCGGTACTGGCCAATCCGCACGATCTCGCCACCGCGATCGCGACGTACTACCCGGCGATGGGCGATGTTGCGCTGGAAGCCGAAGCCGCGCAGCTCACCCGGACCCCGACGCAAGCCCCTCCAGGCAAGTCCATCGAGGTAATGGCCCAGGAAAAGCCGATCGTCAGGCTGGTCAATACCCTGCTCGCCGACGCCGTGCTCCGCCGTGCGTCCGACATCCACATCCGTCCGATGGAAAAGTGCGGCATCGCGCACCTGCGCATCGACGGCGCCCTCGTGAAGATCGGCGAGCTGCATCGCAACCTGCTGCCGGGAGTGGTCGCGAGGATCAAGGTGCTGGCCGAGATGGACCTCGCCGAGCATCGGCTGCCGCAGGACGGGGCGATCCGCTTCCGCGCCCCCAGCGGCGTCGTGGACATGCGCATCTCCATCATGCCGACGGTCCACGGCGAGAACGTGGTGATCCGCATCCTGGATCCGCGCATGGGGCTGCGCCGCCTGGAGGACATCGGGTTCTCGGACGCCGACGGCCAGCGCTTCCGGAAGCTGATCAACCGCAACCAGGGGCTGGTGCTGGTCACCGGGCCTACGGGCTGCGGCAAGACCACCACGCTGTATGCCGCGCTGCAGACTCTGAATACCGGCGAGTTCCACATCATCACGGTGGAAAACCCGGTCGAGTACCGCCTTGATGGCATCGCCCAGGTGCAGGTGAATCCTGTCATCAACCTGGACTTCGCCACGGTGCTGCGCAACATCCTGCGCCACGACCCGGACATCATCCTGATCGGCGAGGTGCGCGATGCCGAGACCGCGAAGATCGCCGTGGAGAGCGCGCTGACCGGGCACCTGGTGTTGTCGACGCTGCATACCAATGGCGCGGCGCAGACCGTGACGCGCCTGGTCGAGATTGGTGTCGCACCCTACCTGGTCAATGCCACGCTCGCCGGTGTGCTCGCGCAACGGCTCGTGCGCCGCAACTGCGAATGCTGCCGGGTTCCCGAAGAGCCGGACCAGGGGATCCGCGAGATCCTTGGAGTCGGCAAGGATGAGCAGTTCTGGCGCGGCAAGGGATGCGCCGAATGCGCCGGCACCGGCACGCGAGGGCGGGTGGCCGTCTACGAGTTGCTGGAAATGAATGCGTCACTGCGCACGCTGGTCGCGCGGGGCGCAGGTCACCAGGAAATCGAGGCCGAGGCGGTGGCCGCTGGCATGGTGCGGCTCACCGACCAGGCGCTTGGTCTTGCGCGATCAGGGCATGTATCGCTGGCCGAAGTGTTCCGGGTCCGACTGGACTAGTGGTGCCAAGCCAGTCATGAACGCAAGTCCCCGCAAGTCGCCGCAGGCAGGCCAGATGACAGGCCTTGGCGACGCCATGCCCGGAAAATACGTTCCGGCGGCGGAGGAATGCGTGCACCTGTGGGACGCCGTCCTGGGTTCCATGAGCGAAGGCGTCATCGTGTGCGACCCTGAAGGCAGGATCGTCGTCGTGAACCAGGCCTTTGAAAGGATCACCGGCTATACGGCGGCAGAAGTGGCCGGCATGACTCCCGGGTTCCTCGACTCCGGGCGCCAGGGCCGTGACTTCCATGCCGGCATGTGGCGCCTGCTGCGCGAAACGGGGCACTGGTCGGGCGAAGTCTGCAACCGGCGCAGGAATGGTGAGGTCTTTCCGGAGTGGCTCACTGTCAATGCAGTACGCCAGTCCCACGGCCGCGTCACCCATTACATCGGCGTGTTCTCCGATGTCTCCGAATACAAGGCGCAGGCACAGCACCTGCGCCAGCTGGCCCGGTTCGATGCGCTGACGGAGCTGCCCAATCGCGC
>JALYWF010000155.1 GCA_030852845.1 Pseudomonadota bacterium
GTGCAGTCGGGCGCGCAAAACCTCCCGGCCGATGCCGGTGATGGATTCGATCTCCTCCAGGCCATAGCCTTCCGCGCGCAGTGACAGCAGCGTGCGCTGCGATTCTTCCAGCCGGAGAAAAGCCGACTCCAGGGCCTGCTCGTCCTCGCCCTGCTGCAGCAGCTCGTCAGGACCCGGCAGGTCGCTGGGCATTGCCGCTTGGCGGCCTGCGACATCGAGCACCACCAGCGGAGCCCGGCTGCGGCGTCGCGCGCCGTCGATGAAACGGTTGTGCTGCACGCGCAGCAGCCAGCGCAACGGATGCGTGTTGGCGGTCAGTTCGGCCAGGTTCTCACAGGCCGCAACGCAGGTGTCCTGCACCAGGTCCTGCGCGTCGGCGGCATTCCCCAGCAACCGGCAGGCGACCCGGAACAATCGCTCCAGGTGTGGCGCGACCAGCGTCTCGAACTGGCGCTTCTTGTCATCCGCCATGAAATGGCTCCCCGTGACTTCCTGGCGCACATAACGAATGGCGCCCCCGAATGTAACGGGTCATTACCTCGACAGCGGAATGAACCCCTTCTCTTCCGGTACAGCCGTCAGTAAAGCTGGCCCCCGCCGGTCATTTCCCTGATCCTGTCCCTGACCCGTTGGGACGAGTCGCTCGCCATCGCCTTCTTCAAAGCCTCCTGCACTCGGGCATCTTCACGGTGTGTCCTCGACAGGACTTCTGCGGCGATTGAACGGATCTTAGGTGACGGATGGCTCTTCAGGCAGTGCAGCAACATATCGGTGACCGCGGAATTTTTGCTGAAGCCGTAGCCCAGATTGCTTATCAGCGATTCGAGCGATCCCCGCTCACCGGGCAGCCTATCCACTTCGATAATTATTCCGGCCAGTGCACGGACCGAGTCATCGTCGAGCACGTCCTGCAGCCTGCCCTGGCCGGGCGAGGTGACGCCTGGCGGCATTCGCATCGGGTAGACATGGTAGGCAAGAGCTTCGATGCGCTCTGGGGCGGTGAGGCTCGCGTCCTGAAGGGAACCCTGGACGTAGCGCTTCCATGTTTCCTCACCACTTAGCCCACGCTGGGCAACCGCACGCAAAAGCGGGCGCGATTCCTCGCGGGAAAGCCGCTCGAGCAGGACGCGGACGCGCGGATCGCCGCCGAAATCGGACGCCAGGGTGGCAATGGCCTGCAGCCGGGCTTCATCGCCATCCTGCAGCGCCGACACAAGCATTGGCTCTATGAACTCTGCATGGGCCATGCCTCGCAGCAATTGCCAGACCATCGCTCGTTGTTGTTGATCCGCGGCCGAGGCCAAGGACAGAACGGCGCGTGCCGCCGCGGGCTCCCGAAACAGTGCCGCGCTGTCTTCCCTGCCGCGTGTGCGCACAATGTCAATGAAAGTCTCCAGGCGGTGTGCGGGCGATGCGGAAGCATCCTGCAGCTTTGCCTGCAGCGCACCCGTCGCTGCTGGATCGAGCGGAAGGACGTTCTCGCGCAGCTTCTGCACCACGTCCGCAGCGGCTCCCGACGCATCGGTGCATTTCTCCCCGTCTTCGCATGCCTGGTGTGATATCCACACGGGTTCCTGCATGCGCTCCATCACCTTCCCATCAGGGAGCACGCGCCCCGCCCTCAACATCACGCCCAGCAGGTTTTCGATCCCGCCGATCGAGGCATCATTCTGGGTCACATAGACCCAGTCCAGCTTCAGCTGGTAGTTCTCCCCCGAGGCTGTTGCTGGCAGTGCAGCGCTGGCATCAAGCACCGTGAGGTCTTGCACCGCGCGCAATTCATCCAGCAGCGCGGTGTGAAAGTTTTCCAGAGTGCGCCGGTTGGCCGGATCGTGCCGGATCGCCTCCATCTGCCTCTGCAACTGCCCGGACGCGACTGCCCGTGGCGACTCCGGAGTGGCTGCCGCGGGATCATCCGGCATCACCAGGCGCAACGTGACGCCAGCGCCTGCCGGGTTCGAAATCTCTCCCGCCCGGCCAACGCGGCCTGCCTCCGGCGCGTCTGCGAAAGCGCCCTCCCGTCCGGTTGCGTGGCCTCGATTCACCGATGCAGCGACGGAATCCATCGGATTGCGGCCGGGCCACAGCAGGAGGACGGCGGCAGCTGCAGCCGCCATGAATGCACCCAGGATCGCCATGCGATTGCGCCGCGCGTGTGAGGTGCCGCCTTTCCTGGCTCCGGTGGCCAGGGCACGGCAATTCGCGCGCAAGGCGACGGGAAATTCCAGGTCCGGCAGCGCCGCAAGCTGCTGATGCGCCGCCCAGTCGTGCGCGCACTCCGGGCAGCTGTCCAGGTGGGCCTCCACCTGCTGCCGCTCTGCGGCGCGCAGCGTACCTGGGTTGCGATTGTCGAGGATCTCGCAGATATCGCGGCAGTTCATGACTTGCTCCCGACGAACAGCGCCGCTGGCGTCGCTCCCGTCTGTTGTTCCAGGTGTCGCGCCAGACTGCGGCGGGCACGGTGCAATCGCGCACGCAACACGTCGCGGCTGATGCCGGTGATCGATTCGATTTCGGAAAGGTCGTAGCCCTCGACACGCAGCACCAGAACCGTGCGCTGCGCCTCATCGAGCATGAGGTAGGCGCGCACCAGCGCCCGTTCCGCATCAGTGCGGAGGATGGCGTCTTCGGGACCGGGCGCCGCGCTGACCAGCGGCGATTCGGCGTCGGCCTCCTGCAGGGACACGAGCTTCTTGCGCTTGTTGCTGCGCGCCCGATCTATGAACCGGTTTTGCAGAACCCGGAGCAACCAGCGCTCCGGGTGGTCGACAGCCTTGAGTGCAGCCGGATTCTCGCAGGCTGCGATGCAGGTTTCCTGCACCAGGTCCTGCGCGTCGGCGGAATTGCGCACAAGGCGGTAGGCCACTCGCAGCAGCGTTCGAAGGTGGGGTGCCACCAGCGCGTCGAATTGGTCTGTCCTCGAATACGGCATCCAGGTCCTCCGTCCCTGAATGGAGGACGTCCTGCGACGGCAAATGTATCGGGTAGCGGTTCCTGCATTTACGGCGGCGCGACCAGCCGGATCACACCTCCGGCAATGGAATGAACTCCGTCTCCTCCGGCACGGCCGCAAACCGCCCGCCTTTCCAGTCTGCGCGGGCCTGCTCCATGCGCTCCAGGCTCGAGGAAACGAAGTTCCACCAGATATGGCGGGGCGCATCGGCGCTCTCGCCGCCCAGCAGCATCAGCCGCGCTTCCGTGATGGCGCGGATCACCACCGGCACACCCTCACGCAGCACCAGCATCTGGCCGGGGCCGATGCGCTCGCCGGCCAGTTCGATCTCTCCTTCCACGGTGTAGATGGCGCGCTCAGGGTAGAGGGCATCGAGCGGCAGTGTTGCGCCCGCCGACAGTTCCGCATCCGCGTACAGCGTGGCCATCGGCAGGTGCACGGGTGAGCGCCGGCCCGCCATCTCGCCGGCAATGAGCCGCACGTTGAGGCCGCCATCGCTCAGCATGGGCAGTTCCGCGGCGCCGAAGTGACGGAAGAACGGATCGGACTCTTCATGCGTGCGCGGCAGCGCCACCCATGCCTGGATGCCGAACAACTGGTGTCCGCGGGCGCGTGACTCCGGCGGCGTGCGCTCTGAGTGCACGATGCCCCGCCCGGCACTCATCAGGTTCATCTCGCCAGGGCGGATGGGGATCACGGTTCCGAGCGAATCCCGGTGC
>JALYWF010000171.1 GCA_030852845.1 Pseudomonadota bacterium
GGCCACCGCCCTGCCGGCCACGGCTGTGCATGTCGATGGCCACGTAGAGCGCGGTGCGACCCCACCAGTCAGACAGGTGTGGATTTGCGCCCTGCTCCAGCAGGTGCATGGCCACCTCGTCATTCGAGTTGTCGATGGCCACCATCAGTGGCGTGACGCCATCGGGTGTCGGCCGGTTGATGTCCGCCCCGGCAGCCAGCAGCGACTGCACGCATTCGAGGCAGCCGCTGCGCGCGGCGATCAGGAGCGGCGTGAGCCCGCCGCTGGGACGGTACTGCGCGCGCGGCTCGGAGGTGATCTGGTTGCCCCAGTCCGTGGCGGCGGCACGCACTTCGACCTGTACGCCCTTGTCGATGAGGAACGCGGCGATCCGGGCCTGGCGCGCATCCACGGCCCACATCAGGGCACTCTGCTGCCGGTACTGCTCGCGCGCGTTGACCCTGGCGCCGGCCTGCACGAGCTTCTCGACGATGGGCAGCGATCCACCCCGCGCCGCCAGCATCAGCGGGGTCTGCCCGTCTTCATTCCCCAGGTCGGGATCGGCGCCGGCCTTCAGCAATGCTGTCACCAGCTGCTCGTCGCCGAGACTCACCGCCTCCGCCAGCGGCAACGCGCCGAGCACGTTGCGCTGGTCCGGTTTGGCGCCGCGGGCGAGCAGCGCATCCACCAGGCCATGGTCGACGCGGTACACCGCCCAGAGCAGTGGCGATGAACCATCGTCGGCCAGCGCGTTCACATTCGCGCCTTCCTGCACCATGCGCAGGGCCGCGGCACGGTCTCCGGAGCGGATCACGTCGGCGAGCCCGGCCGCGCCGGCGAACAGCGGCAGCAGGGCCGCAGTGACGCCAGCGAGAATCAGCCTTGCCTTGCGCATGGCCTAGACGATGGAGTGGGAGAGCTTGTTGTAGTGCGCCCACATGCTCTTGTGGGCATCGTAGAGCGCCTTGTCGGGATCGGCCCAGGTGCGCGGCAGGTCACTGAGCAGGTTCGCACGCTGCATGTCTTCGGTGGTGAAGCCCTTGCGCATGGCGTCGGAGACGCGCTCGAACATCCCCTTCAGCGCCTCGGTCTCGGTTCCCACCTCGACGCGCGAGATCACGCCACCCGTGGAGGCCACGATCTTCGTCTGCGCATCGCCCCTGGTGAGCAGGGCCTCCTGCGAATCGACGCGGCCACCGACCCAGCCGCCCTCGAACCAGCAGATCAGCGGATCGGAAACCGGCGCCACCGCATCGCCCACCGCCAGCACGCCGGAATCCTTGAACCAGACGTACAGGTCGCCATCGGTGTGCGGCTGTTGCAGGTAACCGTATTCGATGCGCTCGCTGCCGAAGGTGAGTTCCTTCCTGCCAAGGTAGAACACCTCGGTGGGAACGGCGCCCTTGTCGCGCGCGGGAAGGTAGCGGTCTTCGGCCGGCACATACTGTGGCGCGCGCATGCGCTGCGCGGCCTTGGCATGGGAGATCACCTTCGCGCCGCCAGCGGCAAACACATCATTGCCGGCCGTGGCCGCCGCGTGCCAGTGCGTGTTGATCACGGTGGTGACGGGAGCATCGCCCGCGAAACGCTTCAGCTCGGCCTGCAAGGCGGCGGTTGCGCCGGCCGCGCCGGTGTCAACCAGCAATAGCCCCGCATCGCTGCGCAGTGCCAGCACGTTGCCGCCCAGGCCGCTGACCAGCAGCAGGCGCTCGCCCAGTGGCGTGACAGACGGCGTGTATTTCACCACCTTCGCTGCGCCCCGGCCCGCGCCTTGCGTGGCGCAGCCCACCAACGACAGGCCGGCGGCCGCGCCCAGTGTCAGCCGCAGCGCATCGCGGCGATTCAGATCACGACCCACTCTCACACTCCCGCGATGTAACCGGTGCTGTCGCCGAGTTTCTCGCGCGGGATGCCCAGCTTGTTGAGCACCGTGAGGTGCAGGTTGGCGATGGGCGTCTTTTCGGGCGGCATGATGTGCCGGCCGCCCTTGAGCTTGCCATTGCCGCCGCCGACCAGGATCACCGGCAACGGGTAGTTGTTGTGCCGGTCGCTGTTGCTCATGTTCGAGCCGTACATGAAGATCGAATGGTCGAGCAGTGAGCCGTCGCCATCGGGCGTGGCGGCCATCTTGTCGAGGAACTTCGCGAACTGCTCCATGTGCCAGGTCTGCACCAGCGTGAGCTTCTCCAGCCGCGCGCGGTCATTGGCGTGGTGCGAGAGCGGATGGAAGGAATCGGCGACATTGATGAAGGGGTAATTCCGGTTCGTGCCCTCGGCCACCATGATGTAGGAGGCCACACGCGTGAGGTTGGCCTGGTAGGCCAGCGCGATCAGGTCGAACATCATCTTCACCTGCTCGTCGAAGCTGTCGAGCTGGCCCACCGGTGCATCCGGCAGTTTCACGCTTGAAAGATCGCGCGCCTTGGCCTTCTCCAGGCGGCGCTCGATCTCGCGCACGGTCTCAAGGTAGCTGTCGAGAACCCGCTTGTCTTCCGGGCCCACTTCCGCGCGCAGCGATTTGGTGCGCTCGGAAATCAGGTCGAGGATGCTGGTGGTCTGGCGCGAGATCAGCGCGCGCTCGGCATCGGTGTCACCCTCGCCGAAGAGCTGCAGGAACACCTTGCGTGGATTGAACTCCATCGGCAATGGCGTATGCGCATCGCGGAACGACAGCGTGGTGCTGTAGAAGCCGCCGCCGGCGGCGGACTGGATGGTGGTTTCTGCCGCCACCTCGAGTGAAGGCAGCGCCGTCTCCTGCCCGATGGCGCCGGCGATCACCTGGTCGAGCGTGATGGCCATGTTGGCGCCCGGCGTGCCGCCCGGCGGCCGCGTCGACGACAGCCAGGTGGCCGGATTGAGCGTATGCACCGAACCCGCGCTGGCTGCATTCTCGAGGTTGGCGAAGGACAGCAGCTGCTGCTTGTGCTTCTCCAGCGGCTTCATGATGCGGTTCAGCGTGAAGTTCGCGCCCTCGCCCGAGGGCGTCCAGGCATCCACTTCCTTGCCGAACGGCGTGTTGTCCATGATGGCGCCATGCGGAATGTAGAAGAACCCGACGCGCGGCTTCGGCACCGCGGCGGTCTTTTCCATGGCCGTGGCCGCGGGAATCATCGCGTCCAGCAGCGGCAGTGCCAGTGAAACACCCATGCCCTGCAGCGTGGCACGGCGGGATATGTGCTTCTTGGTCAGGAACATCGCTTGACTCCTACTGTGCCGGGCGCACTTGCGCCACCGTGGTCTTCTTCTCGTCTGAATGCGGCGGACCCTGCAGGCGGAACGCGTCGGAATTGGCGACGGCCTGCACCAGGTCGAAGAAGCGGTAATTGCCCGGCGCCGTGTCACGCACGATCTGCCGCACCTGCGGCATGTCCTGCGCTTCCACCTCGCGGCCGACGGCATACATCAGCAGCTTCTGTGTCAGCGCCCAGGCGAACTGCTCGGGATGGCGGGCCAGGGCCTGGCGCAGTTCCACCACGCCGTTGATACGCGTGCCATCGGCCAGCACGCTGGTGGCGTCGACCGGCTGGCGTGAATCGGCCTCGCGCGTACGCCACACGCCGATGGCGTCGAAATTTTCCATCGCCAGGCCCAGCGGGTCGATCACGCCGTGGCACTGGTTGCAGCTCTGCACGGAACGATGCACCTCGAGGCGCTTGCGCAGCGTGGTGCCCTGCTCGCCTTCCTTGGCCGCCAGGTTGGTCTCCACGCCCGGCGGCGGCGGCGTCGGCGGCGTGCCGATGAGGCGCTCGAGGATCCACGCTCCACGCAGCACCGGCGACGTGCGGTCGGCATAGGAAGTGCGCAGCAGCACGGCCGCCTTGCCCAGCACGCCAAAGCGGTTCTGATCGGTGAGCTGCACGCGGCGGAACTGCTGGCCGTTGACACCACGGATGCCGTAGTGCGAGGCCAGCCGCTGGTTCAGGAAGGTGTAGTCCGCATCCAGCAGGTCGAGCACGCTCTTGTTCTGCAGCAGCACCTCGCTGAGGAACAGGCGGATCTCGGTGCTGAAGTCGCTGCGCAGGCCCTCGTTGAAGCCGCGGAAGATGGTGGTGTCGGGATCCACCGCCTTCAGGTCATCGACGTTGAGCCAGCGCATCGCAAAGCCGTCGACCAGCGCCATGGCGCGTTTGTCACCCAGCATGCGCAGCACCTGCTGCTGGTACACCGTGCGGTCGCCGAGCTTGCCTTCCACTGCCAGCTTGCGCAGCTCTTCGTCGGGAACATCGCTCCACAGGAAGAACGCCAGGCGCGAGGCCAGCTCCAGGTCGGACAGCGGGTACGGCGCGTGGCCGTCGCCGCGCGGCGCGATCACGCGATAGAGGAAGTCGGGGCTGGAAATCGTGCCCATCACGATCTCCTGCACGCCACCGTCGAAGTGGCCGATTTCCTTGCGACCGGATTCGTAGAAGCCCATCAGGCGGGCCACGTCGGCATCGGTGGCCGGACGGCGGTACGCGCGCGTGGCCAGGTCACGCGCGATGCGTGTGGCGCAGGCTTTCTCTTCATCCGCCTTCTGTGGATAGCAGACGAAGATGCGGTCACGGCTGGGCGAGTGGCTCAGCGCTACTTCACCGAACGGGCCGGCGATCTCCACGTTGGGGGCAATGCCACCACCGCCGCGGCCGCCGCCACCACCACCGAATCCACCGCCGATGGTCTCATCGGACAGCACGCGCGCCCGCTCCACCGAGGTGACGACGATCTGGTGCGAGCCAGAGGTGGCGCGGAAGGGAATGTCGCGGAAGCGCGCCATCACCTTGTCGCGGCCCGGCTGCGCTTCCCTGTCGACCAGACCGAGGTCTTCCTTGCCGCCGATGTCGCCGCGGAACACTTCCTTGCCATCGAGCAGCACGACGATGGTGCGGCGGAACATGGAGGCATTCGGATACAGGCCGCCCGTGAGGTCGTTGACGATGCTGAGCTTGTACTCGCCGTCGGCCGGGAAGAAATGCGTGATCCTGCTGCCGCCCGCGCTGCCCAGCGGCATCTCGCCGCCCTCGGACTGCGCGGAGGTATAGAGCGTCTTGCTCAGCTTGGGTTTCGGATTGCCCACGGCGCGACTGGCGATAAAACGCGCGGCGCCGATGTACTGGTCGAGGAAGGAGGGCGAGGCGGTGAGCACTGCCGCGATGTTGTCGAAGCCTTCCATCTCGATCTCGGGCGGGAGCAGGTCCTCGACCTTGATCTCCACGCCCAGCAGCGTGCGCACGGCATTGGCGTATTCGGTGCGGTTGAGGCGCTGCGCGCTGACATAACCGGCACGCGGGGTCTCGCGACGTGCGTCGAGGCCGGTCTCCAGCCAGTTGATGATGCCGTTGAGCTCTGCCTGCGAGGGCTGCTTGTTGCCCGGCGGCGGCATCAGGTGGCCGCGCAGCTTCCTGGTTACGGCCTCCCACACCTGGGTGTCGTTGGGGACGTCGGTGGGGGAGTAGGTGTCGAAGGCCACGCCGCCGGCCCAGTCGGTGGAGTTGTGGCAATCGCCGCAGTAGGTGTTGATGGCAGTCCAGTGGGAGCCGGCAGCCGGGGCCGCGCCCTGGGCCAGGGCTGGCGCCGCAACCACCGCGGCCACGACCGCACACAAGAATCGCTTTGGCACTGTGTCCATACCCCTTGGATCAACCACCGGCGGCCCCGTTCCCGTTGATTTTAGTCGGGCCCGGTCCAGTTGGACTGCCCAAACTGCAACAGTTCCCTATAATTCCGGGGTTTGACCTGCCCCAACTGACCGGACTTCCCCACGTGAGCAAGCAAGACACCCATTTCTTCAATGTTTTCAGCGTCGTTCTCGGACTGCTGGTCGCCTTTGCGATCCTGGTCTTCGCGCTGGCCCGCTACGTGGGCAAGGAACAGAACGCCACCGCGATGCAGGATCCGCTGCTGCAGCAGACCGTGGCCGAGCGTGTGGGCGGCGGCGCGCGGGTGGCCGTGGCGGGGCAGGACAACGCCGCGCTGAAGATCGCGCCGGTCACGCAGACCCCGACGTCGACTGCGGCAGTGGTGCTCGAGAACGGGGAGCAGGTCTACAAGACGGCCTGCACGGCCTGCCACTCGCCAGCGGTGGCGCCGGCGCTGGGCGCTCCTCCCCTGGGTGACGCCGCTGCCTGGGGGCCGCGTGTAGCAAAGGGCAAGGCTACGCTATACGAACATGCCCTGCATGGCTTCAAGGACAAGAGCCCCACCGGCATGCCAGCCAAGGGCGGCCACACCTACATCAGCGATGATCTGGTGAAGCAGGCCGTCGACCACATGCTCTCGCAGCTCTAAGAGTTCGCCGGAGCCCGCCTTCCGGGTTCCTTTCACTCTTCCGGTCGCAGCGACAACGCCTCGGCGATGTCGCTGTGGCTGACGGTCGCGCGCTCCTCCAGATCGGCTACGGTGCGCGCCACGCGCAGGATGCGATGCTGGCCGCGCGCCGAGGTGCCGCGTTTTGACGCAGCCTCCGCCAGCAACCTGAGCCCGGCCGCATCGGCCCGGCAGTGCCGCAGTGTCTCGGCTGGAGACAGCCGGCCGTTGAGACAACCCTGTCGCAGCATCTGCCGCTGGCGCACGCGGGTGACCAGCGCCCTCGCCCCGGCAGTGGTCAACGCGCCGCTGGCGTTGTCTGGCAATTCGGCCACCAGGGTCTGTGCATCGACCTGCGCCAGCCGCAGCTGCAGGTCGATACGATCAAGCAGCGGACCGGAGATCCGCGCGCGGTAGCGCTCGATCTGGGCGGGCTGGCAGCGGCAGGTGGGCGCAACCAGCCCATGGCGACCACAGGGGCAGGGATTCATCGCCGCCACCAGCAGGAAAGCCGCGGGAAACTCCGCCCGCTGGCTGGCGCGCACCACATTCACCCGGCCGGATTCCAGTGGCTCGCGCAGCGATTCAAGCACCCGACGGTCGAACTCCGGCAGCTCGTCGAGGAACAGCACCCCATGGTGCGCCAGGCTCACCTCCCCAGGCTGCACGGCCATGCCGCCGCCGACTATGGCGTGCGCCGAGGCAGTGTGATGCGGCGCGCGGAAGGGCGGCGTCGAGGGCCAGCGTGTGGCCTGCGGCGCGGCGCCGGGGATGCATTGCGCCACTGCCGCGATTGCGGCGACCTCCAGGGCTTCATCTGCGCGCAGTGGCGGCAGGAGGCCGGGCAGGCGCTGCGCCAGCATGGTCTTGCCGGAGCCGGGCGGCCCGAGCATCAACAGGCTGTGTGATCCGGCGGCGGCAATGAGCAGCGCACGTTTGGCGTGGTGCTGGCCACGCACATCTGCCAGCTCGTGCACGGGCGCCTGCTCGGCGGGCAGCTGCGGCGCGGAGGATTCGGACGCATCAGCACTGGCAGCATCGTCTTCAACCAGCTCGCGCAGGTGCAGCAGTCCGCGCGCGCCGGCGTCGGCGGCTCGCACCTCGGCAAGATTGCAGGCGGGCACGACCAGGCCATGTCCGGCGCGGCCGGCATGCAGCGCAGCCAGCAACAAGCCGGGCACCGGCTTGAGCTCGCCGGTCAGACCCAGCTCGCCATAGAACTCGGTGCGCCCCACATCGAACCGCGGTTCGGCCTGCCCCGAGGCAAGCAATATTCCCAGCGCCACCGGCAGGTCGAAACGTCCGCCTTCTTTGGGCAGGTCGGCCGGCGCAAGATTGACCGTGATGCGGCCGGCAGGCAGCTCGAAACCGCAGGTCGCCAGTGCCGCGCGCACGCGTTCGCGGCTTTCTTTCACTGCGGCTGCGGGCAGGCCAACGATGCTGAAGGTGGGCAGCCCGCTGCCCAGGTGCACCTCCACGGTGACCTGCGGGGCCGCCAGCCCCGAATGCGCGCGGCTCAATACTCGTGCAAATCCCATGCGGCCACTGTGGCCGCCGCCGCGCCTGCCGGGGCGCGGTTAACTGGGCGAAGCGCGCAGATTAAGCCTGCGGTCAGGGCGCCTGGTTGTGCGGGGCCAGCCGCTCCAGCGCAGCCACGCGGGCCTCGAGCGCGGCGATGAGTTCGCGGCTGCGCTCCAGCACCCGCGCCTGGGCATCGAATTCTTCCCGGGACACCAGGTCCATGCGGCGCGTGGCGTCGCGCAGCACACGGCTGGCATGGGCTTCCACATCGGCCTTGAGTGCCTGCAGCGATGCCGGCAGGTTCTCGGTGAGCTGGCGCACCAGTCCGTTCACGTCCAGTTTGTCGATCATGGCCTCTCCAGGACGGTGGTGCACCACGGTGGTGCACCAACTTCGTGCATCTGTCCAACACTGTGCAGCACTGCGACCTCCTGGTCCATTTGGAGCGCGCTAACCGGTACGTGAACCGTGGCACGGTTTCTGCACTGGTCCTTTGGGCGCCGAACCGGTGGGTTCAGAGCGTTCGCAAGATCAGGCAATGGATACCAACAAGGCTCGCTGCGTTGCGACATGTACGCCATGAAGATCATCACTGCGATCGTCCGGCCTTTCAAGCTGGACGAGATGCGGCATGCCATCGCCCAACTGGGGGTGCAGGGCGTGACGGTGACCGAGGTGCATGAAGCAGAGCACGGGCCGCGTGCCAAGGTCGAGATCGCCGTCGACGATGCCATCGTCGAGCCGGTGCTCGAGGCCATCGCCAACATCTCGCGAACGGGCCGGAACGGCGACGGAAAGATACTGGTTGGAAATCTGGAACAGGCCATTCGAATCCGCACCGGCGAGACCGGAACAGCGGCAACTTAAGAACAGCTGGGAGTCGCATATGCGCATTGATCTCGCCTCGATAACTTCCTCGCGATGGGCGCGGGGGACATTGCTTGCTTCGCTGGCATTGCTGCCGGCGCTGGCTGGCGCACAGGAAGCAGAACCGACGCCCGACAAGGGCGATACCGCGTGGATGATGGTCTGCACCCTGCTGGTCATCATGATGGCCGTGCCGGGCCTGGCACTCTTCTACGGCGGCATGGTGCGCGCCAAGAACATGCTGTCGGTCTCGATGCAGGTGTTCGTCACCTTCTCGCTGCTGGTGGTGTTGTGGGTCATCTACGGCTACAGCATGGCCTTCGCCGGCTCCGGTCCGTGGATCGGCGACTTCAGCCGCTTCCTGCTTTCGGGGATAACGGCAGACACGAATGCCGCAACCTTCTCCGAAGGCGTGGTGATTCCCGAGTACGTGTTCGTCGCCTTCCAGGCCACGTTCGCGGCCATCACCACGGCGCTGGCGGTGGGCGGCTTCGCGGAGCGCACCAAGTTCAGCGCGGTGCTGCTGTTCGCGGTGTTGTGGTTCACCTTCTCCTACCTGCCGATCGCGCGCGCCGTGTGGTACACCGAGGGCTGGCTGTTCAAGGCCGGCGCGCTGGACTACGCCGGCGGCACGGTGGTGCACATCAATGCGGGTATCGCAGGCCTGGTGGGTGCGCTGATCGTCGGCAAGCGCACGGGCTACGGCAAGGTGGCCATGCCGCCGCACAACCTGCCTTACGTGATGGTCGGCGCCGCCCTGCTGTGGGTGGGCTGGTTCGGCTTCAACGTCGGCTCGGGCCTCGAGGCCAACAACGGTGCGGGCCTGGTGTTCCTCAACACCTTCGTCTGCGCGGCCATGGCGGCAGTGGCCTGGACCTTCGGCGAGTGGATCTTCAAGGGCAGGCCCACGATGCTGGGCGCGGCCTCCGGCGCGGTGGCCGGCCTGGTGGCGATCACCCCGTCCTGCGGCGTGTTGTCCCCGTCGGGCTCGATCATCCTCGGCATCGTGGCCGGCCTGGTCTGCCTCTGGGCCTGCGCCAGCCTGAAGAAGACGCTCGGCTATGACGACTCGCTGGACGTGTTCGGTGTGCACGCCATGGGCGGCATCCTCGGCGCCCTGGCCTGCGCCATCCTCGGCCACGAGTCGCTGGGTGGGCAGGGCTTCGACCCGACCATGGGCGAGCAGTTCATCATCCAGCTGAAGGGTGTGCTCTTCGCGGTGGTCTGGTCCGGCGTAGTGACTGCGATCATCTTCTACCTGATCAAGTTCACCATCGGACTGCGCCCCACCGAAGAAGTGGAGCGCGAGGGCCTGGACGTCGCCGAGCACGGCGAGCGGGCCTACGACTGATCGGAAGCACCCTTCCCGCCTGAAGGGAAGCAGCCCCGGCGACCTCGCGGTTGCCGGGGCTTTTTCTTTGCGTAGACTGTCATATAGCAACCTGTGAATCCGGTCACAGGGCCGGGCCGGCGGTCAGGGCGATACTCCGGCCGGAGAGGGCACCATGCGCAAGATCATCACCTTTACTGCCGCCACCCTGCTGATGGCCAGCGCCTTTGGCGCCGGCGAGGTCTACCGGTGGAGGGGCGCCGACGGCGCCTGGCACTATTCCGACCAGCCGCGGCCCGGTGCCGAACTGGTAGTGCGCGGCACCAGCTCGCGCCCGCAGGCTGCCGCCGAGGCTGCGCCGCAGAACAGCGCGCCGCCGGCACCGGCTTCAGAACCCGTGGTGTCCGATGCCGACCCGCTGCCGGTGACCGACGCCGTGGCCGAAGAGGTGCGCGCCGCCGCCGATGCCGCCAAGAGCGCGCAGTGCAAGCAGTACGAGGCTGCCTATCAGGAGGCCATCAAGGCGCGCAGCATCTACAAGACCGACCAGCAGGGCAAACGTGTGTACCTGACCAGCGCCGAGATCGATCGCGCCCGGCTCGAGGCCCGCGCCGCCCGCGACCTGGCCTGCGGACCGAACTGACACCGCTTCGCCGGTAACGGCGAATGAAGCCCCTGCTGCTGCCTGATTTCTGCGCACCGCGCGCGGTGCTGCTGGTGCTCACCATCGTGGCGCTCACCGCGCTGCTGCTCACGCTGGCCTCGCCGGGACCCGGTCCCGGTTTCTGGGGCGATCTGGCCCGGCGGCTGCTGTTCCTGATCTGGGTCGGGTTGCTGGGCGCGGCGTTGCTGTGCGTGCTGCGCGCACGCATTGCCTCGCTTGCCGCACCGGCGGGTGCAGGGGTGGTGATGGGGCTGCTGCTGGTGGTGGTGGCCGGCATCTCCGAAATCGCCTGGTGGATCCTCAACAGCGCCCAGCTGAATCCGGACGCGCTGCTCGGCAGGCTGCCGGTGAGCCGCGGCGCCTTCCTGGCACGCAACCTCGGCATCGGGTTCATCGTCGGCATGCTGGTGCTGCGCTATGCCTACGTGACGCAGCAGTGGCGACTGAACGTGGAGGCGCAGGCGCGCTCGCGCGCCGATGCCTTGCAGGCGCGCATCCGCCCGCACTTCCTCTACAACAGCATGAACACCATCGCCGCGCTCACCCGCAGCGATCCGGCCCGCGCAGAAGAAGCCGTGCTTGACCTCACCGAGCTGTTCCGCGCCAGCCTCGATGAGGAGCGCAGCCTCATCACGCTGCGCGAGGAGCTGGACAACGCCCGCGCCTACGTGCGCATCGAGCAGCTGCGCATGGGACCGCGCCTGCGCGTGCTGTGGCACACGGACACGCTGCCCATGCAGGCGCGCATTCCCGTCCTCACGCTGCAGCCCCTGCTGGAGAACGCCATCCTGCATGGCGTGGCACAGCTGCCGCAGGGTGGCGAGGTGCACATCGGCGGCAGCGCCGCGGACGGCATGCTGCTGCTGCGGGTACGCAACCCGTTGGCACTGGAAGGCGAATCCCGCGCCGGGCATGGCATCGCGCTCGACAACATCCGCGAGCGGCTGGAACTGCTGCACGGCAGCCGGGCCAGCGTCACCGCGGGGCGCGAGGGCGATGAGTTCGTCGTGCAGCTGCGCTTCCCGGTGATTGAAGCGCCGCCGGCAAACGCGGGATGATGCGGCGTGACCCTGAAGGCCCTGATCGTCGATGACGAACCCCTCGCGCGGGCGCGCCTTGGCGCGCTGCTGCGCGAACTGGACCAGGTGGAAGTGGTCGGTGAGGCCGGCGACGCCAGCGAGACGCTGCAGCAGCTGGAGAAGCTGGCGCCCGACATCCTCTACCTGGACGTGCGCATGCCCGGCATGTCGGGCCTGGAGCTGGCGCGGCACCTGGCCCGCCTGCCCGATCCGCCGGCCATCGTCTTCACCACCGCGCATGGCGAGCATGCCATGGAGGCCTTCGAGGCCGAGGCCGTGGGCTACCTGCTGAAGCCGGTGCACAAGGAAAAACTCGCCGCAGCCACCGAGCGCGCGCAGAAACTGTCGACGCGGCAGCTTGCCGCGCTGGCCGCCCCCGAAGCGCGCACCCACCTGCCCGTGCGCCATCGCGAGGGCATCCGCCTGCTGCGTGTCGAGGACATCATCTGCCTGCTGGCCGAGCAGAAGTACACCACGGTCCACCACACCGGCGGCACCGACCTGGTGGAAGACTCGCTGCGGCAGCTGGAGAACGAATTCGGCACACGCTTCCTGCGCGTGCATCGCGGTGCGCTGGTGAACCGCGCTTTCCTCGAAGCCGTGGAGCGACAGGTCGATGGCAGCTACCTGGCGCGGGTGCGGGGCATGGCCGAACCGCTGACGGTAAGCCGGCGCCTGGCGGGGGAACTGAAGGCACGCCTGTAGGGTATCCTTGCAGCAGGGATGCGCTTCGACTTCACCAAGATGCACGGCGCGGGCAACGACTTCATCGTGCTCGATGCGCCCGTGCGCGACGGCCTCGCATTTTCACCCGCACAGTGGCGGCAGCTGTCGGACCGGCGCACGGGCATCGGCTTCGACCAGGCACTGGTGCTGGAGCCACCACGCAGCGGCGACACCGCTGCCTTCTATCGCATCTTCAACGCCGATGGCAGCGAAGTGGAGCAATGCGGCAATGGCGTGCGCTGCCTGGCCGACCTGCTGCGGCGGCGCGGTGTGTCGCGCGATGGTGTGGTGCGCCTGGGCAGCCCCGCCGGGCTGATCGAAGCGCAGCTGGGTGAGCTCGGACGGGCTTCAGTCGACATGGGCGAGCCTTCCTTCACGCCCGCAGCGGTGGACTTCGACCCGGCGGGACAGTCTGGTCCGCGTTATTCCATCGACCTGCCCGGGGCACGCGCGGAATTTGCGATTGCTTCCATGGGCAACCCGCATGCAGTGCTCGACGTGCCGGACGTGGCCACCGCGGCGGTGGCGCAAATCGGCCCGGCACTTGAACGCCATCCCCGGTTCCGCCAGCGCGTGAACGTGGGTTTCCGCCAGATCGTCGATCGCAGCCACATCCGGTTGCGCGTGTTCGAGCGCGGCGCGGGCGAGACGCTGGCCTGCGGCACGGGGGCCTGCGCGGCAGTGGCCACGGGCATCCTCGCCGGCCTGCTCGATGCCCAGGTGCAGGTGCAGCTGCCGGGCGGACTGCTGGTGGCAAGATGGAACGGGCCCGGCTCGCACCTTTGGCTGGAAGGTCCCGCTGCAGTATCTTTCACCGGCCAGTTCGAACTCTGATCATCGAGGTTGCATACCCACCCATGAGCACATCCCCTGCCCGCGACGCGATTGCCCTGACCGACGATGACATCGCGGGATGGCTCCGGGTCCACCCCGATTTCTTCCAGCGCAACGGCGAGCTGCTGGCCACGCTGCGCGTGCCGCATGCCAGCGGCTCGGCGGTGTCGCTGATCGAGCGGCAGATCGAGCTGCTGCGCGAGAAGAACCAGAACGCTGACGCGCGCTTCAACGAGCTGGTGCAGATTGCCCGGGCCAACGAGCAGCTCACGGCGAAGATCCACCGCTTCACGCGCCGCCTGATGCGCGCGCCCACGCGGCGCGCCATCCAGACGCAGATCGAGCTGGGCCTGCGCGAGGATTTCGACGTCACGCATTCGGTGCTGCTGCTGCTGGGCACTGGCACCGACACCGGCGGGCTGCGTTTCGTGCGCAACATCCCCGCCAACGATCCGGAGATGGCGGCCTTCGACTCGCTGTTCGCCGCCGGCAAGCCCCGCTGTGGGCAGGTGCGCGATTCGCTGCGCGAGTTCCTGTTCGGTGCCGATGCGGCCGGCGTGGGCTCGGTGGCGCTGGTGCCGCTCATCGACGACACGCCCATCGGGCTGCTGGCGCTGGCCAGCCACAACAACCAGCGTTTCCATCCCGGCATGAGCACCGACTTCCTGGCGCTGCTGGGCGAGCTCACCAGCGATGCGCTGGCGCGCGACTGAACACCCGCCCTCCACAGGGCCCGCGGCTGCGCCGTGAGCCCTGAGGCTGCCGGCGCGCGCGCGCAGTTCCTGCAGCGGCTCACGCAGGAGCGCCGGCTCTCCATCCACACACGACGCGCCTACGAGCGCGACCTGGCCGGGTTCGCGGCCTGGTGCGACCGGCAGGACCTGGCCGACTGGAGCGCCGTGGACCACGGCCATGTGCGCCAGTTCAGCGCGCACAGCCACGCCGGGGGCCTCGGGCCGCGCAGCATCCAGCGGCGGCTGTCAGCGGTGCGCTCGTTCTATGCCTTCCTGCAGCGCGAGGGCCTTTGTGCCGGCAATCCGGCCGCCGACGTGCGCGCACCCAAGGCGCCGCGGCGGCTGCCGCGCACCGTCGATGCCGACCTCATGCAGAAGGTGCTCGAGACGCCGGTTCCGGCCACCGCGGAAGAAGGCGATCCCGTGCTCGCGCTGCGCGACCTGGCCATCATGGAGCTGTTTTATTCCTCCGGCCTGCGCCTGGCGGAGCTGGTATCGCTCGACCTCAGTCGCCTGGACCTGGCCGCGGGGCTGGTTACTGTCCTCGGCAAGGGTCGGCGCGAGCGCATCGTGCCGGTGGGGGCCAAGGCGGTGGAAATGCTCAGGCGCTGGCTGGCGCAGCGTGGCGGCCTCGCGGCAGGCGACGAGACAGCCGTCTTCGTGGGTCGCAATGGTCGCCGCCTCGGCGCACGCGCCGTCCAGCTGCGTGTGGCGGCGTTTGCGCGGCGCCACGGCCTGCCGGTGAAGCTGCATCCGCACCTGTTCCGCCACTCCTTCGCCTCGCACCTGCTGGAATCCAGCCACGACCTGCGGGGTGTGCAGGAGCTGCTGGGGCACGCGAACCTCTCGACGACCCAGATCTACACCCATCTTGATTTCCAGCACCTGGCCCACACGTACGATCAGGCGCACCCACGTGCGCGCCGCGTGAAGCCACGCAGCTGACCCCCCCCAACCAGGAGTCCCATGTCCGACCGATTCGATCCCCACAGCACCACCATCCTGGCGGTGCGCCGCGGCGGCACGCTGGCGCTGGGCGGTGACGGCCAGGTGACCCTGGGCAACACGGTGATGAAGGGCAATGCCCGCAAGGTGCGCCGCCTGTACGAGGGCAAGGTGCTGGCGGGCTTCGCCGGTGGCACGGCCGATGCCTTCACCCTGTTCGAGCGCTTCGAGGGCAAGCTCACCAAGTTCGGCAACCTCACCCGGGCCGCCATCGAGCTGGCCAAGGACTGGCGCTCCGACCGCTACCTGCGCCGCCTGGAGGCGCTGCTGCTGGTGGGTGATCCGGATCATCTCTACGTGATCTCCGGCAATGGCGACGTGATAGAACCGGAGCAGCCGCTGGCCGCGATCGGCTCAGGCGGGCCCTTTGCCCAGTCCGCGGCGCGCGCGCTGTTCGAGAACACCGAACTGTCGGCCCGCGAGATCGTCGAAAGGAGCCTGGGAATCGCCGCCGATGTCTGCATCTACACCAACCGCAACCTCACCATCGAGGAGCTGCCATGAGCCAGCCTGCGATTGCCCATCCCCTGCCGCAACCGGAGGCTGCGCACATGACCCCGCGTGAAATCGTGGCCGAGCTCGACAAGCACATCGTTGGCCAGCAGGCCGCCAAGCGCGCCGTGGCCATTGCGCTGCGCAACCGCTGGCGGCGCATGCAGATCGCCGAGCCGCTGCGGCAGGAGATCACGCCCAAGAACATCCTGATGATCGGTCCGACCGGCTGCGGCAAGACCGAGATCGCGCGCCGCCTGGCGCGACTTGCGAATGCGCCGTTCGTGAAGGTGGAGGCCACCAAGTTCACCGAGGTGGGCTATGTGGGCCGCGAGGTCGACTCCATCGTGAAAGAACTCGCCGACGTGGCGGTGAAGATGACGCGCGAGGAGGAGAAGGCCCGCGTGCGCGAGCGTGCTGCCGACGCCGCCGAGGAGCGCATCCTCGATGCGCTGCTGCCGCGGCCGCGCGCGGCCATGGGCTTTTCCACCGACGAGCCGCGTGAACCGCAGGCCCAGGGCGCCGAGACCCGCCAGCGTTTCCGCAAGATGCTGCGCGAGGGCGCGCTGGATGACCGCGAGATCGAGCTGGAGCTTTCGTCCATGCCCATGGGCGTGGAGATCATGGCCCCGCCCGGCATGGAAGAAATGCAGCAGCAGCTCTCGCAGATGTTCAGCAACCTGGGCCAGGGCCGCACCAAGACCCGCCGCCTGAAGGTGCGCGAGGCACAGAAGCTGCTGCTTGATGAAGAAGCCGGCAAGCTGGTGAACGAGGAGGAGATCCGCGCCCGCGCGCTGCACAACGCCGAGCAGAACGGCATCGTGTTCATCGACGAGATCGACAAGATCGCCCGTCGCCAGGACACCATCGGCGCAGATGTGTCACGCGAGGGCGTGCAGCGCGACCTGCTGCCGCTGGTCGAGGGTTGCACGGTGTCGACGAAGTACGGTGCGATCAAGACCGACCACATCCTGTTCATCGCCTCAGGCGCCTTCCATATGTCAAAGCCCTCGGACCTGATCCCCGAGCTGCAGGGCCGCCTGCCGATCCGGGTGGAGCTTACGGCGCTCACGGCCGATGACTTCGTGCGCATCCTCACCGAGCCGGATGCCTCGCTGACCACGCAGTACACGGCGCTCATGAACACCGAGAAGGTGGACGTGAAGTTCGCCGAGAGCGGCGTGCGGCGCATCGCGGAGATCGCGTCCAGCGTGAACGAAAAGACCGAGAACATCGGCGCGCGCCGCCTGCACACCGTCATGGAGCGCCTGCTCGAGAGCGTTTCGTTCGATGCCGCGGAAAAAGCCGGCACGGCGATCGAAATCGACGCCGCGTACGTCGATCAGCATCTCGGCAGCCTCGCGAAGGACGAGGATCTCTCCCGCTACATCCTGTAGCGGAAGACGGTGCCTGGCACGGAAAATCCGGGAT